>NZ_JBSLYH010000003.1:0-299480 GCF_055793305.1 Calyptranema fuscum S582
GAGTAGGGGTGAGCCAGAAGAGGCGGTAGCCGATGCCGGGGATAGATTGGGCTAGGAATTGGATGTGAAGCGTCGTATCTTTGCCCTGATTCCCATCAATATCCTCGATAATGCCAATGGTGCTGGGGACGGGGTTGCCGTTGAGGTCATGCACCTGCCAGATTTGCTCCATCGATTGAGCCGGAAGGGCGATCGCCACCAGTTCTGACCGTTCCCAGGTGAGGGAATTGAATACCAAAATCGGTTGGCTGTTTTCATCAGGCGGTTGCGGTAAACCGATGTCAGCGGCGATCGCCCCCAACGCCTCCGCTAAAATCTGCTGCCCCACAGCTTGCACCTCCGCCCAGGCGCGATCCGCATCGACAAACACCTGCGGAATCGCCGAACCGGGCAGAATGTCATGAAACTGATTAAACAACACCCGCTTCCACGCCGCTTCAATTTCAGCCTTAGGATACCGAGCTGCCGTCAGCCAACTTGCTATCGACGCAAACACCTCCGCCTGATACAACAACCGCTCAGACTCACGATTTTGCCGCTTTTGACCCGCATGAGTGGTATAGCAACCGCGATGAAATTCCAGATACAGCTCAGAATTCCAGACCGGAAAATCAGGAATCGGCAACCCAGCCCCACCAGCCAAACCCCCGATCGCGCCCCCACCCTTCATCCCTTCATCTCTCTCTCCCCCATCTCCCCCACCCTTCATCCCTTCACCCCTACTCTTCATCCCTCCATCCCCATCTCCCTCACCTCCCAACTCCTCCAAATACCCCAACACCGTCCCAAACGCCAACCGAGGGAAGAAAGGCGATCGCTGCCACCGACGAGCAACCTCAAGCATGTCCCGACTGGGACCCCCACCATGATCACCAACACCGGGAAGCCAGAAGGCATGGGAAATTCCGGTTTTCTGTTCCCAGGTGCAGGCATAGGTTGCCATTTTGATCGGGTCGATGCCTTCACCAATGGGCGGCGACATATAACTGAGAATGGCAGTGCGATCGGGCGCTTCCCAATAAAACAAGTCGTAGGGAAATTGAGTGGTGTCGTTCCAGCGCAACTTTTGAGTGACGAAATAATCCACGCCCCCTTGTTTGAGGATTTGTGGTAGTTGCCAGGTAAACCCAAAACTATCCGGCAACCAGGCAACTTTGCAGAGCGGAGCGGTGTTTAACGCATCTCCAGTCACATCTCCAGCCGAAAACTTTTCCCGGACATAGCGCTGACCGTACAACACCTGACGCACCAGCGATTCTCCATTGATCAGATTGAGTTCCGGTTCTACCCAGAGTCCGGCAACCACTTCCCAACGTCCGGCAGCAATCTGCTGCTGGATTTGGGCGAATAAGTCAGGACGGTTTTGCTCGAACCAGTCATACAACGCAGGGCTGGAGTGGCAAAAGATCAGCTCTGGAAAGTCTTGCTGAAGCGCCAGAACAGAGACGAATGTGCGTTCTGCAGCATCCCAGGTTTCAGCGACCGGCCACAACCACGCCAGATCCAAATGGGCATGTCCTAATAGATTGATCTGGCGGTGTTTGATCCAGTCACTCCAGGGAATTAAGGTCTGCCGAACTGTTGCCAAAGCGTGATCAAATGCTGAGCGATCGCCCACCATCGTCCAATCAATTCGCGCGATCGCCCTTTCCAGTTCCAATAAGTTCTCCGGCGCGAAGGCAGTGAGATAGTGCTGCACCACAGCTAGCTCATCGGCAACAAATCCCGGCTCTGGACAAACGGCATCTGCTAAATCCGCAACTTCGTAAAGGCAAACAGACCGCACCAGAGCACCCTCATCGTGCCCCGGACTGATCAGCCGTAGCGCTAGATTAAAGATATCTCCCGGTTGTGCCGCCGCACTGAGGCAAATGCGAGTAGAACAATCAAACAAATCTCCCGCTTGCACGCGATCGCCATTGACAAAAATTTCAGCGTCCTCTGCCCACCAGGTCAAAGCAATCCGCAGCACCAATCCAGCTAAGGGATATCCGTGAGAATTTGAGGGAACCCGGATCTGCTGCCCCAGCCAGAGCACCTGCTGCCCCTTTGCCCAGGCAATGTGGTGCCGCGCATTCAGATCTGCGATCGCCCAATCATCCCAGGTTGTAGGTTGAACCGCTTGCTCCATCGGAACATCGCTTAACATATAGCGCCAGCTGGACTGAACATCGATTTGCGTCAGGTGGCGCAGACGTTGAATGGCGTTTGTAACAAAATCTTGTGCTGAGGGATCGGCAGAGTTAACAGAGACGGTCATCTTTCCACTAAAATCAAGGCATCCCCCTGCTTATATCACCAAACGGATTCGTTGATGGTATGGGAAGGCGATCGCCTGCTCATGGCATGGCTCAAGATTATATGACGTATGCGTTGTCGTGTGAGAGCCTTGCTCCGCGCGGCTCTCACACGACAACCGAATCTATCCAGACGCAAAGCGCTATAAATTACATTCCAGTTATTGGGTTGAACTGCGATGGCTTCTACAGGTCGTTTTCAAAGTCGAATGTTTAGCCTGGTGTCGCAGCAGTCGTTACGGTTGCGCGATCGCCTGGCTCAAACCCTGAGACAGGTCAAAGTTGGCATGATTTGGGGCACTCAGATTGCCCTGTATCCCATCTATGCGCTGTTTCAGTCTGCGCGCATGGTCGATCGACAACTGCGACAGGCAACCCGACAAGCCTATCCCCGGTTGCAAGCGGCTAATCGGGTGATTCAACGCATTATCTATCCGACCCGACCCAGCCTCGCACCCCAAGCGGATACCCCCGTCCGGCGGGTATTGAGAGCCGTGAAAGAGTTTGTTACACCAGCGGCTTTGCCCCCTCTGCCAGCGGGATTGCGGATGGACATCCCCCCGATCGATCCACCCCTGACGGCTCCGTTAAGTGCGTTGCAATTGGCAGAAACCCAGGCGATCGCCGCTACCCTGGAGCTATCGGGTACGGTCGAACAACGCCTGACGACCTTGTCAGAAATCGAAGCGGTTGGCGAAATTCAGGGAATTGCATCGTTGCTGAGCAACCGCGCCATGGTGTTGGTGACAAACCACAACCAGATTTTAGATATTCTCACTGCCGAGCAACAATGGCAGTTGCGCCAGCAGATTGCCTGGGAAGTCGCAGGCTATTGGCGCGAACGCAAGCGATTACAAGCTGCCCAGCGATCGCTGCCGCCTTTCTTACCCCTCCCCGTGCGGCGCAAAAATCTATTGCCACCAGTGCAACAATTCCGCCAGTTGATGGCATGGATGCAGACCAGCCCCGTCGCCGTTGCCACCAATCTGTTTCAAGAATCAACGTTTGTTGCCATTGTCCAGGTTTCGTTAGACAGCCAATTGGCGATCGCGCGTCAACTGGGAGGTAAAGCCCTGAAACTACTGTCTGCGGCTGAGCCAACCCCGGCTACACCCAACACCACCCCCAAATGGCACGTTCCCCTACTACCGGCAGCGAACACGGCAGTTAACTGGGCACACTGGCTATTCCAGCGATCGGTGTTACAGCTTAGCCCAGAAGGTGGCTCGCTGGTCAATGTGTCCGCCCCTAACCGCGTATTAGATAGCGCCCTCAACGCCCCTGCCAAAGAAGGACTGCTGGATAATTCACCACTTTTACAGGGACGTCAGACTGGCTCACCCCTGTGGTCTGGTTTTCCCTTTCAAGCTGTATCGCTGACCAATGCAGCCTGGAATCCTGACGCTTCATTGCGCTCAGTCGGCACCCATGAAACGGCTCAACCGCAGACCGCTGAGCCAGCCGTAACCGCAACCTCTACCC
The DNA here is from genome assembly GCF_055793305.1 of Calyptranema fuscum S582. NCBI lineage: Bacteria > Bacillati > Cyanobacteriota > Cyanophyceae > Oculatellales > Oculatellaceae > Calyptranema > Calyptranema fuscum. The sequence continues at coordinate 3,780 of NZ_JBSLYH010000003.1, forward strand.
CTGCCAAATTGTTACAGGCAGCCGCTGAGGCAGCAACATCGCTGGTTAAAGGTGCCACGTCTCCATCTGTGGAGCATCAAGCCTCTTATATTGATACCCAGGCTACGTTCATCGGCTATGTCCGCCATCCGTTAGAACAACTGTTGACCTGGCTCGATCGCGGCATGGCATGGCTAGAGGAACAGGTGCCGCACTGGTGGAACTGGTTGCAAGAGCAGGCAATGTCTGCCGATTTCCCGGCTCTGCGGCAACGCGTGCAAGACCTGTGGCAACACCTGCGAGACGACATTGCTGCCCCAGACTTAATCCCCAGATTGCGTGACCGAGTTCTCCACACCGGGCAAAAGCTACGCCAGCAGGTAATGACGGACATTGCGCCCCGGCTAACCGTAACCTTGAAGCAGGGTTGGCAATCTTTACAAACCTGGATCAGGGCAGAAGCGGTGCCAACCATGCAGGCAAAACTACCCGAACTGCAAGCCAAAGCCGTCCAACTCTGGCACTGGAGCAAAGCCCAGGTAACTGACCCCGATCGAATTGCCCACCTCAAGCAAACCGTTGGGCAATACCAGCAACGAGTTCAGGAGCAGATCGCAGCGTCTGACCTTGTAGCGCAGGTCAAACAAACGGTTGGGCAGCAACAACAGCGACTTCAAGACTACCTTGCCTCTTCGGCAGCCGTTGCCCAGGTTAAACATCAGGTTCGCCAACTCTGGCAACGATTCCGCCGATGATGCTCTGGAAAGGGTGATACCTGTTTGGCAACGCTCACAGTCTGAACGTTACAAACAGTGATCAACACCTTATAAAATCCGCCCCAAATTCTCCGTATTTTTCGGAAATGCTGAATATCCCCTGTATTTTAAATTTTGATGACTGAGCGATCGCTCAGTAAACGCGCTCATTTGAAAACAGGGGTTGCACCTAAAAATTGATTGGCGAGTTTAAATCTACCTTTAAAACCTATGAAAATAAGGTTATAATCTTTACAGAAGTTTAAGGTTTTAGTCTAGGTACACAACAATCCTTAAGCCTCAGTTAAGAACGGGTCGCATCACACCGCTTCGCTACTATTTTTCAAACTTTAAGGCATTTCCGATGACTTCAAAAGCACCTGTTAGGATGCAGGACTTTGCCGTGACTCAATCTTTTGGGCAATTATCAAAACGCGACATCGACAGCATCATCCGCTTGTCTGAAGGAAGTGTGCCATCAAAAGATACGTTTTGGCTGTACGATCGGGCGATCGCAGCCACCAGTTGTGGAATTGTGATTGCCGATGCAACCAAACCCAACCGCCCCATCATTTATTGCAATCCTGCTTTTCAATTGCTTACCGGATACACACCCGAAGACGTATTGGGGCACAACTGCAAATTTTTACAGGGTCCCGAAACCGACCCAGACACCATCGAGCAAATCCGGCAAGCGTTGCGACAGGGTACGGAATGTCAGGTTGTGATCAAAAACTATCGCAAAGACGGCACGTACTTTTGGAATGAACTCAAGATTTCTCCTGTCTACGATGAGGCAGGCAGCATTACCCACTTCATTGGCGTCCAAACCGATATTACAGAGCGATTGCAAGCAGAAGCAGCATTGCGTCAGTCAGAAGCCCAACTGCGCGAAAAGACAATTCACTTAGAACGCACGCTGGCAGAACTCAAACAGGCTCAGACCCAACTGATTCAAAGCGAAAAAATGTCGAGTTTGGGGCAACTCGTTGCCGGTGTTGCCCACGAAATTAATAACCCGGTTAGTTTTGTATACGGCAACTTGCAATATATCCAAAAATATACTCAAACCTTACTTGAAACGGTGCAGATCTATCGGCAGCATTGTACTGATTTGCCCGCTGACGTGCAGGCAGAGTTAGACAATCGCGACTTGAATTTCATCATGACAGATCTGCCCAAGTCGTTGAGTTCGATCAAAGTCGGGGCTGAGCGCATCCGAGAAATTGTTAGCTCGCTACGTAGCTTTTCTCGACTGGATGAAGCCGACGTTAAGCCCGTCAATATCCATGAGGGCATTGATAGCACCTTAATGATCCTGTCCAGTCGTCTCAAATCAGGTACATCCGAACCAGCGATCGCCGTGATCAAACATTATGGTGATTTGCCCCTGGTGCAGTGTTATCCAGGGCAGCTCAATCAAGTATTTATGAACATTTTGAGTAACGCGATCGATGCTTTAAAAGAACCGTCTCGACCTCGCAATCTCGCAACCCCATCCTTTATCCGCATTACAACTGAATGTATTAATCAACACTGGGTCAAAATTTCGATTGCCGATAATGGTGCAGGCATTCAAGCCGATGTTCAACAAAAAATATTTGATCCATTTTTTACGACCAAACCTATTGGCAAAGGAACAGGATTGGGGCTTGCGATTAGCTATCAAATCGTTGTGGGTCGGCATCACGGGCAATTAAGTTGTCAATCGCAACTCAATCAGGGAACAGAGTTTGTTATTACTCTCCCTGTGACTCAAACCAACAGTATTGAAACAGATATCTAAAAAAATATAGTCATCAGCTCCTAGCCCTCTGCATTCGACCTCGAGCTAGCATTGCAAACACTAAATTTTGCACCATAGGGGTGTGGGCTTAGTGGTGCAGAAAACTCATAGCTGTCTCACTATGAGAATGAAACGACTTTAGAGAACTCAATGCGGCAATCCAATGCGGTTCGCTTCTTTCGGGAAGCACAAGCTGGAGGTGGGTTTGTCTTGGGCAACGCTAACAGTGAGGGCAAGGGTAAGCGTTGATAGCAAAGCCCTGCCAATTGACGCAGACCCAATTGCAGAAAACTCAAACCCCGCTCTCCGTGCCAATCAATCGAAGCTCGTTGTCTGGCTCGCACCAGCAGCATCGCTAACATCAAGGCAATCAGTGTGGCACAATCCAGTAGCATCAATAAGCAAGTCAGAGCCTGAGCATTCCGTAATCCGGACTGCAAAACCTTGAAACCGGCAGACTTGTAATCCTTGAAATGGGGTTCAATGCCACCAAATCGTTGACCATAGAGGGCAAAGGTTTGCAACGAGGGGGGATGGTCCGATAGAACCGCCCAAGCGTCTTTCGCATCGCTGAGTTGGGCAGTGACAAGATGAGCATCAATGTCCGTGAAGACCCTTACATTCTGGTACAGATAAGCCTGCCCAGAGGGTGGAATGAGTTGGTCTACTGAGTGGGTTTGACCCTTGGCAAGCGTGACCGTCAGATCTGATTTGACCCGGATTGCCCAAGACCATTGGTGCTGGCTGAGCCAGCGGATTAACGACGCATGTTCAAAGCCTCGGTCGGCGAGCAAGGTGACTTGAACCCCCGGTGGTAAGACATGTTTGGCACGCTCTAGCAAAGGTTGATACTGCTCAAAACCCACCATCGCACTGCCATGTTCCAGCACCACTTGAGCCAAGGTAAAGGAGCGTCCACCCCAGGCAAAACAGACTTCGATCAAACAAAACTGATCCCACAGCATACTGGTGTCAAGCGTGAGCAACACGGCTTCTCCAACAAATGCTGTCAAAACATGGCGTAGCATGGGTTCATAAAACCGCTCAGCATTAATCTGTTGATTATGGAGAAAATAACTCAATCGCTCCATGTGAGCACGAGCTTGGCAATCCCGGTGTCGCAGATAGGTGATCCACTCCCCTAAGCAGGCACTTTGCGATTGCAGAATCGCCGCAACAATTTCGCTAAAGCCCTGGAGATGTCGTTGGTCTTTCGGGCATACCCATTGACGGAGTTGGTCTTGCAGTTGACGATACAAGAGGGGTGTTTCCATGAGGTTTGCTGATAGTTGGGGAACTTCAGCGTCTCATGAAACGCCCCCTTTCGGGTACTCCCTATCTCATTTGAGACTCTCAGCAGAATAAGCCTTTCAAGACTTTTCTGCACCACCAAGGGGGTGTGGGTTGCGCCCCCATGCACACCGCTATAGCGATCCTAAATCAGTTGTGAAAGCGCCCGCCCTTCGGGCGGGCGCTTTCACAACCGATCATTTTCACGAATCAAATAGGATTGCTATATATAGCGGTGTGCAAGTTCGTTAAGTACACAAGCGGTGTTGTGGGGCGCGGAGCGCCCCACAACACCGTACTGAATCAACCTGCACAGCGCTATATATGGTTAGGAATGGAATTAAATAACTCCGCTGATTTGTTGTACGGGCGAACGGTCGTTCGCCCCTCCAAACGATTTAATATTCGATCTTATTTAATCCACGATCCTTAACGATCTGGCGTTGTCTCTGTTGAGCCTGATTAAATTGTTGCTGAGCTGCTGTCAAAGCCGTATAACGGCTGGTTGATTGCATATCCCATTGCACTTCTGCCAAAAACAACAGGCTACCAGACATAACCAAGCCTGAGATTAAATATTGGCTCCCCGGAAACATGGGTAAAAGGGCGATCGCCATCAGGTGCAACATGCCAGTGAACAAAAAAGCACGCGATCGCAATCCCCAGGCGGTACCAAAATAGCCAACAGCACTCAACCCCAACCACAGGGGGCAAAGATAGGGCAAGATCTGCCAGACTCCGCCAAAGATACCCAGATTCGTCACCCCCACACCTATCAGCATCAACCCAACCCAGCCATAGACAACCCAGCGGACTTGTTCGACGGTGACCCAATACCATGTCAGACGGAGGGTGCTATAGCTGGCAATGAGCGTTAGCATCGACCATAGCACTGACTGAGTTAGCCAACTGATTGGCAGAACTTCAGCGGTCAGAAAAATCACGCCTGTAACACAGCCCCAGAGCAAAAACACCTGATCAATGCGGGTATAAAACCGGGACAATAGAATGCGATCGTTAACCTGAATATGGAGCTTAAATAGTCCGCAAAGATCCTGGATATCTAATGCCTGCTGCTTCCGTCGCAGGATGGGTTCAGCTGTGTTAAATGCCGTCATGCCGTCGATCGATATCCCCAAAGGGGCGCTAGAGAAAGGAGTCTTGCAGTTATCTTAACAATTCTTTGCGTATTTTTAATAAAGTATATAGCAGTCCTCAATGAGCCATTGCTATTGTTCGGAAACGCTCGCCGCGCGCCTTTCCAAAAAAAAGACGGACAATTGGAAGTATTACTCTCACACGAATCATTCGGATTTAGGACATCTTTTGGAATATTTATGAGTGCTGCAAGCAATTTCATTAAGCTCGATCAATTTTTGAAGTGGATCGGCGTTGCCCAAACGGGCGGTGAGGCAAAATCGTTAATTCAGTCAGGGGAAGTCAAGGTCAACAACCAGATCGAAACCCGGCGAGGTCGCAAGTTGGTAGAAGGCGATCGCGTTTCTCTGGGCAATTTGACCTACGATGTGTCCCTCGATTAGGCATGGTTTAACCGAGGGATGAAGGTGAGCGCGAACCCCAAGGGTTCACATTCACCTTCATCCTCAACATCAGCACCAACAACATGCTGAGGATCGTGGATGTAATAAAACCCGATTCTTTTTGAGAGCGCGGCGGTGGAGCCGCGCTCTCAAAAAGAATTACAGGTTAATTAATCTGTGATCCTAACTACAACATCCGTCAGAATCAGAAAAATCAGCATGGGTCTATTGAGGCTCTGCTTTTTCCACGGAGCCATCATTCACCCCTAAGGTCAATTCCAACGGTCGTTGTTCTGGATAGGCTTTGACCACCTGCCGATAGACAGAATAATCGGTGGGCAAAATGCGAGGTTGCCCATTCATATCAAAACTGAGGGAATAGTCCACAGACTTAATTAAAGTAGGGGTGCCGATCCGTTCTTGACCTTGCTGTCTTGCTTCCATCTCATCTACGGTCGGTCGGGGTGGCAACGCGGGCCACCACAGCCCCTGATCATCGGGTCCGGTAACGGCATCATCGGGGCGTAGTCCGTTTTGGTTGAGCAGTGAGGTCGAGGCAAATTTTTCAAATCGTTGACGCCGACCTTCAGAATCGCGTAAATATTCGACTTGCCAGGTATAGCTAACTAGAGCGGTGGCATCATATTCACGGGTCGTGACTGTAGTGCAGCTCGTGAGCAGCGTACTCAGCGTCAGAGTGGTCAGTATCGTTTTGGCAAAACTGGGCAAGTTTTTCTTTTGGACACCCGATTTAAGATGAACCGTTGGGGGAAGATCGTCAGTCTTCAATCTATTATTCTTTGAAATTGGATCAGAGAGATTTTCTGATTTCGAAGTGCCTATTTGCATTTTCTAACAATCCTAACAAGAAGATTAAAAATGAAACTTTTGCATGATTAAGTCTGTCGATTGAATAGACTTCTTTTCAATGGTATTCGTTCGGCGTTGTTGATGTTGAATCGGCAAACCCCTTCCTAATGTTGTGGCTATTGTTGCGCGTATCCTTTACGTTTGACTCAAGTTTTGTTAAGACATGGACGACACCTGTTGAAGCAAATCAATATTTGCTATAGATAGAGTTTGTGACTTGAGTTCCTACGATAAAGACGCTACATCAAGAGGTTTTGTTCACTGGCAGCATAACGTGAGCTATAGGGAATAGTCGATTTCATAGCAGATTTAATCGCAGGAATCTTACCCTCAACCACAAGTTTTTTGAACTACCCTATTGGGTAGGTTCTATTTCGAATCTGTTGTATTTTTTTTGATGACGATCGCGATCGCAAGGAGAGTTTTCAGTATGGCAAATACAAATTTGACCGATGGGAATGACAATTTTGAAGGCGGGACAAAAGCAGATACGATTCTTGCTCTAGCGGGTCGAGATTTTATCTTTGGCTTGGGGGGTGACGATAATATTTTTGGCGATGATGGCAACGACCGTCTGGGTGGCGATGAAGGAGATGATGAGCTTTATGGCGGTGGGGGCAACGATCGCGTCACCGGCGATGATGGGAACGATCGGTGTTTTGGTGGATTGGGCAATGATAAGCTCTATGGCGGTCAGGGAGACGATATTTTGTTTGGCGATCAAGCCAATGATGTGATCTCGGGCGGCACCGGAGACGACTGGTTAGATGGAGGGGATGGCACCGATCGCCTCACCGGGGGAGACGGAGATGATCGCATGGAAGGAGGCAGCGCCAAAGATATTATGGTGGGCAGCTCTGGCAATGATGATTTGATTGGAGGCACGGGTGGCGATCGCCTGGATGGTGGTACGGGCGATGATGTCTTGCTGGGTGGTTCCAGTCCCGATACCTTAGTCGGCGGCACAGGGCGCGACACTTTTTATTACCAAAAGAGTAATGAAGGCACCGATCGGATTACCGATTTTGCAGTAGTGGACGACTTTATTCAAGTGTCTGCGGATGGCTTTGGCGGTGGCTTAAGAACCAATAACTTCATCGATGTCTCGCAATTTCGGATTGGTTCCTCCGCGCAAGACTCTAGCGATCGCTTTATTTACAACGACGACACGGGGCTATTGTTCTTCGATCCCGATGGCACGGGGAGTGCCACTGCATTTAAATTGGCAGTGCTTTCGACGGGTCTAAAGCTGACCAATAACAATATTTACGTGGTGGCATAGGTTTGACGGAGTCCTCATCTGAATCCAGGGACAAGCCAACTCGTGTTGCGAACACTAAATTTTGCAACCTGGGGGATGGGGGCTGCGCCCCCACGCAGGGGTGGAACCCCTGCACCCCGCTATAAAACGTTTAATTGGGTCTACTAGACCGTTTCTGAAAAAATAACAATGGGTTTTCAAACTGTTCCATCTTGCCTGATAGAGTGAGAGCAGATCAGTCCTGTCGGACGTAAACGCTTGCTGATGCTCGATTTATGCCTCATATCTCCTGGGGCGTGTTTTAAAACTCGCTAAGAGGGTTGTTTTTTCGTGCGCTTCGCGCACGAAAAAACAACCTTTAAACCAGACCCTAGAAATGAACGGCTTACTTGCGACAAATCTCTAAGAGGCTAGCCGCAGACGCAATGGTTTGTGCCCGAAGGCCATAAACTATCGCGTCTGCCCACCCCGTTTTAGAGACACTCTGGCACAGACAATACCCCCATTCAAGATTCAGGATTTACTTTTAATCAATGAAGAAAAAATTACGTAATGCTATAAATGTCCTGATCAGCGTGGTGCTGATCACCTATATCGCCGGTAGTATTTTTCGTCTGGCAGTGTTTTTCTTAGAAACCCAACATGTTTTGTAAGGATCAGCGATTAATGAAAACCCAGAAGTTTAGGGTTGGAAGTGCGGCGACGCCACGCTTCCAACCCTAAATTTGCGGGCTTATTAAATCCCCGATCCTGAATAAGATTCACCGATTGAAATTAAGGAACGTTGCTCATGGCTGATCCGATTTCTCCTGCTATCAGCGATCGCATTTGCAAACATATGAATGAAGATCATGCTGAAGCGGTTACTATCTATGCCAAAGTTTTTGGAGGAGCCGCTCAGGCGATCGCCGCTGAGATGGTCAGCATTGATCCTCGCGGTATGGATTTAAACGTGCAAGAAGACGGCTCAACCAAAGCCCTACGAATTGAGTTTGACCACGAACTACAAGACTCAGAAGATGCACACCATACGCTGATTGCCATGATCAAACAAGCGCGATCGCAGGCAGCGCCCTGATTTTAATTAAGAGTACGACCAATCTCTGTACGGGCTTGGCAGTGCCAAGCCCCTCCTGCACTTCGATTTGCCCAAAAATTCGTTTGAATTAGTATGACTGAAGCGTTGCATTACTCCCAATCGCACCTCGATCGGCAGCGTCTACAGCATTCCCATTCATCGCCAAAATCAGCACCGTCTATAATCTCTACATAATCTCTACAATGATGGGTAAACAGGTTGTAGGGGATAGATGGCATTGTGGTTGTTCAATACTTTGAAACCGTAGATCGTATCCTCGATCGCGCTCTGACGGGAGATGATATTTCTGAAGCCGATGGGGTCATGCTTTTGCAACAGACCGCACCAGAGGCGATCGCCCAGATTCAAGACGTAGCCGATCAGTTGCGGCAGCAGCAGGTGGGGAATACCGTCACCTACGTCATCAATCGCAACGTCAACTTTACGAACATCTGCGAGCAGCACTGTAGCTTCTGTGCATTTCGTCGGGATGAGGGCGATGACGGAGCTTATTGGCTCGATGACGGGGTTATTTTAGAAAAAACAGCGGATGCTGTGCAACGGGGTGCTACAGAAATCTGTATGCAGGGTGGCTTAAACCCCAAAGCCAAGATCGATGGCTCCTCATTATCGTTTTATCTGCGGCTCATTCATACCATTAAAGACGCCTATCCACACCTGCATCTTCATGCCTTTTCGCCCCAAGAGGTGCAATTTATTGGCCGCGAAGATGGCTTGAGCTATGCCGAGGTGATTGCCGCTTTGCAAGCCGCTGGGGTTGGCTCGATGCCCGGAACCGCCGCAGAGGTGCTGGATGATGAGGTGCGCAAGGTACTCTGTCCAGAAAAACTCAATACGGCAGAATGGCTCGATATTATCGGTACAGCACATCGCTTGGGCATGCCGACGACCAGCACGATGCTATCCGGACACATCGAAACCCCCGCCCAGCAAATGCGCCATTTGGCAGCCTTGCGATCACTGCAACAGGCGGCTGTTGAAACTGGCGATCGCGGCATTACCGAATTTATTTTGTTGCCTTTTGTCGGACAAGAAGCCCCCAAACCTTTGCGAAAACGGGTCGGGCGCGACCAACCCGTATTAGCCGATGCGCTATTGCTAACAGCTGTAGCACGTATCTTTTTGGGCAATTGGATTGCCAATCACCAACCCAGTTGGGTGAAATTGGGCTTAGCCGGGGCAACCGATGCCCTCACCTGGGGCTGCAATGACATCGGCGGCACTTTGATGGAAGAACACATCACCACCATGGCAGGTGCCCAAGGCGGAACATGTATGGAAGTTGCCGATCTGGTTGGAGCAATTCAGTCTTTAGCGAGACCCGCCCGACAACGCGATACCCTCTATCAAGCCGTGTGACCCAACAATCGCATCTGTAGCCCATCAATCTCTCTAAGGATTTGGCATTGCCAACCCCCTACAGCATCTGTCGCAGTTTCAATTTAAATGGTTAATCAGGACAAGGGTTCTCACACAAACTCCTGATTTCGTCTCGACGGTTGCTATAGCGCTGTGCGGGTGATTCAGAACGGTGTGGTGGGACGCAGAGCATCCCACCACACCGTTTCTGTCCTGAACAACTTGCACACCGTTATCAATCCACTATCGACGTTGTTTTTAACAGAGACATAGCTGACCTCTCTGCAATATCCTGAGACAACTGAATTTTGTGTAACTGAATCAAACCTTCGAGCGTGAAAGAATCTCGAACAATTGCACTCTTCTCAGACATGAACGATGTTTCATAAAACACATCATGAATGCCCGCCGAAATAATGAGTTTCAGACAATATAAGCAGGGTTCTAGCGTTACATAAATACTGGCTCCATCGGTTGGAATGCCGTGTTTAGCTGCTTGCGCCAGTGCATTTGCTTCCGCATGAACGGCACGAGACGGCATATCTTTACTCGCATCACAACTGCTCAACCCGTCGTAACAATAGCCCTGGGCGATGCAATGAACTGACCCCGAAGGTGGCCCGTTATATCCCGTCGCTAAGACTTGTTTATTTTTGACAATGACAGCTCCGACCGGGAAAGCAAGACAGGTCGATCGGGTAGACGCTAGTTTTGCCAGCATCAGGAAATATTCGTCCCATGAGGGTCGTTGATGGGGTGTAGGTTTTTGTGGAGGTAATTGCATGGTATATCGATATGTGGACGATGACAAAAAGCAGTTGGGCAGAACATTAAACGCCTGTTGAGCCAAACCCCCCTGCGCCCCTTGCCGTCGCATCCAATTCTTCAACCTGCTCTACGGCTACCTGAAAGACGGGTTTAATCACCATCTGGGCTATCTTCATCCCTATCGCTACATGAAAAGGGTGTTTCCCGTGATTGATTAAAATCACCCCAACCTCACCCCGATACCCCTCATCGATCGTGCCTGGGGTATTGAGAACGGTAATTTGGTGTTTGAGGGCTAATCCACTTCGAGGTCTAACCTGCGCTTCCGTATGAGGTGGTAGCTGAATGCTAATTCCGGTGGGAATAAGCCCACTTTCACCAGGCTCAATCATTTTCTCAGCTGCTGCAAATAAATCCATACCCGCATCCCCATCATGGGCATATTGGGGCAGACGCGCATTCTCGTTGAGCAGCTTAACTTTTAGTAAAAACTCCATGACCCCACCAAAACTAATCGAACCGAATCAGGCTAGCAGAGGATGAGCCTTTAGGAAAGCTGATAAAACAAATCGGACTCGGCATCAGACATGTGGCAAGCCATCAAATCATATAAGGGCTTAGGAGCTGTAAAGAAATAACATGAGCTGGGCTGTTAGCTGTTGGCTAATAGCTAACAGCCAGCCAAAACCATGAAACTATTTTCAACAAGCCCTCAGCATTGGGGCAGGGACTTTCGAGATACATCAAGGATTTTTTACAAATGCTAAGCCCCTACACCAGGGCAACACACACTGAGCTAGAACCAGGTTTTTTAGATGGGCATCACGCGATCGCTACTCAAGTTCTTGCAACCACGCTACTAAATCCGACAGCTTAGTAAAGTCCAGCAACGCTTCACCTAACGCTTCTAACTGCGATAGAGAAAGGGCAGTCATAGGCGATCGCACTGAGTCTGGTAAGTCTCCAAACCGACGAGTAAGTTGACGCAAGATGAGTGTTCTGGCTTCCTGGACTGCACCCTGCTCGATTCCTTGCTCAATTCCCCGCTCGATTCCTTGCTCGATTCCCCGCTCAATTCCTTGCTCGATTCCCCGCTCGATTCCTCGTGCCATCCAACTGGTGACAATTTCCATGACGCCCTCCCGTTGTAATGGCTCTATTTTACTAATCTCTGCTTGAAATTCCTGTTCTTCGACATCGCTCAGCCGTAAGTAGGTGTCGATGAACCCAGAAATTAAACGCATCCGTGCTGGGTCTAATTGCAAGGTTGCTAGAAGACGTAAACATTCAACTTTGACTTTAGGGCGATCGCTTGCTGCAATTTGCATCTTAGCCATTAATGCAGCGGCAACCGGATTGGATTGGGTTAAAAAGTCGCGCCAATTAAGACGATTGAGTTGAATTGATTCAAACTTAAATTCCAGTACAGTTCGATGGGGAAAGGCAACGCGATATGTATTCGGTTCTTCTCTCTGGGGTTCATCAAACGAAAAGACGACAATGGGGTAAATACGTTGCAAATATTTTTGGTGCAATCGAGCAAAGTAAAAGAACATGCGCCGTGTGAAATTCTGTTCTGTAGAAGACTGGGCTTCTAGATGAACCAGAAAAGCTGCTGCCGATTGAGCTTGCTTCACTTCAACCAGCAGATCAATGATTTTCTCCTCTCCCGCCGTTAAATCTGCAAAGTATTCTTGTTGTAAAAAGCGAATCGAGTCCCGCTCGATGGTGCAAGCAATGTCTGGCAGGAACAGTTCTAGAAACTCAATGAAAAATGTAGAGAGCAGTTCTTTAAACAAACGATCGTGGTCAATCATAAGTTGCCCAATGGGGTGAGCCGGAGGTGCAAAGTGATGAGATGGATAGCGATCGCTTACAACACTACGCGTTCAGAAGCAAGATGATCATGTGTTGAACACAGTAAAAGTCTTGCTTCTACCGACTCACCGATCCCCAGTGCGGTCGTAACTGGCTATCTAGTAGACCCAACTAAACGTTTTACAACGGGGGTGCAAAGGTTCCACCCCTGCGTGGGGGCGCAGCCCCCACCCCCCATGTTGCAAAATTTCGTGTTTGCAACACTAGATAACGCTCAGGATGATGAATTGAATAAAACCCATTTTTTTGAGCGAGCAACGGCTTCGCCATCGCTCGCTCAAAAAAATTACTCGTTCATTAATCGGCGATCGCCAGATAACGCCTGGTTAGATGGCTTCCAGGTTCGTTTCTCCAGTCCGAATCCGGATGATTCGATCGACTGGGCTGATGAAGATCTTGCCATCGCCAATCTCGCCAGTGCGAGCCGCAGAGATGATTTTCTCTACTACCATATCGACCTGGTCGTCTTCAACCACGATTTCAACTTTGAGTTTTTGCAAAAATTCAACGGTATATTCTGAACCCCGATAGCGTTCAGTTTGCCCTTTCTGCCGCCCAAATCCGCGTACCTCTGACACGGTCATGCCTACGATGCCCGCATTGACCAGAGCAATTTTGACTTCATCGAGCTTAAAGGGGCGAATAATCGCCTCAACCTTTTTCATCTATAACCTCACTCCGTATACATTATCTGTTCGCAAACTGATTTGCATTACTTCTAGAGAAAGTACCTTTAAGCGTAAAGGCAAAGCTTTCACGTTTAAAAACAGCTCTCCAGTGAGCAACGCACACTGGCTTGAATGGTTGTATCACCGCCAGTCGAAATGCTTTCGTAGCGAGAGATACATTTATAGTTCAGAACCTATCACATCCTCTGCTATAGCAGCTTTAAAAAACAATTCCCTGGGGGTTTGACTGACCTGAGATAGGACGCGCCAACGGTGTTGTGATTCCCTCACTTTAGTCAGATAAGCCCCAATTTCGGTTTCCCTTTAGAAAATCTCCTGTTTTGTTGATATATCGCCAGCGATCGCCCATTTGCACCCATGCCCACCCTTGCGCAAACGAACCCGCACTGACAAATTGGGCATCGATCACGAGTTTTCCGGTGGCATCGATGTAGCCAAAGCGGTCGCCCAGTTTCACTGATGCCAGCCCTTCGGAAAAGTCGGCGGCAAAGTCAAACTGAGGGGCAATCGCCAGTGTGCCATCGGCGTTAATGTAGCCCCACTTGCCATGCTGGAGAACAGCAGCCAACCCTTCAGAAAAGTCAGAGGCAAAGTCAAACTGAGGCGGAATCACCGGGACGCCACTGGGATTGATATAGCCCCACTGTTGACCACGGCGAACTCTGGCTAAGGATTCAGAAAAAGTAAAGGCACCATCGAGATCTGCTGGAATGGCGATCGCCCCGGTGGGATCGATATAGCCCCATTTGCCACGGATCCGCACGGCTGCCCGTGAGTCGGCAAAACTCCAGGCATCTTCAAATTGAGAAGCGATCGCCCATTTGCCGCCGGGGTCAATAAACCCATATTGGTCATTTACCTTAACAGCGGCTAACCCTTGCGAAAACTCGCCCGCCAGTTGAAATTGCGGCTCAATCACCAGTTCCCCATCCGGATTAATGTAGCCGTAGCGGGTGCCGGGACGCACGACAGCTAACCCTTCGGCAAAGGAATTGGCGCTGATATATTGGGGCGGAACGACAATCGCACCCGTGCGATCGATGTAACCATAGACCTGGTTAACCCGTGCCAGTGCCCGTCCTTGCGAAAAAGCAGAGATGGCTTCTAACGCCGGATCGATCTCTGAGACGATTTGACCGGATTCGTCCATGCAAAACCAGCGATCGCCCGATCGCACGACGGCTAACCCTTCAGAAAAATCAGACGCCGAGTCAAATTGCAAAATAGTAGTCATAGTCGCGGCTTCGGCAATGGCTGGAACGCCCCAGTCAGACCCAGAATGAATCAGAGTCTGAGTCAGCGGAGGGCGGCAAGAAGTCATCATAACAGCGATGAGGCTAATCCAAAACCAGAGCGATCGCATCATGGGTCCTATTGTTGGGTTGCCTGTTCTGTTCCCAATGCCGATGCCCCTACAAATGCCCATTTGCCATCAAGCGCACCATTGGGTTGCCGTTGATATCCTACAACCGCACAGTTTTCATTACCATAGGCGACGGCGATCGCACTGCCTTGCTGAATGCCAACCCCACGAAACTCGCCATTTGCCTGCCACTCAAACTGATACAAATCTCCTGCCGGAGTAATCGTTAACTCACCCGTATACGTCGTGCGATCGGGATTGGTGCCAGCGAGAGTATAGGTGCCAGCAATGCCATCTTCAGATTGCTTGCGGGTGGCTTGCTCCGTCCCTGTCTGATTTTGACCATAGGCACCCCAGATGCCAGATAAGTTCCCATCTTCCAGGATCTGGTAATTGACCACAGCACAACCCTCGCCACCATAGCCTACCGCAACAAAGTCACCCGACTGGATGCCAACCCCCTCGAATGTATTTCCGGCAGTCCACGAAAATTGATACACATCCCCCCGTTCCGTTACCGCTAGACCGCCCTCATACTTTGTGCCATCGGGGTTTGTGCCACTGATGGCATAGCTGCCAGAGAGATCGGCTCCGGCGACTGCAATGGTTGACGCCAGATCAGACACCTCCGGAGACGGTTGAGTTGATGATGTAGCCGTGGTTTCACCGGCATCGACAGGACTGGCTGTAGACGATGGGGTTGAGGTAGAAGACGAGAAAGATCCGCAAGCCGTTAGAGTACTGAGACAGATCCCAGACCACAAAACGACTGCTTTTGAGCGCGGCTTGGCTAGAAAATACAGCATAATCCACTCGTTAACTTCATAAGGCGATTTTAGCGAGTCGTCGGATGGGCAATGCCTACCGAACGAACGCTATAAGATGGATTAAAAGGGATTAGAGCAAGCAATAACCAGAAAAGACACTAAAAATGACAACAACTGTAAGTTTGAAAATTACATTTGACGCATTAATTGAGGCAATTTCGACCCTTGATCTGCCCGAAAAGCACAAACTTTTAGAAATTTTGGAAGATCAGATTTTTGCAACGGAAGAAGAAGCGTTGGAAAATGCCCCAGACGTTCTCTCGGATGTAGAAGCCGCTCGAAAAGCGTATGAAGCAGGTGATTATCAAACGCTCCAAGAGTATGTTGCCAGTCGAACCCCACAACCCTGATGAGCTACGCTGTCATTATTCCTAAACCTGTGCAAAAACAGCTCAGTTCGATCGCCAAGCAGTAGAGTTCTCAGGATCAAATTCGTTGGTTCTAGCTCGTCGAGTTTCAAACCTCAGGTTTTCAGTTTTCCATGAGAATCGCCAAGCTCAGACGTCAACCTGTCAGCTTTCTAACTCAGGTTATCTTCATCTTCATCATCAAGTAGCCCAAAAATAGCCGTTGTTCCAGCGATCGCAATGCCATTGGTCGTGTTACTCAATTGCTTTTGAATATCGGTCGGGTTAGACAGAGTAGCAAGGTAAAAGCTGGTGCCTGAGGCAGTCGCAGTGATAACAATAGCAAGAGTAAACAGTTGTTTCTTCATGGTTTGGATACCGGGTTAACATGCTTCCAGTCTCTCAAAGCTATGCAAGGCAAGCTGTTCAGGGATTGTTCAGCCAGTGTTCAAGAGTGTTCACCATTGTCCAGCTTTGTTCGTGTAGATAGAATAGTGACCAAGCTGGAATAGCGGAGCAATAGGAGGGATGGAGCGATCGCGCAAATTGGTTCTGACAGATTGGACAAAAGCGAACGACGCTTTGAATCTATACTTCGAGGGCAATAAATCGAAGCTAGCAGTGCACGTTAAAATGTCCCGCACCACTGTCACCGCTTTTTTCAAACCGGAGCCTGTGCGTGAGGCGGAGTTTCGTAAGCTCTGCTTGGCGCTGTGGTTGAGGTGGCAAGAGGTCTCTACGGTTCAGGCGATTCCTAACGCTCTCCAACCCGAAAACAAGACCGATTCACTCCAGCAAATTCGAGAGCATTGCCGCCAGAAAATCCTCAACCAGCATAGTCGGATGCGACTACTGAGTGGGGAGGAGATTGGGGTGGATCAGCTTTATGTAGATGTCTGGTTGCTGAATCGATCGCCTCGAACTTTTCACGTATCGCAGTCGAAACTTTTGCAAACTTTTGATCTGCGAAATGATCGCTTAGGATTGGGTGAGCGTCTCCGCCGAAATCCAGGCTTCGAGATTGCAAATCAGCATTCCAAATTAGTAATTCTGGGCAAGCCTGGATCAGGCAAAACAACTTTCCTGAAGCACTTAGCAGTGGATTGGTGTAAGGGGCAGTTTCAACCAGATCTAATTGCTGTTCTGATAGAGTTCCGTCGAATTCAAAATGAAAATTGGCATTTATTAGATGCAATTGGCAAGGAACTCACGGTAGACGATGGATATCAGATTAGAGAACTTAAACAGAAAATTAAAGAATTAAGCGAAAAAAATACAGCTTCAAGAGAATTCCTAGAAAAGAATCAGCAAATTAGAGAGTTACAGCAACAGTTAAATAACTTGTTGCTACAGACCCTTTTAATCCAGGGCAAGCTTTTAATACTGATGGATGGTCTGGATGAAGTACCCACAAGTGATCTTCGACGCAAAGTGCAAGTTCAACTCCAACAGATTGCAGAACATTATCCCCACAATCATTTTATCTTAACCTGTCGTACTCAGATTATGACTTCAATTCCCAACGGATTTGTTTCAGTAGAAGTAGCAGATTTTAATCCAGAACAAGTAAAACAATTTGTCCAGAACTGGTTTAACTCGGGTAGCAATTTTCAAAGGGAATCTACCTTGTATTGGAAAACATTTAATAATGTAGTTGATAACAATCCATCGCTCAGAGAACTGACAGTTACTCCAGTGTTATTAAGTCTGATGTGTTTAGTATTTCAAGATGAAGGAGAAATTCCGTCAGACAGAGTTTGGTTGTTTCAAAAAGGAATTAAGTTACTCTTGAATAAATGGAACGATGCTAAAGAGATTGATAATTGGGAAGTAGGAAGTAAAATCTATCAAAAATTGAGCGTTGAAAAAAAAGAGGAATTGCTCACTGAAATTGCTGTACGAAAATTTGAAAATCTGAAGAATTTCGTGCTGTTTAGCCAAGATGAAATTGCAATTCAGATCGCCAAGTCTTTAAAGCTTGATAATCGGAATGAGGGAGTTGCAGTTCTAAAGGCTATTGAGGCGCAACATGGTTTGCTAATTGAACGGGCAGATGAGGTTTGGTCTTTTTCTCATTTAACCTTCCAAGAGCACTTTACGATTCAGTGGCTGACTCAATTATCCCCTGTACACCTCGTTGAAACAATTACAAATCAACAATGGCAGGAAATTATTAAACACCTGGTCAAATCGCACCAACCTGCCGATCAGCTATTACAGATGATTAAACAATCTATCGATCTATCGATCGTGGATGAGCCAGAATTAACTCAATTTCTGACGTGGGTTTTTCAGAAGGCAGAGTCTGTTCAAGTGAGATATAAATCAGCAGCAGTTCGAGCTTTCTATTTTGCTCTAGCCTTTCCTCTCGACCACGACCATGTCTATAATCTTGCTCATGCCCGCAACCTTGCCCTTGATCTCCCTCGTGACTCTGATCGTGCTTTAGCTCTTGCTGTTGCTCTTGACCTTGCTCTAGCCTTGGCCCTTGATCCTAATCTTGTCCTCGACCTCGTTAGTGATCAAGATCACAGCTTAGAACCCAATCTCGATGTTGATAGTGCCCTTGTCCTTGCTCTTGCTCGTACCGGTGACCTTGCTCTAGATAGAAATCTCAAACTCGATCGGGCCCGATCTCGAGATCTTGACATCAGGCTAGCGAATAAATTAGAACAACTCAGGACAAAATTACCCCAAGCTCTCAGAGGGACTAGAGAATTCGAGCAATGGTGGCAGGCTAGCGGAGATGAGTGGGTTGAACAACTGCGCCAGATAATGATTAATTATCGTAACATTGGACACAGTTGGCAATTCACAAATACTCAACACCAACAAATACAAAGTTATCATGATGCTAATAAATTTCTTGTTGATCTACTAAAGATCCAAGGAGTCGTAAGTGATTTGGCTCGGATTGAAATTGAGGATGCGCTTTTGCTGCCTTGGGAAAAGTTATCATGCAGTCAATCAGCAGTCTATAGGAAGGCAACTTTAGCAATATCTGCACTTGTTAGTGTCTTCATATCTTACTCCCATAAAGATTATGACTTACGCGAGGAATTGGATCGACATCTCGCCAATCTTAAGCGTCAAGGCAAAATCCAAGCATGGCATATGGGTGAGATTGAAGCTGGGGTCGAAAGGGATGCAGTGATTAGACAACAGATCGAGACAGCCCAAATCATCTTGTTGCTAATCAGTTCTAATTTCATTGCATCCAACAACTGCTACGAACTAGAATTACAACGAGCACTCCAACGACATGCAGCAGGGACTGCTCGCGTAATTCCTGTCCTGCTTAAGCCCACCGATTGGCAGGGCAGTCCATTTAGCCATCTTTCGCCACTACCAACTAACGGTAAACCGATCACGCTTTGGGAAAATCGGGATGAGGCTTTTGTGAGTGTGGTTGAGGGTATTCGCAGGGCGATTGAATCACTTCAGGGAAACAATCAGTTGTGAGGTGCATGGGCTAGACAGAAGACGCGATCGCTCTTCCATTTCATATTAAATCTCAAGGCGATCGCCTCCCAACATTTAACGGATGCTGGGGATTCTGATTTTCTCTATGGAAACCATCAGAAGAAATCATGAGCCAAACATTGGCTTCTAAACATCAGGAATTTTTCTAAAACATAGCTTACCCAATAGCAATTGATACGGTTCTCAATTCTAATTTATAGAGTAAAGATTAAGTCCTAAAATCATTCCTATCAGTTGATCCCCCCTAGCCCCCCTTCAAAAGGGGGGAACTTGATCGGGATGCTTAAGTCCCCCTTTTGAAGGGGGATTTAGGGGGATCAAAACCTGATTGGCACATCCGTTTCTCAAGCGCTGATCTAGACAGGTTTAAACCGATCGCAGGACAGAGAAGCCGTACAATTGTTAAGTGATGTAATAAGACGCTCAATACATGACTGCTGTGACCCAAATTCCTAGCTTCTGTGACGGTATTCAATATTTTGGAACGGTGCCCCCGGAGTTTGAAACTCTCGGTAAAGAACCTGCGATCGCATCTGGGAAACTGGCGATCGCCAATCCAACCGATGCTACTGCGGTATATCAAACGCTGCTCTATGCCGATGCCCTGCGCTATCTGATCTTGCAAGTAACGGGCAGCAAAGCATCGGGGCATCCGGGTGGGTTTGCCAGCCAAGCAGAAGCCTATGCAGCACTGGTCATGTTGGGCTACAAAAACATTCTGACGGAGGTGGGGCACCATGCCCCCGGTTTCTATAGCGCCATGTTTCTCGACCGTTCCCTGGAAGATATGGGAATTCAGACGGTACAACAGTTGCGCGATCGCTTCCGAGAAAAGCATGGGCTATTAGGGCATCTCTCTGGTTACATTCCGGGCATTCTGGCTCCGGCAGGGCCGTTGGGTCAGGGGCAGCATTTTGCTATGTCGGCAGCGTTATTGCACCGCGACACGTTGTTTCCTTTTACGGTCGGGGATGGTGGCTTGGGCGAACCCTACATCATGAGTTCGATGGCGCATTTCCATACGAGCTACCCTGACGTCACCAACTTCTTACCCGTGCTGGTCTGGAACGGGTATTCGCAAGAACACCATAGTATGGTGTCTACCTTTTCAAATGAGCGAATGATCGAATTCTGGCGCGGCAACGGTTTTGCTGAGGTCGTACTGGTTGATGCCAAAGACTTTGATGATAAACATCAAGAGGGAGCATATGCAGACAGCACTGCCTTCTCATTCCCACATCGGCTAGCCTTCACCCAGGCGGTGCTGGAAGGCATGGATCGAGCGGCTCGTTCTGCCCTGGGCGGCAAACTGACGGTGTTCATTATCAAGCAACTTAAGGGGGCAGGGGTGCATGCGCGGGGTTCTAAGTCCCACAACCTCTATCCCAAAGACACGCTCGACAGTCCTCATATTATGGACGCCCTGAAAACGTGCGCGTTGACGCCTGAGGTCTGGGAACTGGTGCGCACCAACTGCGAACGAGCAGGGGGCGGGCCTGCGGCAAAGACAGCGGTCACAGAATTTGAATTGCCATTATCTGATCTGGGAACGTTGCCGCTTGAAGAATATCCGGTAGGTGGCGATGCCAAAGTTTCGACTACGGCAATGGGACGGTTAGTCGGCTATGTCGGAGAACGCGATCGCACCTTTTTAGTCACCAATGCCGATGGCAACGAAGCATCGGGGATTGCCAATATCAACCAGGCACTCAAAATCAACCATCCTGTCACCGACCCGATCTATAACCAGCAACCGGGCGGACAGGTCTACGAACCCTTAAGCGAAGATGCGTGCGCCGGATTGGCAGCAGGGCTGTGTTTGATGGGTGCGCGTAGCCTCTGGTGTTCTTACGAATCGTTTGCCATCAACGGCTTACCGATCTGGCAGACGGTGACACAGGCAATGGCAGAATTGCGCCGACCCACCCCTTCTACCATTACCCTGTACACCGCAGGGGCATTGGAGCAGGGACGTAACGGTTGGACGCACCAGCGCCCCGAAGTTGAAGCGTACTTTGCGGCAATGATGCGCAATGGCAATGTCTTCCCGCTGTTTCCACCCGATGCCAACAGCATCCAGGTGTGCTACGACTGGGCATTGACGACTAAAAACAAAGGCGTTGTCATCACGGCCAGCAAGTCACCGTTGCCGATTCGTACCACGTTTGAACAAACCCGTCAGGCATTACGCGACGGTGCGGTAACAGTGCATGAAATTCCGGGTGACAAAACGGTTGTATTTGCTGTGATTGGCGATATGACGCTGATTCCGGTATTTGAAGCGGCAGCGTATCTGGAAGCCGAAGGCATTGGCGTGAAGATCGTCTCGGTGGTCAATCCTCGTCGCCTTTACCGTTCCCATGATGTTGCCTGGGATACGTGCTCTGAAGCCGATGGTCAGTTCTTAAGCGATGAAGGCTTTACGGCGCTGTTTGGCGGCGATGCTCTGATCGGCGTGACCGGAGGTGCCAGCGGCATGTTGGAACCGATTATGCTACGCAGTACGGCAAAACGCGATACCTTTGCCTGGAAACGGGGTGAAACCACCGCCAGTGCTGGAGAGTTGATGGCGTTTAATGGCATTACTGCCGATGCCATGGCAAAACGGGCGATCGCTCTGGTGCATTAAATCCATCCCAACCATCCCTTAGGATCTGTACAAAATTAAAACCCCTAACGTTTCTGGAAGAGTGCGGCGGAGCCGCACTCTTCCAGAAACGTTATTCAAGGTTAAACTGTTGCCATTTCGGGTTGTGCCATCAAATCCTGACAGTAGGTTTCATAAACCCCATCCAGGAAACGCCAGAGCGCTTCTGCTGCTTGGGCTGCCACTGCCAATACTTCTGCTTGCTTTGCGTCTGAATCAGCATACTGTTCGATCAGCTTCAGTTCGGCTTCGGTATGCCAAACATCGGCGGCTTCATGCACACTGAAGAATTCGTAGTCCTCTGACTGGTTCATGCCATAAAACTGCTTCAAGCCATCGATTTTCACCGATGCGATCGCCGGAATTTGCGATTCATAGGCATACAACGCTGCCAAACCGGCGTAGAATGGCGAGTTCAGACACAGACCACGGAACGTATCCACCAGATTCGTAGTAGTTGCCAACGATTCTGCTTGAGTCAGGTCTGCCTCAGTTGCACCCAGAGCGGCTGCAAACGTACGCCACAGAGCCGGATGGTTTTTGTTACCCCGTTCTTCTTCAATCAAATTCTCTAGAATTTCCTGACGGGCTGCAATTGAGCCATTGATAGCGGGAGTGTTGAAATGCACTGCACTCAAATACGTCGGGAAGGCAAGCACATTTTGGAAATATTGAATGGCGTAATGCTTGAGATGGGTACGAGTCAACTTCCCTTCTGTCCATGCCACATAAAAAGGATGGTTCAGCAGGTGTTTTTGCTCGATGATGGCGTTCAGTTGTTCACGAAGCGTCATTGGGATCTCCATCATATATTCATAGTGTCAATTGCAGGTTTGAATGCTGCATCCTAAACACAGTACACCTTTTTCGCGGCGGCACAAAGCGATATTGCCAGGGTCTGTTTTAAAAGTTGTTTTTTCGTGTGCGAAGCACACGAAAAAACAATCCTCTTAGCGAGTTTTAAAACACGCCCCAGCAAAATCAGATTCCCGATCAACGGGTTGAGGGATGAACCGCTTCGTCATCCACCCTACGAGCGATCGCGTCCATCTCGTTTATCTGGATGCATTGGGCGAAATGGAGCAGTCGAAGAGAAGTCGAGAACATGTTGGGATTGAACCTGAAAAAATCCAAGTATAGCGATACGCATTAAGGTTAGGACGGGGTGCAGGGGTGAAACCCCTGCGTGGGGGCACCGCCCCCACCCCCCTGATGTCCTCACTAGATTGCGTAGAACCATATATCAAAAAGCCAAGGCAGAAGGACGGCAAGAGGGACGACAAGAAGGAGAACGATCGCTAATTTTACGGCTTTTGATGCGTCGGTTTGGAGAGTTACCTGATCAAGTGCGATCGCTGATTCATACTTTATCGTTAACGCAACTGGAAGCGTTGGGTGAAGCGTTGTTAGACTTTAGCAGTTTATCTGATTTAGAAGCATGGTTAGCGAGCGTGAATCCATCTGCTCAGTAGACTTTGGTAGTGGCATTTAGGTTAAGTTCAACCTTATTCGCCGATCAGTTCGCGGAACCAGCTATCTTCCCAGAAGTTGCGGAAAGAGCGTTCGGTTTTAGCTTCGACACGATAGTCGGGATTACGCTTAATTGCCTGTTGCAGGGTTTCTAACGCCAGATCGATGTCGCCCTGTCGGGCATAGCACAAAGATTTGTTATATTGCGCTTCGGCGTATTCGGGGTTGGCTTCGAGGGCTTTGTCGAAGCTGGCGATCGCTTCTTTATAGCGTCCCAGTTTGAACAGGGCAAAGCCGCGTTTATCCCACGCTTTGTGTGATGTCGGTTTGACCTTGAGAACTTCGTCAAAGGAGGCGATCGCATCTTCATGACGGTTGAGTTCTTCCAGTGCCAGTCCTCGGTTCATCCAGGCAGTGGTGTCGTCGGGTTGAATTTGTACAGCACGGTCAAAAGCATTGAAGGCTTCTTCGTGGCGTTGCAACATTCCCAAAGCAACCCCGCGATTGACATAGGCTTCGTGGTAGTCGGGTTGTAGTTCCAGGGCTTTGTCGTAGGAGGCGATCGCTTCTTCCAATTGCTTCAGGCGACTGAGGGTAATCCCCCGGTTTAACCAGGCTTTGTAGTCGGCAGGTTGGAGAGTCACGACCTGGTCGAAGGCAGCATAGGCTTCTTTATAGCGTTTGGCTTCTTGTAAGACGACGCCCCGTTGATACCATGCCACGGCATTTTCTGGATCAGACTGAAGGGCACGGTCAAAGGCAGCGATCGCTCCTTCGGTGCGCTTCATTTCGACCAGCACCATGCCGCGATTGAGCCAGGCAGTGGGGTGATCGGGTTGCTTTTCTAAGGCTCGATCATATTGGGCGATCGCCTCTTCCAAGCGACCTTCTGAGAACAGCGCATCACCCTGAATCAAGTAGTCTTCCAGGGTAAAGAAGAATTCCGGATTGGCACGTTTTAACACCTCCAGCTGGTGGGTCAATTCTTCCAGTTTTTGCTGGGTTGCCAGCAGTCGTTGGTGGGTTTCCGATTCAAACGTTTCGGCTAAAAATTGCGGCGAGATCTCGGCTAGACGTTGCAAAATCTCCTCTTTTTGGGTTTGGGCATCGGTTTGAATCGCAGACAGTTGAGCAGCGAGATCGGCTTCAAATTGTTTCAGGTTTTGCAAGGTTGAGTCGTGTTGTCCCTGACTGCCTGTTTCCAGGTCTGACAAATAGCTGGCAAATTTAGCTTCTAATTTTTCTAGATTTTGGCGAATCTTATCGCGTTGCTCGCGCACTTCAGTTTTAAATGTATCGAGTTGCAGAGTCGCTTCGGCTTCCGTCCGTTTGAGCGTTTCTAAGATCAACTCTTTACGTCCATTGGCTCCGGCTTGGAGTTCTGCCAGTTGATGCGAGAATTCAGCTTCCAGGTGTTCTAAATTTTGGCGCAGGGCATCGCGTTTGACCTGGGCTTCGGTTTGCAAGGTAGACTGTTGGGTGAGAAACTCGGCATCGAGTTTGATCAGATTTTTTTGAATGGCATCGCGTTGAATCTGCACATCTGCCTGAATTTGACCAATCGTTGCTGCCAGGTCTGACTCCAACCGTTCGATTTTGCGATTTCCGTCTTCGCGTTGGGCTTGGATCAGGGTTTGCAATTCACCGACTTTACGGGTGAGTTCTTCTTCCAACCGTTGCAGCGTGCTGATCATCAATGTCACTCGACTGTTGCTGCTGCTTTCCAGTTGAGATAGGCGAGCATTGGCTTCGCTTTCTAGTTTTTGCAGATTGTCGAATACTAAATTGCGGCGTCCATCGGCGATCGCCTGGAGTTCTGCCAAACGTCCACCAAACTCTGACTCCAGCCGCTGAATATTGTCGATCGCCAGGTTCTTACGGCCATCGGCTCCGGCTTGCAGGTCAAACAACCGGACGGCAAATTCAGATTCCAGCTTTTTCAGCCGTTCTAAAAACTGTTCGCCCTGACCGTAGGCACCCGAATGCAGGTCTTCAAACTGTGTCTTTAGCTCCGCTTCCAAGCGTTTAAAGGTTTCCAGGGTCTGATCCTTTTGTTGGCGCATCCATGCCTGGGCTTCCAGGCGCAGTTCTTCTAATTTGGGAGCCAGTTCTGCCTCCATGCCGCTGAGATGTTTGAAGGTTACCTCGCGGTGTTGCTGGGCAGTGTTGCGCAGATCGGCAAGTTGGGCAGCAAAATCGGTTTCAACATGCTGCATTTGTTCTAGCATCGAGCCTTGACGTTCTTGAGCCGTGCGTTGCAGCTCTTTCACCCGACGGCTGAAGTCGGTTTCTAAGCTATCTAGATTTTGGCGGGCAGCACTGAGTTTTTCGTCCAGTTCGGTCGAATTTTTCTGTTTTTGTTGGGAAAATTCGCCCATTAGTTGCGCCAATGTGTCGCGTTTGGCTGCCAATTCTCGCTGAAAGTCTTCTGCTTCTGCCCCCAGATCATCGGCAAATTCTTCGTAGTTCTTCAGCATGGTCTCGATTTCTTGCTTTGCCGCCTCGATCTTGCTGTTCAGATCGCCCAGAGTTTGCAGATGGCGGGTGACAATTTCGGTGACTTCTCGAATGACAGAGCGACGCAGCAATAACAAAGAGGCGATCGCCACTGCCAAAATTAAGATCAGCGTTGCCAGCAGAATAAAAAATAGGGTTGCTGCCCAGGCAAAGGGGGTATTGGATTCTGGACTGCGGGGTTGAGCCGGTGTCACTTGGGCAATCGGACTCTCTGGCGTGTAGGCTTGTGCCAGCTGCGCTTGGATGCCGCCCACAGACAACAGCAACATTGAAAGCGTCGCACTGCTTTGCAATACTCTGGCTACCGTCTTTGGATTTCTGCGCTTCATTACCCCTTCCTCTGCCGATCTGTCAGATCTATTATGCGATCGCTCTACGGTGCAATCGTCTATCCTTTCAAGAGTAATCAAAATTCGTCCCCTATGGGGTGTTTGAAGTATCCCTCCGGACATTTAGCGCTTATTTTTTACCAGAGCTGTGCGATATAGGACTCTGATAAACAATAAACGGCTGATGGCTGGTGGTGGACAGCGGCTTCGCCGCTGTCCACCACCAGCCCCACAATCTCAGCGGTCAACCCCATCTTCTATGACCCAAGACGCAGATAAAATTCCAGAAATTTTACCTGGGATGACGCTCAATCAGCAGCAATGGCAAGTCTTGAAGGAACTGGAGCAGTTTGTTCAGGGCAAAGAAAAGCTGTATTTATTGACGGGCTATGCCGGGACAGGTAAAACCACGTTGTTGCAAGCGTTGATCAAACGTATGCGAGCAGATGGCGATCGCCGTCCCATTGTGCTAACCGCCTTTAGCAACAAAGCCACCAAAGTTTTAGAACGGATGGCAAACCGCTGGGGGTTGGGGGTCGATTGTATGACCTGCTGTAAACTGTTGGGGCTGAAGCCAGAAATTGACCCGACGACTGGAAAACAAGTATTCAGACCCGATAGCAAGAGCGAAACTTTGTTCGATCGCTATCGCTTAGTCATTGTCGATGAAGCCTCGATGATCAATGAAGAGATGTGGCTTTTGCTGACCGAGGCGATCGCCAATCTGTATCAACAGACGCAACTTTTATTTGTTGGCGACGTAGCACAATTGCCGCCGATTAAAGAATTAGAATCCAAAGTCTTCAGCCAGATTTACGATCGGTCTGACCTGACAGAGGTGGTTCGCTATGGGGGTGCGATCGGGGTGCTGGCAGAGTCGATCCGCAATCAGTTATCTCAGTCCCAACTGCCGCCGTTTCAAACGGATAGTAATGGCGATCGCACCGAAGGCGTATTTATTGTGCCGCGCTGGGAATGGGATAAGCTATTGCTCAAAGCCTTTCAAAGCAAAGCGTACACAGAGGATCCCGATTATGTCCGGGCACTGGCATACACCAACAAACGGGTAGACAGCCTCAACCGTAAAATTCGTACTGCCATTTATGGTGAAGAAACCCCCCGCTTTGTCAAAGGCGAACGCCTGGTCGCCAATTCCCCCTGCCTGATCAACGACTCTGTCGCTCTGGCAACCTCGGAAGAATGTGAAGTCTCAGGTGTGGCAACCGGAAAGGAGGGAGAGTGGCAGGTCTGGTTTTTGCAAGTGGTCACGGAAGAGGGCAAGCAACGCAGTTTGAGTGTCTTACATGAAGCCAGCCAGCCCGAATTTATTCGTCGTCTAGACCTCTATGCCAAAGAAAAACGGTGGCGCGAATTTTGGGACTTAAAAAAGCTATTTGCCGATCTAAATTATGCCTACTGCCTGACGATTCATAAGTCGCAAGGTTCGACGTTTCAAAATATTTTTGTGGATGTGCCCAATGCGTTGATTAATCGCAATATTCGCGAACGCAATCAACTCTTATATGTCGCCGTAACACGAGCCGCTAAACGATTATTTTTATATAGCGGTACGCATTAGGGTTAGGACGGGATGCAGGGGTGGAACCCCTGCGTGGGGGCGGTGCCCCCACCCCCCGCTGTCCTAACTAGATTGCGTAGAACCATATCAGTAGATCTTATAGGCTTCTCGCGCATGGATAGATGATGGGTGTTGTGTGAGAGCCTCGCCCACGCAACACCTTGTACCATGCACAATCAAGAATGGCTGTAATAGGTTATGGGCTGTGCCCACAACTCATGTAGCTATCCCAAAGGGGTTATGAGAGGCGCACCCCGGAGGGGTGCGCCTCTCATAACCCGCTGAATAACTTATTATTGCTAGGGCTGAAGCTGATCCAACTGTGCCTGAAATTGGTCTAGCTCTAATTGACGTTGTAAAAATTGAATTTCGAGTTGCTCTAATTGAGCCTGTCGTTGTTGAATTAAAAATTCTAAATATCGAGTTTTAGCGGATGAGGTTGATTCAGATCTAAATGGCGTTTCCAGAATCTTTGTCCAAGCCTGAATCACACTTTTCTCTTCCACTTCGTATGAATAGTGGTGATGAATAAATTCAGAGGCTAGCCTGCTTTTTTCTGCAAGCGCTTGAGGATTTGTATGATACAGGTGAATCACCGATTCCACCGTCTGAGCTAAAGAAATCACATCCCCTCGTTTAATCGGATACGAAAATTCGGGTTTTAGATATTCGCCATCATTTAAACCATCAAATCCAATCACGGTGCAGCCGCAGGCTAGCGCCTCTGCCGGAAACATACCAAACCCTTCTTGATACGTAAACCAGAGCAAAATCAAGGATTCTTGAAGAATTTGGGCAACGTCTGCTTCCGATTTATTTTCAATAGGAACGAGTTGAAAATCCTTCAGGCTATCTCTGAATTTGAGAATATTAATGACTTGCGTCAGGTCTTCACTGCCTTTGGATGTAAGAAAAGCAATTTGCCTTTTTTTAGCTGAATTAAATTGAAATAGGGATGGATTAAATCCGTAATAAATGCGATGCACATTTAAGTCAGGAAAGACATAGCTTAAATACTGCTGATTATCATTGGAAACGGCGATCGCCGCAATCACATCTTCATCTAAATAAGGGGTACGAAAATCGTAAAGATTGAGTGAGTAATTCAGGAACGTATAGTAAGCATTTTGATTAAAAATAACCTTCTTCGTGCCCCGATGAATCTCAGCAATATCCGGTCCATAGACTTCAGGAATCACTAAAATATCCGCATCGGTTAACTGAAGTTCTGACTCATAGGTGACTCGGGTTTGGTTTTCAAACCATCGGCACCGAAAGCCAGGTTGAGTGTGCAAGACTGCTGCTGAAAATCCGTGGGCGTTTAAGATATCGACCTGGCGATACAACTTTTTGACGCCCCCATGTCGGGTTTCCGTATCCGGACAAATAAAGTACAGCTGAGTCATCGCACTCTAATACAACCGCTGCAATACATAATCAGCCATTTCAGTCAATGCCTGACGCGACTCAGATGCAGGTAAGTCCATCAGATCGTGAACGGCAGATTGGGCATGATGGGTTGCCAATTCCCGCGATCGCTCAATGCCGCGTCCATCTCTGATTAAGGCGATCGCCTGTTCCAAATCACCTTCTTGGGCAAACTCACGCTCGATCAACACCTCTAGATAGGGTTTTTCTTCCAGAGCATATAATACGGGAGCCGTTAAGTTACCACTCTTTAAGTCAGATCCTGCGGGTTTACCCAAGGCATCGGATGAACTGGTAAAGTCCAGAATGTCATCGACGATCTGAAATGCCAGACCAATATTGCGCCCATAGTTATAGAGATTTTTGGTGGTTTCCATAGAAAGCCCACTCAAAATTCCGGCAGACTTACAGCTATTTGCCATTAAAGATGCCGTTTTGTAATAGCTTTTCTCTAAATACGCCTCAATGGAAAGGCTGGTGTCAAATCGGTTAAGACCCTGCTGGATTTCGCCCTCCGCTAAATCCATAATCACCTCTGACAGTAGCTTGACCACAGCCAGGTTATCGAGGTTAGCCAAATACCAGGACGATTGCGCAAACAAGAAATCACCGGCTAAAACAGCGACCCGATTACCAAAACTGCTATGCACGGTGGGAATCCCCCGACGAGTCTCCGCTTCGTCTACGACATCGTCGTGCACCAGGCTCGCCGTGTGAATCATCTCTGTAATCTCTGCCAACCGGCGGTGCTGAGCGGTAATCTCTTGACTGGGCATGGTTGCTCTGGCGGTGAGCAATACGATTGCAGGTCTCAACCGTTTACCCCTAGCACCAAAAAGGTGCTCTGCCGCCGCATAGAGAATGGGGTGACGTGCACCGACGAGCTGTTTGAGATTATCGGTCAACAGCCTTAGATCTGCTTCAACAGGGGCAAAGAGAGAAGTGGTTGAGGTCATGGATAGGCTGAATCTATAGTAAGTTACGAAATTTTACATATCTTGCATTTATTCTAAGCTAAGCCTTCTGCATCTGGAATCAAATGATCCAACTTCTCTGTCACAATTCAGGCAAATCCAGGTCAGAGTAGAAAATATTTCTCTCAGCCAGTACACCCCATTAAAGGGAATGATCACTCAACTCACCGATGATGCAGCTGAGGATCGCAAACTCATTGTTGGGTTGCAAACCGAAAACCGACGCATTCTTGAGCGACTGGAACACCACATGAGTAATGGACACAGTCATCCCTCAGAGTCGTAACTTTGGTAGTCCTACAAAAACAATGCAGTTTCGTTGCGCAGGCTTCGCCTGCGCAACGAAACCGTTGGCGATCGCTAGACCCCAAATTAAGGATCGTGGATTTAAGAAAACCGAAGATTTATTTTTGGAAGCGCGGCTCCGCCGCGCTTCCAAAAATAAACGTCCGGGTTTTAATTAATTTGTGATCCTAAGGTAAATCGGTGTTGCCCATAAGGTAAAGGTCACATTCTCGTGCGGCACCGCGCCCTTCATTAAACGCCCAAACCACCAGGCTTTGTCCCCGGCGGCAGTCGCCTGCGGCAAAGACACCTGGAATGCTCGTGGCATATTTACCATAATCGGCTTTAACATTGCTGCGGGCATCGCGCTCCAGACCTAAGGCATCCAGCAGCGGTTGTTCGGGTCCCAAGAACCCCATTGCCAGGAGTACCAGTTGAGCGGGTAAGACTTTCTCCGTTCCGGGAATAGGTTGGGGAATGAACTGTCCTTTGTCGTTTTTCGTCCATTCCACCTGTACGGTATGAACGGCTTTGACCTGACCGTTTTCGTCAGCTTCAAACTGGGTTGCCGTGGTGGTATAAACCCGTGGGTCATCGCCAAACTTAGCCGCCGCTTCCTCTTGCCCGTAGTCCATTTTGTAGACCTTGGGCCATTCGGGCCAGGGGTTGTTGGCAGCCCGTTCCAGGGGAGGTTTGGGCAAAATTTCTAACTGCACCAGGCTATTGCAGCCATGCCGGATGGAAGTACCAACGCAGTCGGTGCCAGTATCGCCTCCTCCGATAATCACCACATCTTTACCTGCGGCAGAAATAAAGTCGCCGCCGGGTTCACCATCCAAAATAGCTTTGGTGTTAGCCGTAAGGAAATCCATGGCGAAGTAGATGCCTTTAAGATCCCGTCCTTCGATCGGCAGGTCGCGAGGTTTGGTTGCACCCGTACAGAGAATGGCAGCATCAAATTCCTTCAGCAAGTTTTCTGCCGGGAAGTCTTTACCGACCTCCGTATTGCAGACGAACTTGACCCCCTCTGCTTCTAAGACATTGAGCCGACGCAACACCACATCCTGTTTGTCTAGCTTCATATTGGGGATGCCATACATGAGCAGACCACCGGGGCGATCGGCACGCTCAAACACAGTGACCTCATGCCCAGCCGTATTGAGTTGTGCTGCTGCGCATAAACCAGCAGGACCCGAACCAATCACAACCACTCGTTTACCCGTGCGTTTGCTGGGGGGATGGGGGTTAATCCAGCCTTCATCCCAGCCTTTTTCGGCAATCGAATATTCAATGTTTTTGATCGTTACAGGCGGATTGTTGATGCCCAGCACACAAGACCCTTCGCAAGGTGCCGGACAAACTCGCCCTGTAAACTCAGGAAAGTTATTGGTTTTATGCAAGCGATCGAGGGCTTCTTGCCAGAGACCTCGATACACCAGATCATTCCACTCTGGAATCAGGTTGTTAATTGGGCAACCACTTGCCATGCCGCTGATTAACGTCCCTGTGTGGCAGAAGGGAATGCCACAATCCATACACCGCGCACCCTGAGTTCGCAGATTTGCCTCCGGCATGGGGAGGTGAAATTCATCCCAATTACGGACGCGATCGCCTGGATCAAGTTCAGACGGGAGTTCGCGGAGAAATTCAATAAAGCCTGTTGGTTTTCCCATAGTCGTGTTTGGTGATCGGTAAGGAGGGGTGAGGAGATGGGGAAAAGGGTTTGGGTATGAGTTGGCTATGAAACCTCCGGTTTCATAGCCAACTCATACCCGGATTTAGCGATACCCTAACTGCCACCAATGCGGGCAACATCGCGGGCATTTTCCTCGAAAGCAGCGGCGAGGGCATCGTCTCCGGTTAACCCAGCGGCGATCGCACTGGCGATCGCTTGTAGTACCCGCTTGTAGTCTTTAGGCATGACCTTAACGAACTTGGGCACCATCTCTTGCCAATGGGCGAGAACATTGGCTGCTTTCTGGCTATGCGTATAGTCCGCGTGTCGCTGGATCATCTGATAGAGGTCGTCGATCTCTTCGGGGTCGTCTAGCGTTTCCAAACCGACCATCTGAGTATTGCAACGCGTCGCAAAGTCGCCCACTTCATCGAGAATGTAAGCCACTCCACCACTCATACCAGCGGCAAAGTTACGTCCCGTTAAACCCAGGACAACGACCTTACCGCCAGTCATATACTCGCAACCGTGATCCCCGATCGCCTCGACTACCGTATTGACCCCAGAATTGCGCACACAGAAACGTTCACCTGCCATGCCACGAATATAAGCCTCACCAGCCGTTGCACCATAGAAGGCAACATTTCCGGCAATAATATTTTCTTCAGCAATAAAGGTGGATTGGGCAGAGGGATAGAGGATGATCTTGCCGCCGCTGAGTCCTTTACCCAGGTAATCGTTGGTATCTCCTTCCAGTTCTAAGGTGACGCCCCTGGGCACAAAGGCACCAAAACTTTGTCCGGCACTGCCCTGGAAGTGGAGATGCACCGTATCGTCGGGCAATCCTTCCCAATGCCGTTTGGTGATTTCGTTCCCCAGAATCGTACCCACCACCCGGTTGATATTGCGGATCGGCAAGGTGGCGTTCACCTTTTCGCCGCGCTCAATGGCGGGTTTGCATAGATCCAGCAGCACCGTAATATCCAGAGACTTTTCTAAGCCATGATCTTGAGGAATCTGACAATACCGTCCCACCTCATCCCCGACGTCCGGTTGATAGAGGATGTTGGACAGATCCAAACCCTTAGCTTTCCAGTGATCAATGGCTTGTTTAGGTTCCAAGACATCCGTGCGACCAACCATTTCATTCAGCGTCCGGAAGCCGAGCTGTGCCATCAGTTCGCGCACTTCCTGCGCAATAAACCTCATGAAGTTGACCGTATGGGCTGGATCACCCGTGAAATTTTGCCGCAGTTGCGGATCTTGGGTGGCAACTCCAACAGGGCAGGTATTGAGATGGCAAACGCGCATCATGATACAACCCAGCGTCACCAGCGGTGCAGTGGCAAAACCAAACTCTTCAGCCCCGAGTAGAGCGGCAATCACCACATCGCGACCTGTCTTCATTTGCCCGTCGGTTTCTACGGCAATACGCGATCGCAAATTATTTAACACCAGAGTTTGATGAGTTTCTGCCAGACCCAGTTCCCAGGGTAAGCCTGCATGTTTGATCGAGGTTTGCGGCGAAGCACCTGTGCCCCCGTCATGACCAGAAATTAACACGACATCAGCGTGGGCTTTAGCGACTCCAGCGGCGATTGTGCCGACGCCAACCTCAGAGACTAATTTAACGCTAATGCGAGCGTCACGATTGGCGTTTTTTAGATCGTGGATCAGTTCTGCCAGATCTTCAATCGAGTAAATGTCATGGTGGGGCGGTGGCGAGATCAACCCCACACCCGGCGTCGAATGGCGTACCTTAGCAATCCAGGGATAAACCTTTTTACCCGGAAGTTGTCCGCCTTCTCCCGGTTTAGCGCCCTGTGCCATTTTGATCTGAAGTTCTCGCGCTTGCGACAGGTACAGGCTGGTTACCCCAAAGCGACCGGATGCCACCTGTTTGATCGCACTATTTTTAGAATCGCCCTGATCGTTCGTCCAGGTATAGCGTTCGGGGTCTTCACCGCCTTCGCCCGTATTCGATTTGCCACCAATGCGGTTCATGGCGATCGCCAGCGATTCATGAGCTTCTTTAGAGATAGAGCCGTAGCTCATTGCCCCGGTCTTAAACCGCTTCATGATCGCTTCGACGGGTTCTACCTCTTCGATGGCAATCGACGGTCGTTGTTTGAATGTCAACAGCCCCCGCAGGGTAAAGAATTTCTGGTTTTGTTCATTCACCAAGGCAGCATATTGCTTGAACAGCTCGTAACTGCCTTCCCGCACCGCCTTTTGCAGCGTGTGAATGGTTTGGGGACTGAACAGATGGGCTTCCCCTTCCTTACGCCACTGATATTCACCGCCCACATCCAGGGTATGCCCATTCACCTGACGATCGGGGAAGGCATGATGATGTCGCAGTAACGCCTCTTGCGTAATCACATCCAGACCCACCCCTTCAATCCGAGAGGCAGTCCAGCTGAAGTATTGATCAATCACCTCATGGTTCAGCCCGATCGCTTCAAAAATCTGTGCGCCGCGATAGCTCTGAATGGTAGAAATACCAATCTTCGAGGCAACTTTGACAACCCCTTTGGTGGCAGCTTTGATGTAGTTTTTACACGCAGTTTTGTAGTCAACATTGACGAGCAGCCCTTCGTTGATCATGTCGTGGATCGTTTCGAAGGCGAGGTAAGGATTGATGCCACCGCAGCCATAGCCAATCAGCAAAGCATGGTGATGAACTTCACGGGGTTCGCCCGATTCTAATACCAACCCGACGCGGGTGCGGGTACCTTCTCGAATCAGGTGATGATGCAACCCGGCAACCGCCAGTAATGCGGGAATAGGTGCGTGGTTTTGGTCTACATCGCGATCGCTCAGAATCAGAATACTGACCCCATCGGCGATCGCTTGATCGGCTTTAGCACAGATCTGTTGCATCACGGCTTCCAATCCCTGGACTCCTGCATGAGGATCGAACAGGATCGGCAACACGATCGACTTAAAATCACCGTCTGAAAGATGCTTCAGCTTTGCCAACTCCTCGTTGCTGAGAATAGGCGTTTTGAGCTTGATCAAATGACAACTTTCTGGCTCTGGCTTGAGTAAATTGCGCTCAGACCCGATCGTGGTTTGCGCCGATGTAATAATCTCTTCGCGGATCGAGTCGATCGGCGGATTGGTTACCTGAGCAAACAACTGCTGGAAGTAATCGTAAAGGAGTTTGGGGCGATCGGATAGCACCGATAGCGGCGTATCGGCACCCATTGCCCCGACTGCTTCTACCCCATCCCGCGCCATCGGCGTTAACAACATCCGCAGTTCTTCAAACGTATAGCCAAACGCCATCTGCCGCTGGATTAACGTCAAAGACTCCGAGGATACGGCGTGACCATTGGTCTGGGTTAAAGATGATTCTGGTGCGTCGTTGAGATCGTCCAGATCGACCAAATATTGGTTGAGCCAGTCTCGATAGGGATGCTCAGAGATAATCTGCTGCTTGATTTCTTCATCGGCAATAATCCGTCCCTGTTTCATGTCTACCAGGAACATCCGCCCCGGTTGCAGACGACCCTTGAGCGCAACCCGTTCCGGCTCAATCGGTAGCACCCCTGCTTCGGATGCCATAATCACCAGATCATCTTTGGTGACGTAGTAGCGAGAAGGCCGTAACCCATTGCGATCGAGTACGGCTCCCATGACGGTGCCATCGGTAAAGGCGATCGAAGCCGGTCCATCCCAGGGTTCCATCAAACAAGAGTGATATTCGTAGAATGCTTTTTTCTCGTCACTCATGGACTCATGAGCCGTCCAGGGTTCTGGGATCATCATCATTGCCGTATGGGGCAATGACCGTCCCGCTAAGACCAGCAGTTCGAGGGCATTATCAAAAATCAGCGAGTCGCTACCGTCGATGTTAATGACAGGATGCGCCTTTTTCAGATCATCGCCAAATAGCTCTGACGCAAACAGCGACTGACGCGCGTGCATCCAGTTGATGTTGCCGCGTAAGGTGTTGATCTCGCCGTTGTGGGCAATGTAGCGGTAGGGGTGCGATCGCTCCCAACTGGGAAACGTATTGGTACTAAAGCGAGAATGCACCAGACCCAAGGCACTGGCAAAATCAGCATCGTGCAAATCTGGATAATAGTTGCCAACCTGCTCAGGCATCAACATGCCTTTGTAAACCAGGGTGCGGCAAGACAAGCTAGAGGGATACCAGCACGGATCAATTTGGGGAACCCGAATCTCCGTGTGGGCGCGTTTGCGCATAATGTAGAGCTTGCGTTCAAACGCTAAATCATCTGCCAACTCAGCCGCCCGCTGGATAAAGACCTGTTGCATGAACGGTTCGCTGGCTTTTGCCGTTTCGCCCAACGATGAGTTGTCAGTGGGGACATCGCGCCAACCTAAAACGGTTTGCCCTTCTGATAAGACAATTTGTTCAAAAACTCGCCTGCCCTCAGCACGCTGCGCTGGATCCGGAGAGGCATAGATCATGCCGACGCCATATTGCCCCGGTTCTGGCAATGAGATGCCTTCGGCAGCCGCGACCCTGCTCATGAACTCGTGCGGGATTTGGATCAGAATTCCTGCGCCGTCTCCTGTATTGATCTCCGCACCGCACGCACCTCGATGCTCAAGGTTCAAAAGGATAGTCAGCGCCTGCTCTACAATTTCGTGGGATGCCTTACCTTTCATGTGCACCACAAAGCCAACACCACAGGCGTCGTGCTCAAATTGCGGATCATATAAACCTTGTTTACGGAGGCGTTCGTTGCTGTTCATTTTGATGCCCTGGCGACTAAAAAAGGGTCATCTAGCGGATCGGACACCGCTAGCTCTAGCTACCCTGGATTGTCCAACAAAGATAGCGTTTGATGCCAGGTCTTAAGGATGTTCTCAGATCTGGCAACTCATTTTCGTTTATTTCAATTGGGTTTTGGGAGTCAGAAATTTTTCAATCTTCTGTGTTGTGTAGCATCACCTGAGACGCCTTTGAAACACAATGACCTAAAAAAATCTTTACAGCCAATTCTGCAATCGCAGTTTTGAGATTATGAGTGAGATTCATCATAATATGCTGTATTCGAGTCAACTTCTCATTTGATTTTTACTCTTGTCAACAATCTAGAGATCACTCCTGTCTTGATTCAACGGTAATTGAGAGATATTCTCACCCCTCTGGCGTTTAAGCGGATATCAGCGCATCGTTGGTCGATCCACAAACCACAGGAAAAGGGTTGATAGAAGGCGGAAAGCACTAAATTCTAGAGTGCTACATTTTCTGCTATTCATTGATCTGCAAAAAGTAGCTTTTGTTACGGTGTTCAGTCGAATTTTAATTTTGCTTGATCGAATACATATGGGGCAGGCAAACTGATGCAGGGATAAAATGACAAACCTTCCGTTGATCCCTGTCCATCTTGATCGAATGGTGTGTAGATATCCCTGCTTCTTTCACCTTAATTTCTGTTAGGAAAATACAAGTCTCAACCCGCATTTAAGTCAACCAAATTCAAGCTGACATCGACTATTTTGAGTTGGATGATTTGGCGCAAAAACTGAGCAGGCGATCGCAAACGATAGCCGTTCTATAGAATCAATTGTGAGAGCGCACTCCTTCGGGGTGAGCCTCTCACAACCCATTGGAGATTGCTATATGACATTGCCATCAATATTTCTTGGGAATTCTCAATATCTGTAAAGAACTCCCACGTTCTGTAAAACAGCGGGGTCAAATGACCGGGGTTCTGGCAATCATGGTAAGTATCCGCTTCACAACCTCGCGTATCATTTGAACGCATTACGGAAGGACGCAAATTTATGACGGTGATTTCTCCTCAAGCTGTCTACGAAAACCTCAACCTGCTAGAACAGGGCGACATCGTTAAGAGTGCTGTATATCGAGAATTAGCTCAATCTGTGTTGGCAGATCCCAATGTGAGTTTAAATTGGCGACAGGCGATCGCAGAACGCCTCAGCCAAGCAAACCATCTGCTTGCCATGCTAACGGTTGGTCAAGACGATAGCTATTAGACCCTAATCGATTGGTTGGAAATTTAGCGTGGGTGCCGCGCGAAGCGCGGCACCCACACCAAATTTCATAGGTCAAATCAGCAATGCCCTTAATTCAGAGTCATTCTCAATAAAAACAATGAACGTGAAGGGTGGCGTTTTTCTGACGGAGAAACGCCACCCTTCAAACTAAAATAACTTGAATACCTTTGTGGGGAGAGTGCGGCTCTGCCGCACTCTCCCCACAAAGGGTTGCTTTTTAATTTTGTCAGGATCCTTAAGGAATGGGAATCAAATAACTCCGATGATTTGTTGTACGGGC
This sequence comes from Calyptranema fuscum S582, assembly GCF_055793305.1. Taxonomy (NCBI): domain Bacteria; kingdom Bacillati; phylum Cyanobacteriota; class Cyanophyceae; order Oculatellales; family Oculatellaceae; genus Calyptranema; species Calyptranema fuscum. The sequence continues at coordinate 42,262 of NZ_JBSLYH010000003.1, forward strand.
GAACGGCCGTTCGCCCCTCCGAACGATTTGATATTCGATCTTATTCAATCCACGATCCTAAGTTGAAAGCACCAAGCGTTTTCTCAACGACTCTGCCCGCCGTTTGGCAATAGAGCTTTTGGGATCGCACTTGAGCGCCGCTTCATAGCTTTCCAGTGCCTGACTGATCAATTGCTTCTTTTCATAAGCAAAACCCAAATTATTCAGAGCCGTTACATAATTGGGCTGGAGTTCCAGGGCTTCTTTATATTGACGCATGGCTAAGTCATATTGCTCTTGTGCCGCATAGGCATACCCCAGAGCATTGTAAAGCACTGCAATATTATCTGCGCCTTCTAAATCCTTGGCTTTGAGTGCTTTTTGAAATTGTGCGATCGCCTGAGAATATAACTTTTTATCCAACAAGATCCCGCCCAATTCGTAATGCTCCTGAGAGGTTCCCTTCTCTTTGGTCAACTTATTTTGTAACCGCGTGAAGGTCGTCTCTACCCGACGAGTCTTCAAGATCTGACGAAACAGGAAAATTGCTGCGATCGTCAAAAGGGAAAGCAACACACTGAGATAAACGACTGGTAGGAGAGAATTATCCATAAATCATTAAACGATTTAATAAAAGCGCAATTTGTCTACTCTTTTCTACAGACTACACCAGAATGTAATCCATAGACGTATTTCTCATGGGTATAGCTTGACGCCATCGAGTTCGGATAGGTGATGTGTGGGAAAGCGGCGCGGCGCGCCGCTTTCCCACACATCACTAGTCGGGTTCTGGGTGCGTAGTTCGATATAACCGGGTCTCGCAATACCGAATTTTTGATCTGACGGTTAACCTGGGATGTGGCTACGTTTTAACTTTTTCATACTGATCCGCACTCCATGAAACGGAAACGCTCCTTCATCCGACTTCGAACTTTCCGACCCTGTCTAAAAACCATGCTGATGCTTGGGATAGCATGGGTGCTATTTTTTGGTTTATTTTGGGGATCGGCGATCGCCGCTAAAGAAACCACTCGTGCTCCAGTGGTACTGGATGGGCATCCCCTGTTTCAGGTTAGCGATTACGGACGATTTGACGCAGAAGAACGGGCACAGGCGATCAATCAGCATTTGCAAGACATTATCGAATCGACCACTCCAACTAGCGTGGGGATTGCGGAGAGTCAAGACAAAAACAAAAACGGCACCACTATTCTGATCGACGGTCAGCATTTGATGACGGTGACCGCACGCGATGTGTTGCCGGGACAAACGCCTGAAGAACAAGCGCAACTTTGGGCACGGCAGATCGAAACAGCCATCCGACAAGCACGAGACCATCGCACACCCGAATATTTACAACGGTCTATTCTGTTATCAGTCATGGGGGTGGCGATCGCCCTGGTATTGCATTGGTCACTCGGACGCTGGTGGCGATCGATTCGTCCTACCCTCCATTCCCTTTTGCCCCAGGCGGACGACAGAGAAGCAACTGCCGGACAATCCACCGCTCTCAATCTCTTATTGAGTCTGATCCTGGCGTTTATTCGCAGTGTGCTCTGGCTGAGTCTGTTCTTTTACATTGCCAATCGCTTTCCCCTGACTCGGCAATGGGGATTTATTGCTTTCGATGTTCTTCTCAGTAGCTTTACCTCACCGGCTCTGACCCTGGGCAATACCAACTACTCGATCATCGACCTGGCATTGTTAGCCACGATGTTATTTGGGCTGGTCATTTTCTCTAAAATTTTTACCGACTTACTCAAAACTCGGGTGTTGTTAATGGCAGGGATCAACCGGGGTGCCCGTGAAGCCCTCGCCATCATCATTCACTACGGTTTAATTTTTATTGGCTCGCTGGTTTTCTTACAAATTTGGGGGTTAGACATCAGCTCACTCACCATTTTGGCAAGTGCCTTGAGCGTCGGTGTAGGCTTTGGTTTGCAAGATATTGCCAAGAATTTTGGCAGTGGTTTAGTTTTGATCTTTGAACGCCCCATTCAAGCAGGCGATTTTGTAGAAGTGGGGAAGTTTCAAGGTACGGTTGAACGCATTGGCGCTCGCAGTACGGTGATCCGAACCCTCGATCAAATTTCAATCATCGTACCAAATTCTCGATTTCTGGAAGAAGAAGTGATTAATTGGAGCCACGATAACCCGATTTCGCGCTTACATTTGCCGCTCGGGGTTGCCTACGGATCTGATATTGAAAAGGTGCGATCGCTGCTGCTTGAGGCGGCTAAAGAACAAACGGGCGTGCTTTCGATTCCGCAGCCGCAGGTCTTTTTCAAAGCATTTGGTGAGAGTAGCTTAGATTTTGAACTTCTGGTTTGGACGGCAGAACCAAGTAAACAATTGCCAATCAAAAGCGATCTGTACTTCCGAATTGAAGCGCTATTACGTCAACATCAAATCGAAATTCCGTTTCCTCAGCGCGATTTAAACTTGCGTGCCGGTGCGTTTCCGATCGAGCTATCGCCCCAAATGGAAGAAGCATTTAAACAATTTATGACATGGGTCAAACCGTAATATGAAACATTGCTCGCTCGCTCAGCTTCCGCAAGAAGATGTCTCTCACAATCCAGAGATCAAGAAAAAAGTCATGCTCCGGGCAGGAGATCTGCCGCATCTGACCAACTTCTCTCAGGCACGGTTTGCCCCCCACCAGTCAGCCATAGCCCATGCCCATGCCGATATGTGTGAGGTCTTTTTTGTCGAATCAGGTATGGGGATCATTCGCATTAACCAGATGGATTATGAATTATCTCCAGGGGTGTGTGTTGCGGTTGAACCTGGAGAACTGCACGAAGTCATCAATACAGGCATGGCAGAACTGGTATTGACCTACTTTGGGCTGAAGACTACGCCATAGGCAATATGTAACACTACGCGCTCAAAGTCAGGAATATGACGGGTTGCAAAGCGGCACAGAGTGCCGCTTTTCAACCCGTCACCTGTTCTCATCTGCATGGGGCATTGCCTCATACTCCCAACCTGCTGACGTGAATGCGTAAAGCTATATGGGATATGGGAAGCATGGATGAATGAGTGCTATTACTCAATCGAGATATACGCAGATCAGAAAAGCCTTGTGGGTTAGATTCAGCGTTTTTACTTGTGAAGACTATCCCGAAACAGAGGTATTGTGATTGTAGTCATCGATAGTGATGGGTCGAGATCATCCCCCACCCATCCTCGACATCACCTCACGATCGAGAAAACTCTGCAAAGATAAACTTATCGCTTCCTGGAGATTATCATTATGCAACGCGTTCAATTCCTACTCGAAAGCAATCCAGAATTTCCCCTCTTCCTCGAATCAGTTGCTGGTATTTTGGGGTTTGTTTTGTTGATTTGTTTGCTTTAGTGACGATGGCTGCATTTTCTCTATCGCATCAATTCACCAGATCTAATTCACTAGATCTATAGACTACAAAGAATTGGAATTGGGCTAGAGAATATACCCGCCTTCTGGCGTTTCAGGTTTTCTTAGAAATTTTTCAGGCTCCTATCAGATACCTATCAGATCGATCCGTCATCCTGGTAGATGAGTAACAAAAGAAATCAAATGCGTGGTCAATGGATGCGTTCGAGTCGTTCCATTCCTACCTCGTCCATCACTCTTCTGACAGGTGACGGAAGAACCGAGAAAATGCCACCATTCTTGAGTATCTCAATGTTCTAGGAGACTGAAGTCATGAAACGCCTAATGCTTGCAAGTTTTTCTTTATTAATGGTGTCTGCTGTGGTTATCCCTGCCGCCAAGGCAGATGAAGTGCAGAATACGGCACAAAATACGACCGAAAGTACAACCACGTTTCAAGACGCCATTAGTTACCAAACGAACCCCGCTGAAGTCGTCAATTTGGCGCGCAACGGCTATTTCCTTGATGAAGGGGTTCCAAGTTTTGCCCGATTGCAGTCAGATTACTTGAATGGGAATTTGAGCGCAGAGGATGTCATCCAGGCGGCGATCGCCCAGGGTCGAGTTTCCCAGGATACGATCGACGATTATGAATACGTTCAAGCCGTTCGTCTTCAGTTGCAAGATTTGGGTGATCACAACAGGTAAGCGGTCACTATCCTGGTTCTACCCAGATAGCGCCGTCCGTCTAAGTTCATGCTCATAGTGTTTCTGTAACAACTCTCACGTGAGTCAAGCGCATAGTGTTGAGGGAGAGCCGCACGGAGTGTGGCTCCCTCTCAACACTTGTCATTTCTCCAGGCGTGAAACGCGGCAAAACGCGAGTGGCAGTGCCACTCGCGTTTTGTATGGCACCGCGCGGGTGGATTGAATACGGTGTTGTGGGGTGCAAAGCATTCCACAACACCGTTTCTGCATTTAACGAACTTGCATACCGCTATAGTGACCCACGTTAGAATTGCCCCACCTGCACTACAGCATTTTTTCTAGGAACTCACGGGCGCGATCGCTTCTGGGATTCGTAAAAAATTCCTGAGGGGGTGCGTCTTCTACCAGACAACCCTGGTCGAGGAATAGGATGCGATCGGCGACTTCACGGGCGAACCCCATCTCATGGGTGACAATTGCCATGGTGATCCCCGTCGTTGCCAGAGCTTTCATCACCTCTAGCACCTCTTTGACCATCTCTGGGTCAAGAGCCGAGGTTGGTTCATCGAACAGCATCGCTTCGGGTTCCATTGCCAATGACCGGGCGATCGCCACCCGTTGTTTTTGCCCACCAGATAACCGAGATGGGTAGACATTGGCTTTTTCGGATAGCCCAACTCTGTTCAAAAGTTCCATTGCCTTATCGTGTGCAACCTGGCGATCGAGCTTTTTGACCTTGAGGGGAGCATAGGTAATATTCTCCAGCACCGTCATATGAGGAAATAAATGAAAATGCTGGAACACCATGCCGATGTTTTGTCGAACTTTGAGGATGTCGATTTTGGGTCGAGTGATATCGACATCTTGAATGTAGACTTTGCCCCGTGTGGGCACTTCCAATAAGTTCATGCAGCGCAGCATGGTGGATTTGCCCGATCCCGATGGACCAATGATGGCAACGACTTCTCCTCGTTTGATTTCCGTGGAAATGTCTTTTAATACATCCAGCCTGCCAAAAGATTTGCAAAGAAATTCGGTTTTAATCACTGAGTCGCATCCTCCTTTCTAGCACACGTGCGGCGATCGTTAGCCCCATCACCATGGCGTAATAAATCGCTCCGACAAATAACAACGGTTCAAAATAAATAAATTTTTCTGCGCCAACAATTTGGGCGCGACGCAGCAGATCGGCAGCACCAATGGTAGATACTAGGGCAGAATCTTTCAACAGGGCAATACTCTCATTCACCATGGCAGGCAAAATATTTTTAAATGCCTGAGGCAAAATAATATCCAGCATCATCGGCTGGTATGCCACCCCCAGCGACATTGCTGCCTCGCGTTGCCCTTTGTCTACTGCCTGAATTCCACCTCGAATCGTTTCTGACACATAGGCAGCAGAGTTGAGGGTAAAGGTAATTAACCCCGCCTGAAACGCGGTGATGTCATACCCCGTGAGCTGGGGAGAGGCGTAGTAGACCAATGCCAGTTGCAAGATTAGAGGAGTGCCCCTGAAGACGGACGTGTAGGCATCGGCAAACCCCTTAAGCGGAGTGAGACCCGAAATTTTGAATAACGATAAAATGGTTCCCCAGAGAAATCCACAAATTGCTGAGCCAATAGTGTACTTCAGGGTTTCAACAATGCCCCCCAAGATGTAAGGGATAGACGGCACAATGCGCGAGAAATCTAAATCTAAGGCTGCCACAAGATAGGCAGGGGAAGGCGAAAGGTCAATCAAAGTAAGACTCATGCCCCCATACACTCCACATCACACCCAAAACTGAACGTCATGATTCTATAAAGCTAAACACCACGTACTATCAACGGATCACACTGTCATTCTTTCTGAGAGAGCGGCGGCTGCGCCGCCGCTCCCTCAAAGAAAATGAGGTTGATTCAATCCACAATTCTTAGAATCGTGGATGTAATAAAACCGAGATTTATTTTTGGAAGCGCGGCGGAGCCGCGCTTCCAAAAATAAACTTCCGGGTTTTAATTAATTTGTGATTCTTAGGAGATGTCGGAAAAAGATGTGCCCCCTGTAAGGGCGAAGCATTCGTTAGATAGTCTTTGGTACATGACGAACATCATGGTTCGAATGCTGCGCTCCTACAATTTGCTGGGATGACCTTTTCTAGAAATCGCCTTAGCTAGCCGGTTGATCACCAAACCATTTGGTGACTAACTCATCGATTTTGCCGCTACTGATCATTTCTTGTAGAACGGGATCAAACTTGGCGACCAGTTCTGAATCTTTGGGAAAGGCGATCGCAGAACCGGCAGCTCCCTCATTGGGGATGGTGTTGAATTCAAGATCAGCATTGGCTTCAACGTAACCTTTGGCGACCGTATCTTCGACGATCGCCGCGTCAATTCGACCCGCCTTCACTTCTTGAATAATTTCGTTGATGCGGTTGAGGGGAACCACATCCGCTCCTTGAATTTCTTTAGCGACGCCTTCTTGGATAGAGCCAAGTTGCACGCCCACTTTTTTGCCACTGAGGCTGTCTGGTGTCAGCAAATTACTACCTTTCTGGGCAATGATTGTGTTTTTTGCTTCGTAGTAAATGGCAGAGAAATCAACGTTTTGCTTGCGTTCGTCGGTCGGTGTCATCCCTGCCATGACAAAATCAGCCCGCTTTGCCTGTAATGCCGGGATTAATCCATTGAAGTCCATATTATTAATTTCCAAGCCGTACCCTAATTCGGATGTAATGTACTTGGCAATATCGACATCAAACCCGATGATCTCTTCGCTACCACTCGACGTTTCAATAAACTCATACGGGGGATAATCCGCAGAGGTTGCCATGGTTAATGTTTCGGTCGGGCTTGCCGCCGTCGAGGCATCGGGACTATTGGCGGTTGTCTCAGGGGTCTGGGAATTACAGGCTGTCGTAATAAAAAAGGCAACAACAGCCGTCAGCAAAAAGGTGAATAAAAACTTAAATGGTTTCATCATTGGATACTTGACACCTTGAATTAAGCAGTAGGGACGTTGAGTTGGATTTGACGAAAAGCGATCGCTACATAGAGCCTATCCGAAACGTTGAATAATCGTGATTGGAGGGCATGACCATCCGTTTTTTCACACAGTTCGGCTAGAACTCACAGCAATTCAACAAACCTACACTTTGCCATAAAAGTTGAACCCTAATTGCTCTCTCTTAACCATTGCCCTCGAAGCCAACCTCAGGTTTGAGAGAGCGACGGCGCAGCCGTCGCTCTCTCAAAAAGGATGACAGGTTAATCAATCTGGAATCTTTAGAGCAGTGCCAAACGTTGAGTCAGTAGTTGATAAAAGCCATCGGCATTAGCAGACATAACAACATTGGTATTGGCGGCACGCTGAGTGGTTTGCCAGAGGTCAACAATGGTGCGCCCCATAGTGAGATCACTCATGGTTTCCACCTCCACAAACAGAGGCTTAAAGGTAAACAATTCTGGCTTAATCAGATAGGCAATCACACAGGGATCATGAAGCGGACTACCTGCCATGCCTTTGCGTTCGACTTCCTCAACCCCATAAAACCCCAACATATCCGCAGCCGTTTTGCAAATGGAGGTGTTCATGCCGCGAAGGGTGGCTAACCGGGCGGGAGTACTGAGAACGGTATGGGTGACATCCAGCCCAATCATCGTCAGCTTGATACCACTGTTGAAAATCACCTGAGCAGCGTAGGGATCTACGTAAACGTTAAATTCTGCTGAGGGTGTGATGTTGCCCTGAGACATGGCTCCGCCCATCATCACCAGTTCATCAATTTTTAAGGCAATGCGAGGTTCCTTTAGAAACGCGATCGCCAGATTAGTTAATGGCCCCAGAGTTGCAACGGTCACTGGGTTAACCGAACCCATCAACGTGTCGATCAAAAAATCAACCCCATGCTTGGGTTGCAAGGGCATCTGCGGTTCAGGTAACACCACCCCGGCTAACCCCGTCTCGCCATGCACCTCAGCAGCGGTCATCAACGGTCGCAAAATCGGTCGGGTACAACCGGCATAAACCGGGACATAAATCCGTCCTGCCAGTTCACAAATTTGTCGGGCATTGCGTTGCGTTTGTGTCAGTGGCACATTACCTGCAACCGTGCTGATGCCAATCAGGTGCAGTTCAGGAGAGGCAAAGGCTAACAAGAGAGCGATCGCATCATCTACGCCGGGGTCACAGTCAATAATCAGGTTTCTAGGCATGGTTAAGCGGGCGTCACACCAAAGATTTCATCAGCCGTAAGGGCAAATGCTGACACTATATCAGATGCAATCCGCTCATTTGCCTTCACCAGTGAATCCTCATAGGCTCCATCCACCCACTTGCATACGGTGATCTGACGTTCCTGTGGATCGACAATCCAATATTCCAAAATGCAGCGTGCGGCATATTCGGTATGCTTGTGGCGATAGTCGCGCATCCGGTTATTTACCCCCGGACTTACCACTTCAATCACCAATGCCGGTGGTGGCATATCTCTGGTGATAGTGCCACGCGATTTACCGGCTAGTGCAGCTTTGGATGCTTCACTATGAACAATCAGATCAGGCAATCTGCACCGTGCCTGCCGTCCACTGACTTCGATTTCTGTCTCTTTGTAAGAAATCATCTGAAAGGGAACAAGCTTTAGTAACTCAACAAACAAAAACCGGGTTAGTTCTGAGTTTTCATCTGATTCGGGTGGCATTTCCACTAACTCCCCATCCACCAATTCATAACGGGTATCGCTGCCATCGTCATAGGTCAGGTATTCCTCAAACGTGAGTCGTGTCGTTTTGCCGGGAGTGGTTTGAGTCATAGCGGCATTCACCGAATATGGATTAGAAGTGCTGCGATGGCGATCGCGTTTATTGTGATCTTAACGGGAGATCCACTCCTCTATCGTTGCAGAGCAATCTGAACAATCTGTTTAAGAATTTGTAACACCTCGTAAAGTCGATTGCTCCGGGTGAGCAACGTATACGTTTCTGAAAAATCGTATTCGGGCGTTGCTCCACGTCTGACTTTCAGAAAAATAAAGCTATTGCCATTGGTCACCATGCCGAACAAAGGCTTTTCTGGTAAGGGATTTGCCATCATATACGCCAATGTTTGGGGGATGCCCACTTCCACATCAAACTCTGTTTCTTTCGACTCAATCACTGTCCGCCAAAATTGCTGTTGAACAACCAAAAAATCAATCCGACCCCGTAGGGTTTCAGTTGCAATCGTGGTTTCGATCTCCACGGGAACTTCCGATCGCAGCCGAAACGGTGGATCGTAAAAGCCAGCCATTTCTAATAATCGCGATACCACGATGGCATTCACGGCTCCTTCTGCCACCTGTCCTGCTTCCCGATGGTAGCGAAATCGTTGCCGAATTTGATCGAGCGTTCTCCGGTCTGACTCATCCAAGGCGGGTAAATCGCTGCACCACTCCGTAAAAAAATGATCATCCTGCGATCGCTGTAAGCCAAATCGCTGATGAACATCATTCAGAGTTTTAACCGCCTGGGTGACAGCTGTTTGTACCATCGGACAGAGTCTCACTCATGCATCTACTGCGATCTTAACTAGGATTGAGGCAGCGATCGCATTTACAAAATTTGTACATGCGATCGCTAAGAATTGCACATTAAAGAAAATCCGAATGTTGTGTGTAAGAAGCTCTGCGTTGCAGCGCTTCTTACACACAACATCGCTTGATCTAATCTGCGATCGCTACGGTTGCTTTACGAGACTTCTGTGGGTGCAGACTTGGCAACCGATTGAGTTTCATTAGAGGATGGTTTGCTACCAGAATTCCTCACATTCACCAGTTTGCCGAGCAGATCAAACCAAAAAGGCGCACCCATGGAAATAGCAACGCCTGCAATCAGCCAACCAAACAAAATCCGAAGTAATGCCAGAGGATAATGCACCACAATGAATACACCACTTCCTAAGAGATTGCTAATGGGTGAGAAAAAGGATTGGACAACATTCGTTGAGGCTTGATTTGAGGCTGAGGTGGCTTGATCGCTCTTTGCCTGATCGGGTAAACAAACCTGATAGAACTCCGACCAATTGGATGGTAGATCATTCAATCCATCGGGCAACTTACAGTTGAGCTGATCCGTGACGTTGGCTGGATTCCAACCAATCGGTAAGGCAAGTTCCTTCAAGGCTTCATCCGTTTTTGCCCTGGCTTCATCAAGTGTTTTGGCATCGGTGGCAGATACAGCGCGGGTCGCGACGACCGTGCGGAGGTTTTCATCATTGGATAGTCGATCCACAATAAATCCCGCATCTACATTCGTAGCGACCACTAACACTAACCCAATCAGGATCGCAACCCCTTTGGCATTACGTTTGTAAACGCCAGAGGCACGAGACATAGAGCGATCGAACCAAACAGCAACCTCTTCTCGAAATTGGTTGATATCATTACTGGCTTGCTGGGTTTTGGTCTGAGCACGCCTTGCCAGAATAGCAAAGCTTTCCTTCACTGAGTTAGGCAACCGGGCTAAAATTTGTTGGGTAATTTTGTAATTTTGATAGGTCTTGTAGAGCGATCGCTGTTTCTCCTCATAGTCTTCCGACCATTGTTGATCTTGACTGAGCTTTGACAGCACGGTGTCAATCAAAAGCTGCCGTTCTTCATTTGATAGTTGGTCAAGCGCCCGATCAATTAAACCAAACTCTCCTTTGGCGACATCGCCATACAATTCTTGGGGTGTGAGTTTATCGAGAATAGCCGTGGTTAACTCGTGCTGATCGTCTTCGGGCAAGCGTTCAGAAATTTCAATAATAATATGTTGCCGCTGGCGTCTTAACGTTTCAGGGGTCGAAATGGTGAACCGTTGCCATTGATGGGTAAACCAGGTTCGAGTGCGGCGCATTAATCCGCGTTTGCGTCGGACTGGTTTGCTTGCCTGAATCAGCGCATTCTCATATTTGTTGGCGATCGCCTGCAACTTTTGCTCAAAGGGTTGCACCGTTTTGGGATATTTTTCCAACAGTTTTTGTTCAATCTGCGCCAAATGATTGATCACCAGTTGCTGTTCCAACACTTCAACCTGCGTCGCCAATAGTTCATCTTTCAATAACGGTAATACGACGAGATCCAGTTTCGTACCATCCGCCACCAGTTCTTGATAAGCGTCTGCAACTTCTCGATAGGTGCTGCTACTTTGATTGACCAGTTCAGAAAATTCGAGCAGTGACGGACACAAGCCTCCCGATGCCACGGCACGCTCACTTTTTTCACCAAATACCCCCCGTTTGAAAGACATCAGCCGCTTGGCAAAATAGGCGATATCGCCTTGCGGAAGGGGTGTCGGGCGATCGGTTTCAGGATCTGCGATCGCCTCAGCAACGTCGTTTGGTTGACCATTAGCCGATGACTCGTTGATCGCTTCAGGAGTTGGTGCTGGATAGTTGGCAATGTAAGCACTCAGGCTCTCCCCCATGCGTTCAACAGAGGTTGCTAAATTTGTTTCCCCAGTTTTGAAGTCATTCAAAATATCGTCAAACTCTTCGACAAGCGTCAGAAAATTCTTATCCTGATCCAGGTGCCGAAGCTCTGCTCGCTCTGCAATGAGCCGAATTCTGCCCTTGTTCCACAATTTTTTCAGACGCTCATCACTATCGGCAGGAGGGCGTACCACTCTCTCTTCACTGCCATCCTCATCGTGTTTTATTTGAACGTCATACACTCCAATAATGCGAGTTGCAAACTTTTGCAGCCTCACCTCAATCAGCTTCCGGGCTAAGTTTGCCAGCCCAATCCGTTCCAGCAAAGACGTCGCAAACGTCTCGGGTGCAATGTAGGAAGGTCCTGTCGATCGCTGGTTGCCAAAACTACCTCGTTGATTGTTGGGCAACAGCCATCTTGTAATTTCTCGCGCCTTTCCGGCTAATCCTTTCGCTTCTTGATTAATGTTTTTGAGCAAGGGATCGTCATACAGTTTGTTGACCAACTCTCTGATATGTTCTTCTTCCTGGGTTCCGACTCCTCCGGCTAACAAAATTTCGATCGCATCCTTCAAGTGCTTTGCTCGCCACTGGAGTAAGGTGGTCAGCAGTTCTTGAATTTCTGATGCCAATAAACTGAGAATTAAGAAGATAAAGATTAACCCGATCGCTACATCCAATACAAACGGTAGATTCATGTAGACTCCCCTGATTCTTCTATAACCTCTAGCGCTTCGCGCCTGGTTAGATTACGGTTGTGTGAGAACCCTTGCGGAGCGCAGGTTCTCACACAACCTTTGTCCTAATCAACTCCTCGACTGCTATGGCTTTACGTAGTCACGTTGGGACGTTGGGGTGTGGGGCGGTGCCCCACGCAGGGGTTTTACCCCTGCACTCCGTCCTAACCTAAGTGCGTAGCACTACAAGTAGATGATCGTAATTAAAAACCGGGGGAGCGCCCCGGAGGGGTGTTCCCCCGGTTTTTATAACATGGTTTAATTCTGGCTACCTAATTATATAAAACTCAATGTTTAAAGCTAAAAATAGACGAATCAATCGACATTAACTAAAAAAATACCTGACGTTTTCCCACAAAAAATTGAACGTAGTTTTAGAAAACTTGATGACGCACTGAAGTCTCATTTTAGTGAGTTTTTCAGTGCGTTTTTTATGAACGGTAAAGTTCGCCTCAGGCGACCATGTTATAAGCCTAAGTCAGCTAAAATATCGCCAGCGTGGGTGTCGGTTTTGACGCTGTCGTATACCTTAATAATGTCGCCGTTGCCATCGATCACGTAGGTGACACGCATGGCATACTGAAACCCATTTTTTTCCCCGGCTACGTCATAGGCAGTGGTGATGGCACCATCTGTGTCTGCCAGCAACGGAAAGGGCAAGTTGAACTTTTGAGTAAAGCTCTGGTGAGACGTTTCATCATCTCGGCTGACACCCAATACGACAATATCTTTGCCCTGGTAATCACTGTAGGCATCACGGAAACTGCAAGCCTCTTTTGTACAACCGGGAGTATCGTCTTTAGGATAAAAATACAGAACGACCGTTTTCCCAGACAGGCTAGCCAGAGAAACGACGTTGCCATTGGTATCTTTGGCAGTAAAGTCAGGAGCTTTTGTACCAACTGATAGAGCCATACGATTGAGAATCCTTTGTCGTTGTAGAATCATCGGATTGCAAATTAAATCAACCTCAGACGTTCAGGTTTAGAAGCACAGCGACGCCACCTTGCCAAACCGAACTCTTCAGGTTTGTCTAATCCACAATCCTTGCGATCGCAGATATATTCATCTGTGCTTCCTTTTGAGAGAACGATAGCGAAGTCCTCGCGCGCTCAAAAAGATACTTAGATTTTATTCAATCCACGATCCTTACTAAGGATAGTAAAGCTAAACTTCCCCCGGTCTCACAAAGCCAGGAATTTTGCTGATTTCACCCCAATGCTCTTTAAACGTTGAGCAAAATTAAAGGGGGTAAGGGGGACGGTACTCGACACCATACTGAATTCAGTATGATTAAGGGCTTATATTCTGCGGTATCCGCAAAAAAACAGGTTTTTGTTAACTGATTGTGGAGAATTAGCGAAAGTTGTGTTCTAGAACACAAACTTAGATATTATTGCTATACTGGCTTGACAATTCAATCACTCCACTCTATGGCAAATGACGGCAGGTAAAGGGTATAACCAGTCACTGCCATAGGAAACCGAGTCAACAGTATTTTCCCGGATATTTTTGTCCGTAGTTTCACTTATTTTATTTCCTGAGTAATACGGATCGTTCGTGTATGGATTACACCGATGTTGTTCGACGTCGCCAAACGTTAAGCTTTTAGCGTTCATGGTTGTAATTTTTACTGACCTTATTTCTCTCAACTCTGCCGTCAAAAAGGACCAAGTTATGGCTTTTAAATTTTGGTTCAACGGAGCAATAAGAGAAGGGTTGTTCTACCAGAATCAGTTATTTTTTCAGTTCCAAAGATTCAAATTGCATCAGCAAAGCTTGGCGTATGCTCTCAGTTCTCAACTGTGGCAAAAAGATATTCAATCCATCGTCATTCTTTCGTGCCAGGATTGTACGCTTTGGATTGATTTTAAAGCTCACAATGTGCAAGAACTATTGGCAGATATTCAATTTCAGGATTTGAATGCTTTAGTTGATTGTGAGATCACATTTGACTTAGAGCATCGACCGATTTGTTTTTGCTGTGCTCCAAACCATTAAACGCTACTGGGTTTGTAACTAAGGATCACACATTAAATAAACCCCAGATATTTATTGTTGCAAGCGCGGCAAGCCACGCTTGCAACAATAAATCTTTAGTCTTATTAAATCTACGATCCTGAGAATTTTTCTGTGGGTAAACGCGAGTTACAAACCAACCGTTTTCAAGATAATTTCTGGTTTTCGTTCAGTTTGTGTTGCTCTATCGTAGGGATACAGCATTGGGTAAAACATCATTGATTGACCTCGAAAATCTTTGCCCAAATGCTACGCCTTTACAGGATTAGATAGTTCCGACACAAAATCCATCAGTATCAGGATGATTTTAGTTGTAACTGCTATTCATCCTGAGCTGCTCTAACGTTTGAGAGTGCAGTCTCAAATTGTTCGAATGCATTAATGACTCTGGAAACAGTGAAGAAATCTCCTGGAGGTCATTTGTTGCGCTTATCTCCTCTGACTGCCTACTATATTCGGAAACTCCTGTATCAACATGCAGGAGAACTTAAATTTATTGTTGCTGAAGGTGCAGGAAAACAAGCTAATTATTTAGCAGATCTCAATGCAGTCTTAGAAAGTTTGTATTTAGAAGAGTCTGAGATTGAAGCTGCGGTCAAACGATTGGAAATTTTAGTGTATTATCATCAAACTTTTTCTGCTTATACTGCCCTTCATAAAACAGAAGTCAATAAAGCAGAAAAAGAAATTTTTTGGGTTTTAGGGTTCAAACACCGCACGAGTACCAACGCCCAATAATAAACGCCCAATACTATTAGCCGGGAGCTGACCATAGCAACCTCACAACCGCAATCGCTTCCGATACGAAGTGCTGTAAGTCACATCCTCTTAAGTAACATCCTCTAGGGTTTGAAAGTGTGTTGGCAGTGCGTGCCTTCGGCACACACTGCCAACACATGGGTCATTTGTGGTGTGTGTGGGCAGATACACCAATAAATTGTTAAATAATTCTGTTAAATCAAATACTTTTTCTTTTGATCCTCGAAAATAAAAACAGCAAGGTAAGGGTCAATTCTTTTTGTCCGGTTCTTGCTATTTACAAAACAACTTTATTTAGACTCGCGAGTCTAAAGTGCCAGGTTGTACTGCAAAGGGGTTATGCCGCTGTGCCCTTGTGCTAACTCTTGAAGGAGAGCGACGCCAGAGAGTTAGGCAGTGCATCCATTTAAAAATCAAATACCCGTAACTTAAGGTTCAATACCATTATTTAAATATTAGGCAGTGAGGAGTTTCTGTCGCTTCCTCCGCTTTATTGCTACCAACGGGAACTTAAAAGATCCATCAGAGCGGTCAGAGGTAGTAGATGTCTAAAAATCCGGTTAGCTCCATCATTTAACAAAAAGGTCAAGCTGCGTTCTAAGCACCCTGGGTTTTCATGCAACCTGGGGTTTTTTGTTGACTTTTTAGTTAGAGCGCTTCGCACCTGGATACATTAAGGTTGTTGAGAGAGAGCCGCGCTCCGCGCGGCTCTCTCTCAACAACTTATACGTCACGCTATTGAGAATTGCCATGGTTCTGGATGACGACCGACTAAGTTCCAGCAGTCTCAAAAGGGATCAGGGATAATAGTTGAGCTGTATCGAGCGTGACTACCGTGTCTTCTATTTCGTCTGAATCAACCGAGCCGTCTGCCAAGTTATGGCAACAGGGCGAGTTAATCGAACTGACTATCTCTGATCTAAACCATAGTGGAGAAGGGGTTGGGCGCTATGAAGGGCGTGTTGTATTTGTTCCAGATACAGTAGTCGGCGATCGCCTGTTAGTTCGACTCGTCCGGGTCAAGCGTCAGTATGCCTATGGCAAGTTGCATGAGATTTTAGAGCGATCGCCCCATCGCATTCGCCCCAGTTGCTTTGTGGCAGACAAATGTGGTGGGTGCCAATGGCAGCATGTCAGCTATGCGTTTCAACTGGAGACCAAACGGAATCTGGTGATTCAAGACCTGGAGCGGATTGGCAAATTTGACCAGATTACGGTTGACCCGATGTTAGCCAATGCTGAACCGTTGGGCTATCGCAACAAGGCAACCTACCCGTTGAAGCGATCGAGCAATAAAGAACACAAGTCGGGGCTAAAGGGTCAGGGTGCAGGTGCAAAACTACCGATACCTAAACCGTCTAACTCGGACAACGACGCGTTTGCAGAACCAGCCACTGAAAAACTTGAGGTGTCGGTTTTGGCAGGATACTACCAGAAAGGGAGCCACCAGCTGATTAACCTGAACCAATGTCCGATTCAAGACGTGCGGTTGAATCCATTATTGGCAGAGGTAAAGCAAGATATTCAACGTCGAGGTTGGAGTATCTATGATGAAACCTTGCATCGGGGTAAGTTGCGCCATTTAGGCTTACGGATTGGGCGACACACGGGTGAAATGTTGTTGACATTAGTCTCCACCCACGAACAATTGTTAGAGCTAGAAGACCAAGCTCAGATCTGGTTAGATCGGTATCCCGGTCTGGTCGGGGTGATGGTGAATGTCAATAGCGATCGCACCAATGCGATTTTTGGTAAAGAAACGTATTGTATTGCCGGACGGGATTATCTGGTCGAAGAATTTGCCGGATTGCCATTTCGTGTGAATGCAACCACATTTTTTCAAGTCAATACAGAGCAAGCCGAAGCCCTGTTGCAGGTAATCATTGAGCAATTAAACCTAAAGGGAACCGAAGTTCTATTAGATGCGTATTGTGGCATTGGCACATTGACATTGCCGTTGGCACAACACGTCAAGTCGGCGATCGCCTTAGAAATTCAAGCGGAAGCGGTCGAACAAGCACGACTCAATGCCCATTTAAACGACATTACCAATGTCGAGTTTCACACCGGCGATGTAGAAACGTTATTGTTTACCTTAGAAATGCAACCCGATATCGTTGTCTTAGATCCACCGCGTAAGGGATGCAGCTCGATTGTGCTGGAAACGTTACTCAAACTTAAACCTCAGCAAATCGTCTATGTCAGTTGCAATCCTTCGACCCTGGCACGCGATCTAAAAATTCTCTGCGAAGCAGGAGACTACAGGTTGCGACGCGTTCAACCGGCTGACTTTTTCCCGCAAACCGCCCATGTAGAGTGTGCGGCATTTTTAGAACTTTCTGAGGATGCAACGGCGCGATCGAATTAGACGGTTTGATCAAACACCAACACTAAACAATCGCGAGAGTTTCCGGTACGGGTATAGCTGATGTGACGGGTCAAATTTTTCATCAGCCATAACCCCCGCCCGCCCTCTTCGCCATTGGGAGATTGCGATATCTCTTGCAGCTTGGCATCCAGGTCAAACGGGGCACCCTGATCCCAAATGCGAATCTCAATGCGATCGCCCAAAAGTTGCACATCTAGATCAATCGGTTCACTCGCCGATTTTCCGGCATGGGCATGGCGTATCGCATTCGTAAACCCTTCCGTCAATGCCAACCGACACCGCAACCATACTTTCAACGGCATCGCTGAATCTTTGAATTGGGTAAACCATGCCAAGACCTGTTCAACCTCGGCTACGTCAGTTTGAACCTGCAAATGCGTGGGCGAACCAGATAATGTCAGCGAATCGGAGGGACATTCCATCCGTTTGCAAGCCAGCTGTTGGGCAATCTCTAAGCTGTGAGCCTGAACTCGTTTGAGATCTTCTGGAGTGGCAGCAGATATAAGGCTTGCGTGATTGAAGCAGGTAGCGTTGATCATAGTAAACGGCATCGGTAGAAACGGTTTGAAGCAGTCGATCGTCATCATTAACCATCAACCCGTAGACCCTGAGGCACTTACGGCAAGCAGTTCAGGATTTTGCGTCCAGGTTTCAGGTTGGATGTAGTGCTTAGTCTCCATCTTAAGCAGCACTTGTGAAAAAGCCAGGAAGATTTTGCAATACTATCGCATTAAAAACCCACGAGATGTTTCTGTCGCGACGTAAAGCGTCATGTCAAAGCATGGTCGAGCTAAAGATCATAAATTAGCCCCAGCGCTTCGCATCTGAATGGATTATTACAGACGCCTATTTAGCAACACCCGTCACCCTGGTTTAGTTCTACACATGGGCGGATGAACCATTTTGAAATCTTGCTCTTCAGATAGAGTTCTGTTGGAGTTACAACATCTAAGCTTGAATGTAGTTGAGTGATGAGTCCTACCGAAACCCGATGCTGGACGGTTAAATCAATCTTGCAACCTTTCTAGCAACGGTGTTGGAACTGAAGCTTAGTGCAACAGTGTTGCGGCTGGCACAATAGTTTCAGCTCGAATCATGTGTGGTTAGCACTCTGATTGACAGACACATCTTATGACATAGGTGGTTGGGTTGAATCCGGCAAAACCTGACGTTAGCATAGCTTCTGTTGGGTTTCATTCTACTCAACCCAACCTGCGAAAAATCAAGTGTTTCAGGAGCTTTGTCGGTCAAGCAGTGCTAAGACCAGAGGGGTTGTTTTAAAAGTTATTTTTTCGGGTGCGAAGCGCACGAAAAAATAATCCTCTTAGCGAGTTTTAAAACACGCCTCAGGAGGTGGGGAGTTGGTCCTGACAGGGATTTCATCATTTCAATAGTACCGTTGGGGTGGCGTCAAATCATGCTTGACGGATGATATACCATGCATCACGCGGTATATCACCCATCCGCACCCATCAATCATTTATTGAACCCGTGACGAAGGTAATGCCATCAGCATTTTCAGTAGCATAAGCCCTATGTTTTATATTGCGAACTGCGCTCAGCGTACTTCTCAAACACAAACAGGGTTGATTGTCGAACTGGCTGATGCGTGCCATCAACGGGCTTGTGCGCCTGCAAAGATTTGACTCAGCCATCATACGGCTTGAGCGCTACCCCATGTCTGCAAAGGACTGCCTGCGCATTCATCCGGCAGGACTAAACATTGCCAGTTTTGAGCACTCGTGCGACACCGAAGGGTTCACATGGGGAATTATGTCTCGACGCAGCAATACTAACCCTGTCAACACGATTCCAATCAGCTTGGATTGTGATTTTACGGTGACTGTAATTCATATTCAGTTACTTTGTTACTTGAAAAGGAGAACATCATGGTTTCAACATTGACTGATGCCAAACGATCTGCGATCGCTGAAAAGCTGGCGGATATCCGCGCGATCCAAAACTTGATTGTGGCGAACGAGCAACAGTTCCTTCAAGAATGCAATCAAGCTGACATCCGCGATCGCCTCGAAGATATGCTGGAAGACGATCAAAAGAACTTGGGTGTGATTGAAACCACCATCACCCAGTATGGCATTCAGGCTAAGCCTAAAGATAAAGTGCGTCATTTGGTTGAGCAAATTCAATCTCAAATGAAAAGCTCTGACTTGACCCTTTATGAAAAACTGGCTCAGCACGAACTACTTAAGCATGGACAGGTAATGTCCGGTTTGGTAGTACACAAAGCTTCCCAGATCGTGGGTGCAGATGTAGAAGAAGCGCTCACCCCACTGCATACCGTCAACTTTGAAAATCGTGCCCATCAGGAGCGACTGAAAGGCATGGTGGAATATCTGGGTGCGTATGAGTTAACTGGCGAAGCACCTGATCAGGGCGTCTGGGGACGGGTACAAGATGCGATCGCAGCGATGACCGGGGTGATTGGCAGCACCGTCACCCAAAACTCCGACAAATCAGACATGGATATCATGAATCTGATCTTCATGGATCACCAGAAAGCAAAAACGCTGATCAGTGAGCTCAAGAGCGAAACCAATTCTGAGCGGATTACAGAATTGTTTGGACAGCTGTATAAAGACTTATCTGTGCATTCCAAGGCAGAAGAACAAGTAGTCTACCCGGCTGTACGGTCTTTCTATGGTGAAGACAACACTCAGGAGTTATACACCGAGCAGGCTGAACTGGAAGCTGTCTTAAAAGAAATGTTGGCGATGTCTCCGACGGCACCCGAATTTAAGACTCGGCTAAAGCAAGTCAAAGATATGGTGGGTGATCACACTCGTCAAGAAGAAAGCACCATGTTTGCTGCCATGCGCAAAAATCTGTCAGAGCAGCAACGTGAGCAAATGGCAACTCAATTCAAAGAAGCCAAAAAGCAACTGCAAACCCAGCAGTCCTAGTGCTGCAAGTACTAAATTTTGCACCATGGGGTCTGGGGGCTGTGCCCCCAGGCAGGGGTTTTACCCCTGCACCCCCGTTGTAAAACATTCAAATGGGTCTACTTGCTACACCCATCTTTAACCTTGGGCTACAGATGAGGGTTGAGAAGCTTCGTTTCCTCCTGGGGATAAAGCCCTCAACCCTCCTTTTTTCATGGCTATGTATCGCTTTATGTATCCACGATTACGTATCCACAATAATGTCACGTCAGGAAACCGTTATGCCAAATCTACCTCAAACATCGCACTCTTTCTGGATGGCTTCCACCCCACCTTCGCATTATCCCGCTCTAACGCAAGATCTATCAGTTGACGTTGCGATTGTGGGTGCAGGGCTGGTGGGCATCACTGCTGCCAGGCTACTCAAGCAAGCAGGGAAGACAGTAGCGGTGTTAGAGGCTGCCCAAATCGGCACAGGTGTATCGGGGCACACGACTGCCAAACTGACATCGCTGCATCATCTCATTTACGCTGATTTATTAAAATCACTGGGTGAAGAAAAAGCCCGTCTGTATGGTGAATCTAATCAGCGCGCCATCGAACGAGTAGCAGACTGGGTGCGAGATGCCCAGATTGATTGTGATTTTAGTCGCAAAGATGCCTATGTTTTTGCACCGTCTGATGCCGAATTAGAGGACATTACAGCAGAGGTAGAAGCGGCTCTTAAGCTCGGTTTACCCGCCAGTTTTGTTCAAGAAACAGGCTTACCGTTTGAGATTGCGGGTGCCGTTAAATTTAGCAATCAAGCCCAGTTTCATCCGCGAAAATTTATTTTAGCTCTAGCAAAAATGATTCAGGGTGAGGGCAGTTATATTTTTGAGCAGACCCGAGTTAAGACGGTGCAGGGGGAAAATCCCTGTCGGGTGATCATGACTGAAGGTGCAGTTGTGACGGCTCAGGATGTGATTGTGGCAACCCATCTGCCTATCTTAGATCAGGGGCTATTTTTTGCTAAATCTTATCCCAGACGCTCCTATTTGATCGCGGCAGATTTCGACCCTGCCCACGATCCTGACGGCATGTTTATTGGTGCCGGAGAGAAGTATCACTCGATTCGGACGACCCCAACGGACGATGGCAAACTCCAGTTGCTGATTGGGGGCGAAGGGCATAAAGTCGGTGAGGCAGATGATACTGAAGCAAGGTATGTACGGTTAGCCAACTATGCCCGTGACCAGTTTGGGGTTAATACGGTAAGCTACCGCTGGTCTTCGCAAGATATGGTGTCGTTTGACAAGCTCCCTTACATCGGTAAGCTAACGCCGCTGAGCCAGCACACCTATGTGGCAACAGGGTTTAGCCTCTGGGGAATGACCAAGTCGGTGATGTCTGCCATGCTGCTGTCTGACTTGATCTTAGGCATCGAGAACCCCTGGGCAGATCTGTATGATTCGACGCGGGTGACGTCGTTCGCTACCTTAACGTCGATTCAACAAAACCTGGATGTGGGAACTCATTGGGTCGGCGATCGCCTGAAAGGATTATTCAACCCATCCACTCCGCCACCGGCAAAAGGTGAAGGCAAATTATTGACGGTCAAGGGCGAAAAAATTGCGGCATACCGCGATGACGTTGGCGAATTGCACGAAGTTTCAGCTGTCTGCCCACATTTAGGCTGTATCGTTGCCTGGAATGCTGCCGAAAAGAGCTGGGATTGTCCCTGTCACGGGTCACGGTTTAGCTGCAATGGTGAGATTCTCCAGGGTCCTGCGGTGACTCCATTAGAGAAAAAGGTGTCCTGCGGCGTTGAGTAACTTTCCAACCCTATAGCGATGCGCACGTTCGTTAAGGTCAGAAACAGAGTTGTGGGGCGCAGAGCGCCCCACAACTCGTACTGAATTAACCATTTAGGGTCTGCTCTACTGGTTACGAACGTCAGGTGACGATCGAGGGTTTGATCAAACTGAAGATTTATGGGTCAGCACGGCGACGCTGCGTTAACAAAAATGAACGTCTGGATTTCTATTTAGCTTGTGATCTTTAGCATATAGCAATCCTATTTGATTCGTGAAAATGATCAGTTGTGAAAGCGCCGCCCGAAGGGCGGGCGCTTTCACAACTGATTTAGGATCGCTATAGATAGAGTAGTCATTATTAAATCCATAGCTGATCCGACCCAAACAGCTAGTATACTGAATCCATTTCCCTGTATTCTCCGTATGTCTGAAAAAACTTCGGATATTTCTGCGCCTTATCCTAGCGGCTCGGTGCCATTAGGATCTCCTTTCTATTTAGATCGTTCTCCGATTGAAGAGCAGATATACGAAGAAATTAACAAACCCGGTGCTTTGGTTCGCATCAAAGGTCCCAAAGAAATGGGTAAAACCTCGTTGCTCTTGCGAACATTGGACTATGGCATCAGCCAGGGATACCACACCGTTAGCCTCAGCCTGGAGCAGGTGGATGAGGATATTTTGAATGATCTGAATCGGTTTCTGCGTTGGTTGTGTGCCACGATCAGTCGCCAATTGCAGCTAGACCCTAAACTCGATAACTACTGGGATGAAGACATTGGCAGCAAGATCAGTTGCACGCTCTATTTACGCGGATATGTATTAGAGAAGCTGAATAAGCCGCTGATTCTGGCATTAGATGAAGTCAACTACATTTTTGAGCATCCCAAAGTAGCAAAGGATGTTTTACCGCTGTTTCGATCCTGGTTTGAAGAAGCAAAGCGGCATCCGATTTGGCAAAATTTACGGTTAATTGTGGTGCATTCTACAGAGGTCTACGTTCCGCTTCAGTTAAATCAGTCTCCCTTCAATGTCGGGTTACCCATCGAAATTGGCAACTTTAGCCCCGATCAGGTCAGGCAATTGGCACAACGCTATGGGATGACCTGGTTTAAGGAACCAGAAACAAAGCAGATGATGGCATTACTGGAGGGACATCCAGCCCTGGTGCATCTGGCAATTTATCATCTCAGTCGCGGCGAGATGACGCTACAACAATTGTTGGCAACTGCCCCGACGGCTACCGGAATTTATTCTCATCACCTGCAACGGCATCAGGCTGCCCTGCAAGAACAGCCGGAGTTAGCCAATGCTCTGGACACCGTCATGAAGGCGTCTGCACCTGTTCCATTAGATGCGCTGATGTCGTACAAGCTGTCGAGTATGGGGCTACTCAAGCAAGTGGGCGATCGCGTCACCTGGGGATGTGAGCTATATAAGCGATATTTTGCACCGCAAGACCCTGTACCCAAGCCTCAGTCAGCCCCCCGCCGCAAACGAGGAGTGATTTTGACGCCGACGGGATTGGATAAACTTCGTCGTGCCCGGATCGAAGCTGAATTTAGAGAGAATGCGGGCGATCGCTATACGCTAGAAGAACTCAGCGAGCGGATCAATTTATCCGTCGATACGTTAATGAAAGTCTTTGCCTGTGAAACTGGCGTCGATAAACAGACGTTAAAGATCTGCTTTGATGCCTTTCATTTAACCCTAGAGACTAGCGATTACCATCGTCCCGACCAGGCTCAATCGGCGGCGTCAGATACCCCTTCAGCGCCCTCCAACGATGACACCATTGATCTAGAAATTGACATCCGCGAGGTGCGCCGGGAAGTAGAACGGATTGTGAACAGTGAGTTTTTCCAAAATCTGCAAGCCGAACTTCAAGAGATACGGTTGGATGAAGACGGATAGCCCACGCTCAGGAAACCGCAAGTGATGGGGTGAAACGCGGCGCAGAGCGCCGCGTTTCACCCCATCACCTGTTCTCATTTCAGGGGTAAAGCTGCACAGGCGTCTTATTAGTGTTGCGAACACTAAATTCTGCAACGTTGGGGGTGGGGGCTGCGCCCCCACGCAGGGGTTCTACCCCTGCACCCCGTTGTAAAACTTTTAAGTGGGTCTACCAGGCAGTGGGTGAGCGCCGAATCATTCCTTAAATAAAAGTAAATACCCTACCATTCTCTGAAAGCAGCGTCGATAGTGAAAGGAATGCTTTTTCCGTAGACTATTACCCCTTTGAACTCAGTCTATGCTGCCTACATTGCCCCAAAATGATCCCAATCTGCCCGCCCGTCGCGCCCAGCTTGCCCGTAGCCAAATCGTTTATAAATTTGCCCACAAATACCAGGATCTTTCTCAACGGTTGCAAAACGCTCCTCAACCGTCACCGTTTCCCGATCCTCTGCCGGGTGGGGTGGGGTTAGCGGCGGCGGTGCCCCCCGATCAGGAGTTTACCCCCGACTACTTGTTAAAAGCAGCGCAGGTGAATGCCAAGTTGTTAGCCAACCACGCGGCGATCGATTTGGAATATATCACGGGCACGGCTGGTCACGGCTTTTCGATATGCGACTGGTTGGGATTAACCCGAGCGGTAGGAAATAAGCACTTTATTTTTTCAACGCCGATTAAAGCTGCCTCCAGGGTCGCCCATGCTTTCCCGACCAATCTGGCAGTATATGATTCGCTCTATGCCCTAATTCCCAAGCCTGAGATGGTTTACAAGCTGAAACAGGGGCAGGAGGTCAGCGATCGCGTTTTTGCGTGGCAACGGTTGGCTGGAGCTGACCCGATGGTGCTAAAAGGCATTGCGTCCCTGGCAGATTGGCAGCAGATGCAGGCTAAATTTCCGGTGACAGAGGCGCTCTATCAACGCGTTATGGGTGCTGATGATTCGTTGGAACGGGCGATCGCCGAAAAACGGCTCTATGTAGCCGACTATTACTTGCTGGATGGTCTGCCTCACGGAACCTGGAATTCCGGGATTTTGGGATTGCCTCGCCATAAATATATCTTTGCCCCGATCGCCCTGTTTGCCTGGAAACGAGATATGCCGCAGGATGTCGGGTATCTGGCTCCTGTTGCAATTCAATGCCAGCAATCCCCCAGCCACAACGGCATCTTTACACCGCGTGACGATGTGCGGTGGGAAATGGCAAAGGCAGTCGTACAATCTGCCGATGGCAATCTGCAAGAGATGGTTCATCACCTGGGTTATACCCATCTGGTAATGGAAGCGGCGATCGTGGCAACAGAACGGTGTCTGGCAGCGGTTCACCCGATTAACGTGTTGCTGCAACCCCACTTTCAGTTCACCCTGGCATTGAATGATTATGCCTATCACAACTTGATTGCTCCGGGTGGAGCCGTTGATATTGTCCTGGGTTCGACGTTAGAAGGGAGTTTAACCCTCTTGCTACGAGGTATGCAGGAATTTAAATTTAGCCAGGCTATGCCCCCAACTGATTTTCAAAATCGCCAGGTCGATGATCGACATGGGTTGCCAGAGTATCCCTATCGAGATGATGCAGTCTTACTATGGGATGCGATTCATCGATTTGTCGGCAAGTATCTCCAGCTTTACTACGCCAATGATGCGGATGTGTTGCAAGATAGTGAGCTGCAAGCCTGGGTTAAGAGTATTGGTAGTGCTGAAGGGGGCAATATTCAGGGTGTAGAGCCGATCCAAACGCTAACGCAATTGATTGACGTAGTTGCCTTTCTGGTTTTTACGGCTTCAGCCCAGCATGGGGCATTGAATTATGCGCAGTTTCCGATGATGTCGTATATTCCTAATGTCTCAGGGGGGATGTACGCTCAAGCCCCTACCGCTGAAACGCCACAAAATGAAGATAACTATTTAGAATTATTGGCACCCATGCAGCAAGCATTGATGCAGTTCAATACGCTCTATCAGTTGTCCAGTATTCGCTATGGCAAGTTGGGATATTATCCATGTTTGTATTTCCAGGATGCGCGAGTGTCATTCCTGGTGAAAGATTTTCAAAAAGATCTGGCGATCGCTGAAGCAGAAATTCGCGATCGCGATCAATCACGCTTCATGTCCTATCCCTTTTTGCTGCCCTCTGAAATTGGCAACAGCATTTTTATTTAATTCGATTGGCTATGATGCAGGCACAGTGCCCATCACAGCCAGCTATCATGCGCCCACCTTCAATTGAGAATCAACTATGGCTATGAATGGATGTCAAGCTGCCATCAGTCCGTGTTTGCCTCAGGATGATCCCAATCCCGATCGCCGTGCCGCAGCGATCGCCCGTGATCGAGACACATACCAGCTCACCGATGACTATCACGGCATTCCCTTGCCCAAAACGGTGCCAGCAACCGAAAACTTTTCGACCGCTTATCAGGTGATGAAAGCGACTCTGGAAGCCCAATTAGTCAAAAATAATCTCCTCAGCGATCTACAGGCTCAACGGACGTCGCCGGATGGTGGGGTGTTGAATTATCTGCGCGATCGCCAACTGGCGTGGAAGCAAAAAATCCAGAAGAAGCTCTGGGCAGCCCCCCGCGACGTGCAGATTTTGCCCTATAACTGCCGCACGCCCTTGAGCATCCCCGATTACGAAAATATTTTGCAATCGATTGCGCCCCCGATCTCGATCCAGTATTGGCAGGAGGATTGGTATTTTGCCTGGCAACGATTGACGGGGGTCAATCCTGATTTGCTAACGCGAGTCAAAGCGGATGATACGACGTTTTTTCAACGCTTTCCTATTACCAACGAACAGTTTCAACAGGCGATCGGTGATGCGTCCGACAGTTTGGCAGCGGCACACGCAGACGGACGCTTGTTTTTTAATGATTTCAAATTGCTCGACAAAATCCCCACAGGGGTTACGAGTGATGACTGGCGTAAGTACTTGTCTGCGCCAATTGGACTGTTTTATCTCAATCGCCAGCGCACGAACGGATTGATGCCCGTCGCCATTCAATGTCATCAAAATCCGGGAGCCGACAATCCAATTTTTACCCCCGCCAGCGATCGCTATGCCTGGTTGATGGCAAAAACGGTATTTCAAGTGGCAGATAGTAACTATCAAGGGATGGTGCCCCACGGGGCGTATTGCCACATCATCATGGGCACCGTCGCGATCTGTACCTATCGCACCCTGGCACCTACCCACCCGATTCGGGTGCTATTGCATCCCCATTTTGAATTCACGATCCCGATTGATGCTGCCACCAATCAGATTGTCATTGCACCCGGTGGCAACACCCCCACCTTACAAAGCGTGAGTTTGCAAGGAGCGATCGAAGTCACCCAGCGGGCACTGGCACAGTTTGATTGGACAGAGCAAGCGCCGATGACGGCACTAAAACAACGGGGCACCCGCAGCGCTCAATTTTTGCCAGACTATCCCTATCGAGATGATATTGTGCCGACCTGGCAAGCAATTCATCGCTTTGTGACGCGTTATATTCGCCTGTACTATACCTCTAATGCAGATGTGGTGGGCGATCGCGAAGTCCAACACTGGTTGCGTGAATTGGGTGCGCCGGATGGGGGCAATATTCGGGGCATGGGCAATCAAGGCAAAGTCAGCACCGTGCGAGAACTGATCACCCTGGTGGCTCAAATCATCCTGCGAGCTACCTCTTACCATGCGTCTGTCAACTACTCGGTCTTTCCGGCGATGGGCTATGCCGTGAATATGCCGGGAGCAGCCTTTTCACCCTTTCCGCTGTACGAAAGAGATCACACAGGGCGCAACGTTGTCAAAACTCACTATTCCCACGCTGATTTTCTAGAATTATTGCCGACTCGAGCGCTGGCCGTGGGGCAACTTGAAGATGTCTATGTGGTTTCTAATGTGATTGCCAATCATATGGGTCAATATGGGTGTGATTACTTTTCTGATCGGCGGGTGCGACCCCTGGTCGAGGAATTTCAAAGTGCGCTCAACCACATTGAGTTTGAGATTCAAACACGCAATCAGGATCGGCGTCTACCTTATGAAATTCTGCTTCCCAGCCGAGTTCCAGCTAGTATTCATATTTAGGATCATGAATTTACAGCCATTTTCAATGGCTGAAGCCACAGATGTTTGGTTGTGTGCCTCGCGGAGCGCGGCACACAACCAAACATCCAAATATATCCAAGCGCGAAGCGCTGTAATAAACCCCAATTCCCTTTGAGGGAGCGACGGCAAAGCCGTCGCTCCCTCAAAACAAATGACAGGGTACGGAATTTGTGATCCTTAGGATCGTGGATTCAATGCGATCGACTATTACAGCGATTTTCAATCGCTTAAAACCAGGTTATTTTTGTGAGAGCCGTGCCCCGCGCGGCTCTCACAAAAATAACTATGGCTTACTCAAGCGCAAAGCGCTGTAAATCGTTTGTATGGGCGAACGGCCGTTCGCCCGTACAACAAATCATCGGAGTTATTGAATTCCCATTCCTTAGAGTTGTGTTGAAAGATGAGGTCAGCTGGGCATGACTATTGCAGATTTTTCCTTACTGGAAAAGCTCCATGAGGGCAGTCAGTCCATCGTCTATCGTGCCTGTTACAAGCAGGATCAAACCCCTGTGATTGTAAAACTCTTGCGGACGACAGATTCAACACCAGAGGCGATCGCCCGGTTTCGCCACGAATACGATCTCACCCAACAGGTGCAAGGGGAGGGCATTGTGGCGTGTTTGGATCTGCACTGCCGGGGCAATGATGTGTTTATGGTGTTAGAAGACTTTGGGGGTCGTTCTCTAGACCGCATTCTGGCGCAAACTCCCCTGTCGCTGTTGGACGTCATCGAACTCACCATACACGTGGCGACCGCCTTGGGGCAGGTACATCGTCAGCGAATGATTCATAAAGATATTAACCCCAGCAACCTGGTATACAATCCCCAAACCAGGCAGGTAAAAATTATCGACTTTGGCATCGCCAGCCAGTTGACAACAACCCCTGCTGCCGGAACGGCTGTGATTGAGCTGGAAGGAACCCTCCCCTACCTTGCCCCAGAGCAAACGGGACGAATGAATCGGTCTATTGACTACCGCTCTGATTTCTATGCATTAGGCGCAACGCTGTATGAATTAGTGGTGGGTCGAACTGCCTTTGTTGCCGATGATCCGCTAGAAATGATTCATGCACATATGGCTCAAATGCCGTTGCCTCCCCATCAAGTCCGACCGGAGATACCCGAAGTTGTATCCAATATTGTTCTGAAACTTTTAGCCAAAATTCCAGAGCAACGGTATCAGAGTGCCTATGGCTTGACCCACGATTTACAACGCTGCTTAGAGTCATTGTCTGCAACCGGAACCGTGGAACTGTTTGAATTAGGTCAAGCAGACTTTGCCGAAAGCCTGCGGATACCTGCCAAACTCTATGGTCGAGAAACAGAACTCAAAACCTTGCTCGATAGTTTTGCACGGGTCTGCCAGGGGCAACATGAATCAATTTTAGTCGCGGGTTATTCGGGCATTGGTAAAACAGCATTGATCAACGAACTGCGACAACAGGTTGGGCGCAGTGGTGGTTCCCTGATTGCCGGAAAGTTTGATCAGTTCCGTCGGGGAATTCCTTACTCGGCATGGATTGAAGCCATTGGACAACGCTTGCGTCAGATACTCAATCAATCAGATGAAGTATTGGCACAATGGCAAACCCGATTGAGAGATGCAGTGGGCGACTATGGGCAGTTGTTGACGGATGTAGTTCCAGAGTTAGCGTTGATTTTGGGAACTCAACCGGCATTAGCCACCCTCCCGGCAAATGAATTTGAAGCCCGCTTTAGCTCTCTGGTGCGGCGAGTGGTGCGAACCTTAGCGTCTGCCGATTGCCCCTTAGTCATTTTTCTGGATGACTTGCAATGGGCAGATTTGCCATCGATCGCCCTATTGAAGCGATTGCAAACGGATCCAGATTCCGCCTACATCCTGCTATTGGGTACCTATCGTAGCAATGAAGTCGATCGCACCCATCCGTTACAGTTGATGTTAGATGAAATGGCGAAATTGGGCGAGGCACCCCCCATTCTAGAATTAGATGCTTTGCAATTACAGGATATCTGCCATTTATTGAGTGATTGTTTGCGGTCTGATCTGGAATCGGTCACCTTATTAGCCATGCTATGCCAGGAAAAAACCCAGGGCAATCCCTTCTTTCTGCGGCAGTTTATTGAATCGCTGTATGAAGCTCATCTACTTCAGCTTGAGCCATCAACCGGCAAGTGGTTTTGGCAACTTGATGAGATCCGCGATCGCAATCTGACCGATGATGTTGCCACGTTCATGGTGCAACGCTTAGCCAGCCTCACTCCAAGCACTCAATCTTTATTATCATTGGCTGCTTTTTTGGGCAGTCGATTTGACTTACAATCCCTATCAAAACTCAGTCATTTAAATACATCTGACGTCAAGCGCTATTTGCATGAAGCGATCGCCAGTGGCTTTATTGTAGCCATAGAGGAAGCAGATCGGGCAACGGTAACCTCTACAAATTCTGCGATCGCCACCGAGATCTTTAGCTTTGTCCATGACCGGATACAGCAAGCCGCTTATTCATTGCAAACGACCGAAGCGGCACAACAGGTTCACCTGCAAATTGCCCGCATGTTGGTCGCTCCCGATCGCAGTCCAGAACAATTCGATGAATCGATTTTTGATATTGTCAATCATTATCGGCAAGCGTTTGATCGGGTTGACGATCCCATAGAACGACAGGCGATCGCCCAATATGCGTTAACGGCGGGCATTCGTGCCAAACAATCAGCCGCGTTTCAACCGGCATTAAACTTCCTGCAAATTGGCATTGCTGCCTTATCAACCGATGCCTGGGAGATGCAGTATGACTTCACTCTGAGTCTCTATCGTGAAGCCGCAGAAGCGGCATACCTGGCAACTGATTTCGATCGCATGGATGAATTGATTGCTATCGTCTTGTCGAAAGCACGGAATCTGCTCGACAAAGTGCTGGTGCATGAGATGAAAATCAATGCGCTGATTGGCTTCAAACACATGACCGAAGCGATCGCCTATGCCATTGACATTCTGGTATTGCTAGATATCCGCCTGCCCAAGCAGATCAATCAGTTTCATGCCCTCTGGGGGGTACTGGCAACGAAAGCCAGTCTGCGCGGCAAAACGGCTGAGTATCTGGTCAATCTCCCCACCGCAACCGATGCCAAAGGCTTGGCAACCCTACGCATTCTCATCAGCATTCTCTCGGCTGCCTATTATGCAGAGCCATTGTTGATGCCGTTGCTGATGTATCATCTGATTCGTACCACCCTGAAACACGGCATTGGACCCGAGGCATCCTATATTTTTGCAGTCTGGGGGTTGGTTTTGTGTTCGTTAGACGACATTGATAGTGGCTACTTGTTTGGGGGGATGGCAGAACAGGTCAACCAACGCATCCATGTCCGTCGCCTGAAAGATCGCTCACTCCATGTATTTAACTATCACATTCGCTTTTGGAGAGAGCATTATCGCGTCTGCCAAACCGAATTGCAGCAACTCTATATTCGTGAAATGGAAGGGGGCGATCTGGAATTTGCCAGTTACAGCGCCCACGCCTATTGCTGTATTTCCTATTATTTAGGAGATGAATTGCAAAATCTGGCACAAACCATGACCACCTTTAGCCAGTTGCTTCGCCGCTTGGGACATGAACCCTCGCTCCATACCCATGAGATTCATCGGCAACTGGTCTTTAACCTGGCAGGATTAGCAGACAAACCGGATGATATGTGTGGCGAAGCATTTGATGAATCAGTCATGATTCCACGCTTGCAGCAACAAGAGGATGTTTCTAATCTATTTGTGTTTTATTCCAAAAAAGCGATTCTGAAAACGATTTTGGGAGATTATGCCGGAGCGATTCAAGCCGCCGCAGAAAACCAGAAGTATCTGGAAGGAGCCAAAACAACCATCTATATTCCCTATCACTATTGGGTGGATGGTCTAGCCCATGCGGCTCTCTATGATGCTCAGCCAAAGGCGGCACAAAAGCAGATCTATCAACGCCTCAAGCGATATCGCAAGAAAATCAAAACCTGGGCAGATTTAGGACCTATGAATCATTTGCATCATCTTCATTTGCTGGATGCAGAAATTGCCCGGATTGAAGGACGCGATCGTACAGCAATGCACCTCTACGATCAATCGATTCAAGAGGCGCGGCAGCAAGGCTATCTCAACGATGAAGCATTAGCACATGAGTTTGCGGCACGGTACTATATCGCCCGTGGCAATCGTCGCATTGCCAGCACATACTTGCTGGATGCCCGGAATGCCTATGTTCGCTGGGGGGCAACAGTCAAGGTTGAACGGTTGGATGCCCAATATGCTGATTTACTGGGCGCTGTTGACGTCAGTGCGATCGCTCGATTTGAATCCAGTGCAACTAACAAAAGTGAAGCAAGTAGTCGCTCGACAGGGAAGACCAAATTTTCTCGGATTACCTTCAGGGCTGGAGCAGGTCAGTTGGATGCCGCTACCCTGATCAAAGCCTTGCAAGCAATTTCTGAAGAAATCTTGCTGCCCCAACTGATCCAAAAATTGATGCAAATTACGATTGAGGCCAGTGGTGCAGGGCGATCGCTGATTATCTTATGGGAAGGCGATAAGCTGGTGATTCAAGATGAATGTCTGGTGGATCAAGCAACCCCCAATCCAGCGATGCCAGTGGCAGTAGATGACTATGAAGCCTGTCCTAAAACCATCTTGCAATACGTCATCCGGACACAACAGGAAGTATTGCTGGAAGATGCAACTCAAATCGGAGCCTTCATTCAAGATCCGTACATGACGGCATATCAACCCAAATCCATCCTCTGCATTCCCCTATTGCATCAGGGTAAGTCAAGCGGCATGATTTATCTGGAGAACAATCTGACAACCGGAGTCTTTACCACCGATCGCCTGGAAGTCTTGAAGTTACTCTCGTCTCAAGCGGCTATTTCAATCGAAAATGCCAAGCTGTACACCGAAATGACGGTACTCAATACCCAATTGACTCAAGAAGTCAGCGATCGCAAACGTGCCGAAGAAGCAGTTCGACAAAGCGAACAAACCCTGGCGCAGTTTCTCGAAGCGGTTCCGGTCGGGGTGGGAGTGCTCGATCGCTGGGGCAAACCCTATTACGTCAATCAGAAAGCGCAAGAAATTTTAGGGAAAGGCGTTGCCCCAGATGCGACATCAGAACAAATTGCCGAAACCTACCAACTGTACCTGGCTGGTACCCAGCAGATGTACGATTCCGAGAACCTGCCAATTGTTCAAGCCTTGCGCGGCAATAGCATCACAGCCGATGATGTAGAAGTCCATCAGCCCGATCGCATCGTTCCTTTAGAAGCATGGGGCACACCAATTTTTGATGAGCAGGGCAATGTTGCCTATGCCATGGCAGCCTTTCAAGACATTACCCAACGCAAACAGGCTGAAGCAGAACGGCTTCAGTTTATGCAAACGCTATCGAAAAATAATATCGATTTGCAACAGGCACAATCAGAGCTAGCAGAAATCAACCGCACGTTGGAACAAAAGGTCGAACAGCGCACCCAGGAATTACGGCAAACCTTAGAAATTCTGAAAGCTACCCAAGCCGAACTACGCTTTGAAAATGAATTACTGAGAAGTGCAGACGAACCGTCAACCTTTGACTATCAAGTGGGTGGCAGTTTGCCAATGGATGCCCCTACCTATGTGGTGCGAGCGGCAGATCGTCATCTGTACAGGGGGTTGCGTCAGGGACAGTTTTGCTACGTGCTGAATGCCCGACAAATGGGTAAATCTAGCTTGATGGTGCGAATGTTGCAACAGCTTCAGCAAGAAGGCTATAGTTGCGCCGCTGTGGATATGTCGCGGGTGGGTAGTGAATTGGTCACCCCTGACCAGTGGTATAAGGGTTTGGCGGTCGAACTGTGGCAAGCCTTTGATTTGTTGGGCAAGGTGAATTTAAAAGCCTGGTGGAGCGATCGCCTCGACCTTTCACCTGTACAACGACTCAGCCAATTTATTGAAGAAATTCTATTAGTCGAAGTAGGCGATGAATCACGCCCCCTTTCTAAAAAACTCGTGATTTTTCTAGATGAAATTGATAGTTTGTTAGGTTTAAATTTCCCGGTGAATGACTTCTTTGCCTTGATTCGTTCCTGTTATAACCAACGCAGTCTGAACCCAGCCTACCAACGACTCACCTTTGCCTTTTTTGGCGTAGCGGCTCCCTCTGATTTGATCACAGATCTTCAGCGAACACCCTTTAATATTGGTCAAGCGATTCACCTGGAAGGCTTTAGAGAGCATGAAGCCCAACCGTTACTTTATGGCTTAACCGAAAAAGTGGGCAGCCCGCAAACCGTTTTACGAGAAGTCTTAGCCTGGACGAATGGTCAACCATTCTTAACCCAAAAATTGTGCCGCTTGATTCGGAATACTTCGGTCACGATTCCTGGTCAGCCCGAAGCCGTCTGGATCGAACACCTTGTACGCACCCATATTCTAGACAATTGGGAAGCTCAGGACGAACCCGAACATCTCAAGACGATTCGCGATCGCATTCTTAAAACCGAGCGCGATGCCGAGAAATTATTAACGCTCTACGACCAGATCCTCAATCAATCTACCCCCAGCCCAGCCAACCATCCCGATGCCGAAGAGCTATTGTTATCGGGGTTGGTAATTCAGCAAGACGGAATGTTGCGGGTGCGAAATCGCATTTATGCCTGGGTATTTGATCACCAGTGGATCGAGCGATCGCGACACTTGCCTGACCCCGAGAACCACTTGTAACGCCAAACGTTCAACAAAACACCATAATATAAATCTGAATGTACAACTGACGGTTTCCTATGCGAAGTCAGGCGCTGTTAATTTGGGCTATGAAATTTGGTGTGAGTGCCGCGCGGCACTCATACCGATTTAATGTGAAGCTGCGTCTTATTCAACCCCCGGCTGTCGCCGTCCCCCTTGCCAAGGGGGACTACAGGGGGTTCTAGTCTGGCGCAACTTCATAAAAGATTGGTATCACACCAAATCTCATAGCTGGATCAAGCTATGCCCAAATTCATACCCAAACCCAGCACCACCGTCTCCATCGATAGTAGTTTTCCCATATGTTGCGATTAACCGAAATCAAGCTGTCGCTTGACCATCCGCCAGACGCGATCGAGGCGGCTATCCTGAAAAAGCTCCAAATTGCGCCAGACGCCTTGATTCGCTACACCATCTTCAAGCGTAGTCATGATGCCCGTAAAAAAGGGGCGATCGCGCTCGTCTATATCGTCGATGTGGAGACCACCCAGGACAAAGCGCTGCTGCACCGCTTCAAAAAAGATCCCCATGTCATGCTCACACCCGATATGAGCTATCACATGGTGGCACAGGCTCCTGACCATCTCGACCATCGTCCCATTATCATCGGCACCGGCCCCTGCGGTATGTTTGCTGGCTTACTGCTGGCACAAATGGGGTTTCGCCCATTGATCTTAGAACGGGGTAAAACTGTACGCGATCGCACTGTCGATACCTTTGCTTTTTGGAAAAAGAAAGACACGCTTAACCCCGAATCCAACGCCCAGTTTGGCGAAGGAGGTGCAGGCACCTTTTCCGATGGCAAACTCTACAGTCAAGTAAAAGACTCCAACCATTACGGGCGGAAAGTGCTGAACGAGTTGGTCAACTCCGGAGCCAATCCAGAAATTCTCTACATCAACAAACCCCACATCGGTACGTTCAAATTAGTCGGCATCGTCCAAAATCTGCGTGCCCGGATTGAAGCCCTCGGCGGCGAAATTCGCTTTCAAAGTCGCGTCACCGACATCCAGATTGAACAAGGTCAGGTGCAGGGCGTCACCTTAGCCAGCGGTGAAACCATTGCCAGTCACCATGTCGTGCTGGCAGTCGGTCATAGTGCCCGTGATACGTTTCAAATGTTATTCGATCGCGGCGTTTATATCGAACCCAAGCCATTTTCCATCGGCTTTCGCATCGAGCATCCGCAAACGTTGATCGATCGCTGTCGATTTGGCGATCAAGCAGGTCACAAACTCCTGGGTGCTGCTGATTATAAACTGGTGCATCATTGTCAAAATGGGCGTTCGGTCTATAGCTTTTGCATGTGTCCCGGTGGGCTGGTAGTTGCCGCTGCCTCAGAATTGGGGCGGGTTGTTACCAATGGCATGAGCCAATATTCTCGCAACGAGCGCAATGCCAACAGTGCTATCGTGGTCGGCATCACGCCTGACGACTATCCCGGTCATCCCCTGGCAGGAATCGCCTTGCAGCGTCGCTTAGAAGCCCAAGCATTTGAACTCGGCGGCAGCACCTATGATGCGCCGGGACAACTGGTCGGTGACTTCCTAGCCAATTGTCCCTCTGATGCCTTTGGTACAGTGCTACCCTCCTATACGCCAGGCGTGCGTTTGACCGACCTGAGTACAAGCTTGCCAGACTATGCGATCGCCGCGATTCGTGAAGCCCTTCCTGCCTTCGACAAACAGATCCACGGCTTTGCCATGCCCGATGCCGTCTTGACAGGTGTAGAAACGCGCACCTCATCCCCCATTCGCATCAAGCGTAACGACGAGTATCAAAGCATCAATACCAAAGGGCTTTATCCTGCGGGTGAAGGTGCAGGGTATGCCGGTGGCATCCTCTCAGCAGGCATTGATGGCATCAAGGTTGCAGAAGCCGTAGCATTAAATATCGTGCGATCGCCCATCTTGTAAGGCGCGTTGCTGATTCTTAGGAATATTTTTGTAGGTAAACCCAATGGTTTCACTTGCAAAAATATTCCCGGATGAAACCAGAGCATAGCAGAGTAAGCTAGATTTACGTATTGTGTTTGCCTTGAGGGAGCTAGCTTCATGAAAACACTGGAGGAAATCAAGCAGTGGCTTGTGCAAAACAAATCATTGTTACAGGAACGGTATAAGGTTCAGGAATTAGGTGTTTTTGGCTCCTATGTCAGGCACGAGCAAACAGAAGCTAGCGATGTAGATGTACTGGTAGAGTTTTCAGAGACACCAAGCTTATTGAAATTTGTCAATTTAGAAAACTATCTCAGCGACAGTTTAGGTGTCAAAGTTGATTTGGTACATAAGTCTGGTCTGAAGCCACGCATTGGAGAACAGATTTTGGCAGAGGTCGTTTACCTGTGACCACGCGACAGATTCAGGACTATTTGCAGGATATTTTAGATGCTATTGCAGCGATCGAGCAGTTTACGGCAGACATTGAGTTTGAAGCGTTCTCACAGAATTTAGAAAAAGTGTTTGCAGTTTCAAGAGCGATCGAAATTATGGGTGAAGCCGTGAAACGTATCCCAGATTCAGTGAGAAGCCAATACCCTGATATTCCCTGGAGAGATATCGCTGGAATGCGAGATAAACTGATTCATGATTATTTCAATACAGATGTAGAAATCATCTGGAAAGCAGTTCGGGAGGACATTCCTCAATTGAAAATAATGATCTCTAGAGTTTTAGGGGATTTGAGAGGTCAGTCTTAGCACCGTTGAAGTGCGATCGCCTCAGCCTCACCGGGATCAAGTTCGGCTCTTAATGATATTGACCAATGCTTGATCGGTCGCAGGTTGCGTTTTAATCCAGCTTAAAGTGGGCACAACCCTAGCACTGGCATCAGTGTTGCCGACATTAGTGATTTCGTTGAAAACCTTTGTTGGAATCACGATTTCGTCGTAGAGTTGGCATGGCAATTTCTAGCTTGAGATCGGTTTCGGTAATATGTGCCGTTTGCAGAAATTCATCGGGAATGACTAAACTCATGGTTCAAGTTCTCCTCTAAGTTTATGGTTCATCAGGCAAGGGAGGAAGTATTGACTCTAGCTGAGCCAGGAGAGGGGCTAGTTCTGAGTGAATAATTGTCCACAAAATATCTTGTCTGACTTCATCGTAGCGATGGGCAACAATGTTGCGTAACCCTACAATGCGCTGCCAGTTGATGGTTGGATGGGCTTGCCGAAATTCATCGGAGATTCTACGAGCCGCTTCGCCCAGAACTTCAAATTGTCGTTCAACAGCACTAATCGTGCGAATATCGTTGAGATACGCGTCAAAGGTCAAACCATGCGTAAATGTTTGAATATATTGAATGGCTTGTGTCATATCCCAAACAGAAGCAACATCACGATTGTTCGACTGCATAAATAACCTGACGAGTATTCAAAATTTCGTGTCGTCTGTAGGGATTTTTTAAATATTGCTTACTCACCAGATCAACTTTTTGCTTAAATAAGGTTTCGATTTCTGTTTGCATGGCTTGCCAGTCATCCCAGGTTAACCACTGCTCTGGCGAAAAGGTTAGGAGCACGTCAATATCGCTATCGGGACGAAAGTCATCGCGTAGGACGGAACCAAAGAGGGCAAATTCGGTGATATGCCAGCGTTGACAGAACTCAGCAATCTGAGTCGGAGAAGCTTTGATTCTATCACCCACCAAACTGGTTAACTCAACCATCGCCAACCTCCTCACCCAAAATCATCCGTTCTACTCGCGCTTTTGCGGCTGTAACGACGCCTTCGGCTCTAACATATAGGTCTTCTATACTCAAGAAAGTTTCTTGAACTATTTGAGCTATTTCATCATGATTTGAAATTTGAAGATTACGAATTTGCATCTTTAATATTTCACTCTCTAGCATTGCTGCAACGTATAGAGGATTATGCAGCTCTTTAACTTGAAAACGAAATACAGTTCCATTAACAATAGTTTTCTCTGGAAATTCATCAATGAACGCTACAGACTTAACTGATGCGATGATGCCCCTTTAACAGCTAAAAGAACATCATTTTTTTAAGCCGTGCCCGCTTATGCCAATAATATTTCTCTGGCACTTTCAAAGCACTCTCGAAGTCAACTTTCATCCGCCCACGCATGTCAGTTACGCGAACATAAGTAACTGGATGTTCAGCATTATAGCTGCTTGACTGACAAAACTTGAAAAGGAGGGAGGTTTAGCCCTTGGAAGCAGGGCATTCACGGTTTAGTGTGAGGGCAAATGCTGAAAGCGAAACTGCGGCTCAAGAACTTCTGACAATTCTTGGATTACTAGAGCGAGTTAAGCAAAATCAAACAACTCCTAAAGCCCAGTACACCAGTTAGAAAACCCTTCGTTCTGATGTATGAAGTTCTTCTCCATCCTGATCCCCAAAATTTTACCTGAGAAAGGTTATTTTTAAGACTTCAGCCATTCGAGGGTAAATGAGATTCCCAAATAAATCGACAGTTTCAAAAAAGAGTTTAATTGGTTAATCTAAAAGCATAGATTTTCGGTGCATCAGGCATCTATTGCTAAAACAACGTAGATTATGCGATCGCAAATCCATCTGACGAAAATTAGCGAATGGTAACGAGTCAGGATGACACGCTATGGTTCATACCTTTCCGATCGACAAGGCGCAGTTGCAACAATGGCTACCCGAAAAGCGGGTATCTCTGCACGTCGATTGGCAGGGCTATCAAGCGATTCTGGCGATTCTGGGTGATCATCGTTCTACCCATTTGACCTATTACAACCATAATCTTGAAATCATGACGCCCCTGGAAGCGCACGAAAATTCAAGTGACTTGATCGGTGATTTCATCAAAATTTTGGTGGAAGAGATGAACTTGACGATCAAAAGCATGGGGTCAACAACATTAAGTCGTTCGTCTCTGCAAGTCGGTGCTGAACCAGACAAAGGCTATTACATTGCTAATGAATTTCTGGTGCGGGGGAGAACAGTTGACTTAGATACTGACCCACCACCCGATCTGGTGGTAGAGGTCGATATTACCTATACCGATATCAACAAAAATGCATTGTATGCCCAACTGGGTGTCCCGGAGTTTTGGCGCTACAACGGTAAAACATTGACCATCTATCAATTGCGGCATGGGCAGTATCAAACTGTGGAAACCAGCCCAACGTTCCCACTCGTTCCCAAACAACGGTTTTACCAATTTCTCGACGAATGTGCCCAGCAGGGTGAAACTGCCGCCAAGCGCAATTTTCGCCAGTGGTTTCGAGATAGTTTGGATCAATACTGTGAAAAGAGCGATCGCTGATATGGGCTGAAATGGCGATCGCAACGGAGCAACTGAAACGCTCAAAAATTTGGCAGAACTGCGTCAAGTTACTGGCGAGGTCGAGACAGTGCGGCATTCTTACCAACAGACATGAACCCTAGCTGCAAAACTCGATATTCCCCTCAAAGCCAAGTGCAAGGTATTGCTGTCAGAATTAGAAGAGGGTAACGATGAATGAGTCAACGAGACAAACTCCTGATCAAAATTTTGCTGGGAACTGCTGATGCCAATATTCCCTTTGAGCCATTATGCCAATTGCTCTGTACTCTCGGTTTTGATGAACGAATATGATGAAGATTAAATATGAACTAATTATTTATTGGAGTGAGGTTGATCAAGCCTTTATTGTCGAAGTACCTGAATTGCCCGGTTGTACCGCTGATGGCGAAACCTACCAGGAAGCTGTGCAAAATGTCGAAGTCGTGATTCAAGAATGGATTGCAACGGCACAGGAATTAGGGCGATCCATCCCAGAACCTAAAGGTCGGTTGTTATTTGCATAAATCTTCTCAGAAGGCACTGCGTTCGATTGCCTGTTCGTTCGTCGCAGTAGATTACATCTCTCTAGCCAGGGTACGCCACAACTTGAGTAAATCCGGCATCATAGAAAGAGTGGATCTCGATCGCGTTTATGCCCTTCGGCATAACTGATATTGCTCACTCCTTCAACCCCCAACCGCAGCTATGGAGTTTCAGATCAAGGCACCGTTTGAACCGACGGGTGATCAGCCCAAGGCGATCGCCCAACTGACCAACTACATTAATGCTCAGCACCGTTACCAGACCCTTAAGGGGGCAACGGGAACCGGAAAAACTCACACGATGGCACGGGTGATTGAAACCATTGGCAAACCCACCCTCGTCCTGGCACATAACAAAACGTTGGCAGCGCAGTTGTGCAACGAGTTACGCGATTTTTTCCCTGATAATGCGGTCGAATATTTCATTAGTTATTACGACTACTATCAGCCAGAGGCATACATTCCCGTTACCGATACTTACATTGCCAAAACGGCTTCGATCAATGAAGAGATCGATATGTTGCGGCACTCTGCCACGCGATCGCTATTTGAGCGACGGGATGTGATTGTGGTGGCGTCGATTAGTTGTATTTACGGCTTAGGAATTCCATCGGAATATTTGAAATCATCGGTGCCCTTTCGAGTGGGCATGGAAGTCAATCAGCGACAGATTTTGCGTGATCTGGCATCGATTCAATACGAACGCAATGATTTAGACGTCGGACGAGGACGATTTCGGGTCAAAGGCGATGTTCTGGAGATTGGACCAGCATACGAAGATCGGTTGATTCGCATCGAGTTTTTTGGTGATGAAATTGACGCGATTCGGTACATCGATCCGATTACCGGGGAAACGCTGCAAAGTATGGAAGCGTTAAACATTTACCCGGCAAAGCACTTCGTCACCCCAGAAGATCGCTTGGAAGAAGCGTGCGAAGAGATTCAACACGAACTCAAGGTTCAACTAGAAGCGTTAGAAAAAGAGAACAAACTTCTGGAAGCCCAACGTCTCGAACAACGCACTCGTTACGATCTAGAAATGTTGCGCGAAGTGGGATATTGCAACGGAGTTGAAAACTACGCACGGCATCTCGCAGGACGGTCTCCCGGATCACCACCAGAATGTCTGATCGACTACTTTCCGAAAGATTGGTTATTGGTGATCGATGAGTCTCACGTCACGATCCCTCAAATTCGAGGGATGTATAATGGCGATCGCTCGCGCAAGCTAACCCTGATCGAACATGGGTTTCGTCTCCCTAGTGCCGCCGATAACCGACCGCTGAAGGCTGAGGAATTTTGGCAAAAGGTTGATCAGTGCGTGTTTGTCTCTGCCACGCCGGGCGACTGGGAAATGGAGATCTCAGAAGACCGCATCGTCGAGCAAATTATTCGACCTACTGGGGTACTCGATCCAGAGTTGTTTGTCCGCCCAACAGAAGGACAAATTGATGATTTGCTGGGTGAAATTCAAGCACGGGTAAAGCTAAATGAGCGCACCCTGGTCACAACGTTGACCAAGCGCATGGCGGAAGACCTGACCGAATATTTGCAAGAACGAGCGATTCGGGTGCGCTATTTGCACTCTGAAATTAACTCGATTGAGCGAATTGAAATCCTGCAAGATTTACGTCAGGGCGAATTTGATGTGTTAATTGGGGTAAACCTGCTGCGGGAAGGCTTGGATTTACCCGAAGTTTCCTTAGTAGCCATTTTAGATGCCGATAAGGAAGGTTTTCTGCGGGCAGAGCGATCGCTAATCCAGACGATTGGGCGGGCAGCGCGTCATATCCGGGGGCAAGCCATTCTCTATGCCGATAACCTCACCGATAGCATGGCACGAGCCATCGAAGAAACCGAACGTCGCCGCGCCATCCAGGCTGCCTACAACGAGGAGCATGGCATCACACCCAAGTCGATTATCAAAAAGCAAAGCAACTCGATTTTGTCCTTTTTAGAAGTGTCACGGCGGCTGAGTGCGCAAGAGCTAGAACAAGTCTATGAACATTCTCACGATCTGCCGTTAGAGAATATCCCTGACCTGATCGTGCAACTCGAAGCCCAAATGAAAGAGGCTGCCAAAAAGTTAGAGTTTGAAGAAGCTGCCAAGTTGCGCGATCGCATTAAACATCTGCGCGATCGCCTGTTGGGCAAACGCTAAGGAGCAGAAATTGCAGGTGGATTCATAGATGATCCTAAACCTCATCTGGATTTACCCCTAATTCCCGCAACCGAGCTGCCAATGCTTCATTACGCTGGCGTTCGGCTTGCAGTTGGGCGATCGCGTCATCAGCTCGCTGGCGATCGGAGTCGCGGAATTGTCCCAATTCGACATAGCTCAGGAACCGTTCGCCGTCAGGACGGTAAATTTCTAGCGTGTCCGGGGTAAGTTCAAAGCGAATCTGGAGCCGGGGACTGATCCATCCCTCCATAGTCTCAATGACATCCAAGACACCCTGCGATCGCTGCCAACCCACCAACTCGATATCATCGGGATCATAGAGGTAGTATTCCTCTACCCCATAGTGTTCATAGAAGCGGAATTTTTTCGCCATTTCGCCCAAGCGATTGCCAGGAGACAAAATCTCAAATACTACCTGCGGCGCAATATTATCTTCCTGCCATTGCTGATACGAGCCACGATCGCCCTTGGGTCTGCCCAATGCCACCATAATGTCAGGAGCCTGACGAATCGTGTTATTCCCTGCCACCGGATACCAGAGCAAATCACCCGCGACAAAAACGGTTGGATCGTCGGCAAATAACCTCTCCAAATTTTCTTTGATTATTACAATCCAACGGAATTGCTTCGTGTTGTCTGCCATGGGTTGTCCATCACTCTCAGGATAGATGACCTCCGAGGCAGTCTCACTTGCTGGGGATTGCACCATTTGCGCTACCTCCGGGCGATCGCCCAACACCGTTCACCTTTCTAAATTCTGGCACATATAGCAATCGCAAATGGGTTGTGAGAGGCGCACTCCGGAGGGGTGCGCCTCTCACAACTTCCTGATTTAACCGTCTCGGCGGTTGCTATATATCCTTGATTAACATAGAGAACTGGAGCGTTCCTTACAGAAATGCTCCAGCCCTCATTTAGTATTTGAAATAGCACCCAGATTGCGTCGGCTATTGCGATCGCCAATGATAGATTCTTCTCACGATCAGAAAAAATCTACCCAAAGATCTGCCCTATGCACGAGACCGTTCAACCAACATTAATAGCAAATACACAACTACCAGATAACCCGCAGCCAGAACCGGAATAATTAGTGGAATACCGTTATAAGTCATAGCCCAACCCAGA
Organism: Calyptranema fuscum S582; assembly: GCF_055793305.1. Taxonomy (NCBI): domain Bacteria; kingdom Bacillati; phylum Cyanobacteriota; class Cyanophyceae; order Oculatellales; family Oculatellaceae; genus Calyptranema; species Calyptranema fuscum. Next base: position 86,228 of record NZ_JBSLYH010000003.1, read on the forward strand.
ATAATTAGCTAAATTTCGCCATAAAGCCAGGAAATATTCAGGGCTATAAAAACAGCCCCAAGTGAGCCGTCGCTGAAAACAGCTCGACCCAAAATCTTAGCCACAGAAACGGCAACAAATCTGAATTGGAATTCTGGTGTACTAACACTTAACCTGCACGGCATTCGCTTTAACAAACAGATCTATCAAGCGAGATAACCCCCCAGATAGACTATTCTGCAAGGTTAAGCTATCGGAATGTGAAGCTAAAATCTGAACCCAGACTTTTCGCTAATCCCTCTACCTTTGCATCAGTACATCTATGCAATGCCAAGTCGTATTGCTACTCGTTGTGCCTATGAAAATCGTTAAATTCCTACTCTTAGACTAACATAGGATTTCAGCTTTCGTAGCAGTCTTTTTTAAGATACTTAACAATTCTTTAAACGCCTCAATCGCTTATCAATCAAGAACCAGACCCGTTTGTGAAGAGAAAATAGGGAATCGAACCATTCTGTGAATCTACGGAAATCAGCGAGATAAAAATCGGTTTAAACCCTTAAAAAGTATCCAGCTTGACAGACAAATAAGATTAGTTTTGCAGCGGTGATTTTTGCCCCATTGCGATCGCTGATTCTCAGATAGCGATCGCCTATCCAAACTTTTATTTCAGCTTGTCCTCCTGATGTCCAAACGGCGAGAACAAAATTTGAATTGTTTCTATCATGGATCTGTGGGTGAGCGTTTCTCTATTGCTCTTTCCTCAATCCATCCGAAATCGTGCTGATCTGACCTGAAATCAATATCCATGAATACGAAAAGTACCAGCTATCTGCTCTGGGCACTGTGGCTATTTGGGCTTGCAGGCATCCATCGGTTTTATAACAAGAAATATGGTTCAGGTGTTTTTTGGTTGCTCACCTGGGGTTGTTTTGGTATTGGGCAACTGATTGACTTGATGCTGATTCCAGAAATGGTCGATGAGCATAATTACCGTGAAAGATTGCGCCTGGGTGCAACGCCGTACGGCATGATTCCTCAAGCCAGTATCCAGTGGGTTGTGCCGTCCGATGCGATCGCCACCGCTGCTACTACTGCCAGCACCAATGGCAACACTGTTCCTCAAAATCTGCCCCCCACCAAAGAAGAACGCATGATGAAACTGCTGAAAGCCGCTCAGGTAAGAGGCGGCAAGCTCTCGGTTACCCAAGGCGTTTTGGATACAGGGTTTAGCTTTGAGGACGTGGAAGCAACCCTAAAAGAAATGGTGAAATCGGGTTATGTCGCCGCCACCAATGATGTTCACACAGGGGTTGTAACTTACGATTTCATTGAGTTGTGATATTTGGCGCTGTGCGAGTTGATTCAGTACGGTGTTGCGGGGCGCAGAGCGCCCCGCAACACCGTTTCTGTACTTAAGATCTTGCGCATCCCTATGTGTAGCGATCCTATTTGATTTGTGAAACTAATCGGGCGCTTTCACACCCGATTTAAATAGCTGAGTCTCAACCCTCTTCCAAGTGTTGTTTGAGAACGGTTTTAAGATGCGATACTTCAATTCGAAAAGCCAGCCATTTCGCAAATTGTAAAATCACAAAAATCTGGAGAAAAGCGGTTACAAAAATTCGATTGAAGTTCTCCAGACTATGAAAAATCACGACAACACCACTACTAAAAATTAGCATTCCCAGATAGGCTTGAATCAACATTCGTCGGGCTAATTGCATTTTTAGAGTCAGCGTCGTGCTGCTGTGATCCGCATTCGGTTGCAGCGTCAGATGTGTCACCAATGTCCAGCGACGATTGCCAAAGGGACCAATGATGCGAACCGAGTTGTTTTCCATTCGGACTTTATAGACATACCCAGCCAAGGAACGCGGTTCTCCATGAACAATGCCCGTTAATGCGATCGCCTGAAACCGTTTTAAGACGACCTCTGGTGGCGCTTGAATAACAACCGACGATTGTTCATACGGGAGTAACCAATATAACCACTGGGGTAGTTGCAGCATAGTGCGATAATTTGGGGTCGTCAGCGCTTTAAGGAATGCGATCGCCATTCAATTCTTTTTCTTGATAGTGCAAGCAACCCTCACAAGGACCGGATGGATTGACCGCACAGCGAATCTGACTAGAGCGCGCATTGTATCGGCACGTCAAGTCGCCGATGATATAGCCCAACCCCTCAACATAGTGATGGTCAGGTCCCAGGTGGATACCCGGTAAGCCTCTGGCAGCGACCGTCTCTATCGCAATACGGAGTCGTTCTTGTGCCCTGGCATCTACCTGTCGCATCAGCCACAGCCACAATAGCGAGGGTGTCAGTCCTACAAAAATGATAAATATCGCAGTTAACATGAGATGGCTTTCATGCTGGGTGAGTCGGAGCAAGGCTCCTAGCTCATAGCGTCAGAAAGATAGTCGGCAGCGGTTTCCACAAGGGCGATCGCATCTTCATAAACCATCCGAGTTGGTCCCAAAATCCCCACACTCCCGACAGGCGTATAACCGCGTTGATAGGTTGCCGAGACAAGCGCACAGGTGCGAATCGGTTCCAGCGGATTTTCTGCCCCAATCCGCACCGTAACTTTGCGCCCAGGGGTATCTGGCTCAGACGATTCAAAAATTAGCGACCAGAGTTGATCTTGCTCCGATTCTAAAAGATGAATCAAGGTTTGCACCTGTTGAATTTCAGAGAACTCAGGCTGACGACGCAGCACCTCAGCCACCCCGCTGATAAACAGTTGGGTGGCAACCGACCCCCGGTTACGGCTATTCAGCTCGGTCATCGAGACCCGTAGCAAATCGGCATATTGTTCAAACTCTCGCCCCAGTTCACTCCAGTCGAGTGACGTAATTTCTTGTAGCGATCGCCCTCGCAGATGGGTGTTGAGAAAGTTGGATAGAATTTGCAATTCTCCAGCAATAGCATCTGCATCGAAATCATCCTGATCGCTGGGGTCGGGCAAATTTATCACAATCGATTCGGTTTCATAAGACTCCAAAACCACAATCAACATAATCCGTTGTGGATCGATCTGCACCAGTTGAATATGTCGCAACTGTGCCACATGCGACTGAGGCATGGTGATTAAAACGATATAGCCACTCAAACTCGCCAAAATTTGGGCAGCACCCCGCAGCAAAACTTCCAGGCTAGAAGTCTTTAAGTCGAGGTGTTGAGAAAGAATGTAGTCAGCCTGACGAGCTACCTGATCGGAAGGGGTGATGATCTGATCGACGTAGATTCGATATCCCGAATCGGATGGCACGCGTCCAGCAGAGGTGTGGGGTTGATAAAGCAACCCTGCTTTTTCTAAATACCCCATCGCATTGCGAATAGTGGCAGAGCTAACGCGGGGGTTAAACTCTTCGACTAATGCTTCAGAGCCTACAGGCTTTGCAGTGGCAATGTAGTGGCGGACTGTAGCGCCAAGGACTTGCTGATGACGGTTGCTGAGCTTCACTTGCATGGCACGTTGAGGCGGTCGGACTGTAGATTGTAATGTAGCTGACCTTTCATGATTTAAGTCGTAGCAATCAATACGGCAGAGCTGAATAGGCGGATCTGGTTGCCGATCAACCAGGCGTTTCACGGCAAAACGGTTTTAGCCTCGGCAATGCCATTAATACCGGGGCACCGTTGGATCGATGCTATCGGCATAGGCTTCAATGCCACCCGCTAGATTTTTGACGTTGGTAAATCCCTGATTAACCAGCCATTGGCACATTTGCGCAGAACGCATCCCGTGATGGCACATGACAATGGTTTCGCTGTGGGGGTCAAGCTTGGCTTGAATTTGCCCAGACCATTCAGCAAATTGACTGAGGGGTAGATTGAGAAACCCGTCGAGGCTAGCGATCGCCAATTCTTCGGGTTCTCGGACATCGATCAGTTGTAAGGTCGGTGCGATGGTTGGATCTGCCAATCGATCGGCAAATTCCTGCACATTGATTTGAATGAGGGGTTGATTAAATAGATGCGAAGACATTAACGGAAAAATTAAATGACGTGTATTAAATCAGGTTGGGTTTGGCAACTGGGGCTTTCCCTGCGGGAAAACCCCAGTTGCTCATCAAAATTAGATTGATCAGCCGGGGCGATCGCTACTACCAACCTAGCCTGAAATCTCCCGGAATGGAAATCTAGCTAAATCAGGATTTGCAAAGCCTTTATATTGCCTTGTTCTGACTCTTAGGATCGTAGATTTCATAAAACCCGATTCTTTTTGAGAGAGCGACGGCTCTGCCGTCGCTCTCTCAAAAAGAATTACAGGTTAATTAATTCGTGATCCTTAAGAGTAGAGCCATAGAGACGATTATACGGAATTAGCGGCTGCATCCTGTCGGGGTTGAAAGGGTATTGGGATAGTACCACTATTGACGTACAACGGATGTCGAGGTTGCCCAGTTTGGTTTATCCCCAAACAATAGAGCGATCGCTCAGGAGCCAGCCACTCCAAAACAGCTTGATCGCGACCATACAAACCACCCCAATTACCCCACGCCACCACCAGAGTATCTGCCCAATCCGCTGCCTCTTGTAAATGGCGATCGTTGTCTTGCCCAATAGGATCAGCGGCTTGCTTTAAGCCCGTGGGCTGAGTTGTGCGATAGGCAAAGAGATTGACGACCGTCAGGGCACCATACCCCCAGGCTGTTGCCAAACCGATGCAGCGACGAATCGTAGGGTCGTTATGCTGGGCATCTGCGGTACTGGGATTGAGCATGATCACGGCAAGCTTGGGGGCAGACCCATGCCAGATTCGCCACAGACTATACCGATAGGTCTGGGTAGGGTCGAATAAGGCACCGGAGGGAGGGGAGGCGATCGCCATTAGGAGGGTGGGAGGATGGGGGAGATGGGCGTTGCCGTGAGCGCAGCCGAACGGGAGATGGGGGGGATAGGGGAGATGGGCGTTGCCGTGAGCGCAGCCGAACGGGAGATGGAGAGGTAAAGGGGTGGAGAGGTAAAGGGATGGAGGGGTGGAGGGATGAAGAGGGTGGAGAGGGTGGAGAGTCAGGATGAGGGATGTTGTGTGGGTCTAATCGGTAACAAGCTGACTGTCAGTGTTACTTAAACTGCAACAAACCTGAAAACACAAAAGGGAGCTTTGATAATGGCTATTAAGAGGCTATTTCAATCCGCTTTGGAGTTATTTTATGAATAATTTTAATCGTTGTTATCTGAAGCCCAATTTGCTTCTCAGTTTATTTTTGGGAAGTGTGGTGCTGGCAAGCTGTGCGTCTCAAGATCTGCCCAGCATGGAGTCTGCGGCAGCGCCAAACCAGGTAGTATCGGCTGAAGCGCCAGCCAATATGGCAGATCAGGCAGTGAATCCGGCAGATCCGGCAACTCAGACTGCGGCAGGAACGGCGGCAACCGACGCGCCCAAACTCCAACCGCAACTGGTCAAAGCCGCAGAATTGCGACTTACGGTTGACTCTGTGGAAGACAGTATTAAAAAGATTACGGCGATCGCCCAGCAACAACAGGGAGATGTGCTGACCTTACAAGACCAGACACCACCTGATGAATACAGCCATCACAGCGCATTTATGCAAGTGCGAGTGTCTCAGTCCAAGCTAAATGCTACCCTGGATGCCTTGTCTGCTTTGGGAACTGTGCAACAGCAAACCATTACCGCAGAGGATGTATCCAATCAATTAGTAGATTTCGAGGCACGTCTGCGTAATTTACGCAAAACAGAAGAGACACTGTTGAGTATTATGGATCGGTCAGGGGATGTTGCCGATGTATTACAAGTTGCCCAAGAATTGAGTAATGTCCGCAATACAATTGAACAAGTTGATGCTCAATTGAAAGACTTACAAAATCGAGTGGCATATTCTAGTATCAGTTTGAATTTGGAGGAGGCGATCGCCAGTAATCCGCCTCAACGGTCTACGGCAATCCAAATTCATCAAACCTGGGACAGTGCAACCCACTCTTTCGGTAAATTTACAGTGGATCTACTCCAGCTAGGGATCTGGCTTTTAGTTTATAGTCCTTACTGGTTATTAATGACAGTTGCGATTGGACTAGGCTATCTTCGCTTTAGGCAACAACGCCCTGCTCCAATTGAGCGTTCTGATTCACCCCCTTCAACTTAATATATAGATGCCCATTAAAATCGCCAGTTCAGAAGACGAAATCCTGCAATGTTTTCCGGTCATGATGCAGTTGCGATCGCATCTGACCCAGCCCGAATTTGTCAATCGGGTTAAGCGTCAACAACAGTCAGGCTACCAGATCGTTTATTTAGAAGAAAAAGGGCGCGTCAAAGCCGTCGCCGGATTTCGCCTGGTTGATACATTGGCACATGGTAGATTATTGGCGGTCGAAGATCTGGTGACAGATGATGCCCTGCGGTCTAAGGGCTATGGCAGTATGATGTTCGATTGGTTAGTCGGCTATGGCGAATCTCAAGGCTGTGGCTCTGTGCAGCTCGATAGTGGCACCCAACGAGCCGGGTCACATCGATTTTATTTCAATCAAGGAATGGAAATCGGTGCCTTCCGCTTCATTCTCCGGCTCAGCAGTTAAGAATCGTCCGCTGACGAAAACCCAAGCTTTTTGAGCGCGCAACGGCTCCGCCGTTGCGCGCTCAAAAAGAATGACAGGTTAAGGGATCTATGCCCCTAAGGCACCGATGCCGATTGCCCCAACGATAAGGCGATCGCACTCACCCGATAGGCAATAGCGCGATCGCGCCCTGCGGCTTTTGCTTGGTACAGTGCCCGATCTGCCATAGCAATCAAGTCATAGGGTGAAGCTTGCAACACAGGCATAATGCTGCCAATGCCAATACTGAGCGTGACAAACGAATTAACGGTTGACCCAGAATGAGCGATCGCCGCCCGATCAAGCTGAGTGCGAATATTTTCTGCAACCTGTGTTCCACCCCTGGTATCGGTATTCGGTAACAAAATACAAAACTCTTCGCCTCCATAGCGAGCCACCAGATCGGTTGATCGCTTCACGGTATGGGTAATGATATGGGCAACCTGCCGCAGGCAATCATCCCCAGCCTGGTGCCCGTAGGTATCATTAAATGCCTTAAAACAATCGACGTCGCACATTAATAACGATAAGGGCAACTGTTCCCGAGCCAAACGCCCCCATTCTTGTTGCAACACCTCATCAAATCGACGACGATTGGCAATTTGCGTCAACCCATCCAGGCTCACCAATCGCTGTAATTCTGTCATTGCCCAGTACGACTGAATTAGCCGTCGCACCCGCTGCCGCAACACCGCCCAGTAAATAGGTTTAGTAATATAGTCCGTTGCCCCTGCCTCAAACGCCCGATCAATCGATTCCTGATCATTTAAGCTAGTCACCATCAACACAGGCGGACATTGGCTACCAAACAGTTTCTGTAGTTCTTCGCAACATTGAAACCCATCCATCCCCAACATCACCGCATCCAGCAAAATCAGGTCGGGCAATTGATGTTGGCAAAAACTCAAGCACTCTTCACTACTGGCAACTTCATCAACTTGAAAACCGTCCTTCTCTAAAGTTCGACACAACACCATACGAGACAGTCTCTCGTCATCGACTACCAAAACCCGAGATGTTTTGTCGGTGAAAGAACGATTGCTCATCATTGTGAGGAAACTCCAATCTCACCCAATAAAGCAATGGCGGCTTGCTCACATTGGTCAACCTGCACATACAACTGTGTCAGCACGCTCGCAATAGCAGAAATTTGATGCTCTCGACCATAAGCTTCTAAAGTTTCGCACAGTTTTACTAAGCGAACTGCACCAATCGCAGCCGTTAGCGATTTCATCGTATGGGCAGCATGTCTCAGTGCCACCATATCTTCTTGCTCAACCGCATCTTGAATTTGAGCCAGGCGTTGGGGTGCATCTTCTAAATAGGCATGAAATAAATCGCACAGCAGTGTGTTGGCATTCTGTCCCCAAATTTTCTGCAATTCATAGATCATGCGGACATCGATGACCGGCAGGAATGCTTCTGGTGTTAAAGGTGCCGTTAAGGGTTCGGGAACAAGACCGGGGGTTAAGCGATCGCTTTTTAGATCAGACCTGCTCGAATTGACGGCTCCCGTGACTCCCCCCTGTCTGGATAATTTGAATCTCTCCAGTGCTTGGTTCAACGTATCTAGTCGAATGGGCTTACTGATGTAATCATCCATGCCTGCTTTCAGACACAACTCGCGATCGCCCTGCATAGAGTGCGCCGTCATCGCAATCAGCCACGGTTGCGCGAGGTGGTCATGCCGAATTTTACGCGTTGCCTCCAATCCATCCATTTCGGGCATTTGCACATCGATCAAAATCACATCATAGGATTGACGATTGAGCGCAGCCAACACTTCTACCCCATTGCTGACCACATCTGCACCATAGCCCAGCTTCTGAAGCATATTTAGAGCAACTTTTTGGTTGATAGGCATATCGTCTGCCAGAAGAATGCGGAGAGGACGACAAGGTTCCTGTAGCGAGTTGGGGTGCTCCATTAGATTGCAACAAGACGTGAAGACAAATAGGCAGTAATAAAAAAGTTGCTCCAGCAATCAAGTTATTGTAAAGCTGAAATCCTTCGCTTTGCTTAGTTAGAAAAGCCGAAAAATAAAGCCAGAGAGTCGAATAACTGCGAAAAATTACTGACGAAACAAACGCTGGCTCACAAAAAACTTTGACAATTCTTTAATGTGGAGATTGACAACTCATGCAAATCACCAACGTTGCAGATAGGCGGTTATGCAAATCCACAATCTCTCAACCCCCAACGTTGGCAAGCGGCGCGGCGATTTTCAAGCCATCATCGTTTTCATATTGAGCGCATAGCATTGCTCGGCGGAACGAATGCCACACGACACCCCTACGTCCTGTAAATTATAGTTCGGGATAGAGATTAAGAATATAGGAATAAATATAAATAGTTTAGTGATAAACACCACTCTCAAGAGAAATACTTACGCTTTTGGTAATCTCTCGTCGTCAACTCTTCAAAATAGCAATTTTAAGAAATCTTGTCTCCGAGATGGCTGTGGTACAATCATAGACTGTACTTACAAGGAACTTACGGCGATTACCTCCCATGACACTGCTCCAAGAGCGCAAACAGCAAATCATCTCTGAATATCAAATTCACGAAACCGATACTGGATCTGCCCATATCCAGGTCGCCATGCTAACTGAGCGAATCAACCGTTTGAGTGCTCATCTCAAAGAGAACAAGAAAGATCATGCCTCTCGCCGTGGCTTGCTGAAAATGATCGGTCAGCGTAAGCGCCTCTTGGCATATATCCTCAAGCAAAACCAAGAAAGCTATCGAGCTTTGATTACCCGCTTAGGCATTCGGGGTTAAGGTATTAGCCATGTCTTCTGAGTCCTCCTCTGATTCTCAGAAAAGTTCATCGGCGCGCGATCGCTTGCCCTTTGAACCTGCTAAAAATCGTAAGCCTTCTCAGAAAAAACAACCCTCACCATCGACCTCGACCGCTGTAAAAAGCGATCGCTCTGATCCGCCTGCTGACAATCGCAATGGAATGGCAATTCCTGAAGTAGTCAGTCGGCGGATGATCAGCAGGATGGTCGTTTTAAGTGGCATTCCCACCTTTTTGGGGATGTCTACATTTGTGGTGAGCTATTTTTTGGTGACTCAAGCCCATCTTGAGTTTCCCCATTATTTTGTGGTCTTAGTCAGCCTCGGCTTTTTGGGCTTAGGCGTCTTAGGGTTGAGCTACGGTGTGCTTTCTGCGTCTTGGGATGAAGAGGTTCCGGGCAGCAAATTGGGATGGACAGAATTCACAATTAACTTCGATCGCATGACATCTGCGTGGCGAACGGAGAAAAAATCATAATCATCGGTTAATTTTCAGGCTACAGCCTGTATAAGCTCAGCCTACGCAGGCTGTAGCCTGAAAATTAAGTAAATTGGCGTGGTATTAATGTAATGATTTTTTGTGGCGCGGGCGTTGCCCGCGCCACAAAAAATCATTATTTTTTTAGGACTATTGTTGCGCACACTCAATTTTGCAGCATAGGGTGCGGGGGCTGCGCCCCCACGTAGAGGTGAAACCCCTGCACCTCGTTTTAACCGCCAATTTTTAATTGACAGATCACCAGTAAATCGCCAGGGATCGTATATTAAATTCGTGTTGAGGGCGCGACGGCTCCGCCGTCGCGCCCTCAACACGAGTGACAGGTTGATTCATTGGTGATCCCAGCGATCGCACCGACATCGCATTTGCAATTTATAGATGCGATCGCCCATGCAGGCACCCCATAGTTTTACCCGGATCGACGGTAGACCGGCGGTAGCTGTTAATAGAGAGGGGCGATCGCCACCGTCAGCACCGTCGAAAGCTGTCGTCATCCCAATGGAACGTCTTCAAGCTCAACAGCGTCGAGATGGACTGATGCATAAGCCCGGACGGCAGATGTAAGGTTAGCGCTCGCCAAAAAGGTACATCATTCCGATATTATAAGAATGCTTGTTTCGGAGGTATTCCTATGGTGACGCTGAAGATTGCTGTTTATATCGTGGTTGCTTTCTTCATTTCGCTCTTTGTTTTCGGGTTGCTGTCGAATGACCCCTCTCGTAACCCCAAGCGTCGTGACTTGGAGTAAACGTGCGTTATTTGATAGTCTGAGTGACGATTCAAATAATCGACTTGTGTTGAGGACGGCTGTAGCTCTGTGTCCGGGCTGTCCGCTTAGGTTGATCAGTTAAAATATGCCCTACCCGGTTCCGCCGCCAGCTCCTCCTCCGGTCGTTGATATTCATGTACCTGAGGATTCGACCTATTCCAGTTCTATACCAGCATCCAGTCCGGCTACAGACTCTATTTCCTCTGTAGCCTCTTCTGCTGTTGGCGATCGCCCCCCTGTCGAAAAATTTCCCCCCGAGGTTTCACCTGACCCACAGCTGCAACCTGTAGGAACTGTGAATGGCTCAGACTCCAGGCGAGAAAAAGCCGAGAGTGACGTTGAGGATCGCCCGCCCACCATTCCGGAGCGTGAAGCTATAGATCATCCGCCCTCCGCTGCAAATACAGAAGAGCCGGATGCGCCATTGGTTGCCGATCCGGCAGCAGGAACCGCTGCCAGTCGAGCTGAGCTGCTAGGTACTTCTATAGAAGTAGGGTTAACAACTCCGTCAGCATCACCCGTATCGAGTGCCTATGGTGTTAGTGCACCGCCGATTCGCTTTGGTGTGGCTACGCTGACCGCTGATTTGCAGCCACCTGTTTCGCCGCCATCGATCGCGATCGCACCTCACCAAGGGCAATCTGTCGTAATACCGCCAGCATTTGCGGTTCCGACTCCAGTTCTCGACTCATTAGTTGACCAAACGCAAGATTATTCCACGGCGACCCCTGCGTCAGCATCCATCCCACCCGATCTCAGTAATCTGGTGGAGCTAGACCATCTGATTGCCGCAGAACGCCGTTATTCCATGGCAACCGCCGAGACTGACCTTGAGGAAAGGGGCGATCGCCCCTTAACGGCGTCATCGTCTGCCAACCCCTTGACGCAAACCATCGCTGCACCGCCCATAACCTTTGGCATTGCTGCACTAACCCCTGATTTTCAGCGGGCAGCCATTCCGCCGCTATCGCTTCAGACGGTGGCACTGCCGCGTGCCCTTGCACTTCAACTTCCCCTGTTAGATCGGCTGATCGATCAAGCGAGAGTGCCATCATCCACGGCTCCGTCTCGTATTGCCCAGAGTTCTACAGAGTCATCTAACGATGGTTCTGTAACCCCTCCACGCATTCTGGTTGAACCGCTTAATTCGATCCCATCCGATCTGTCCGACCCCTTACCCGATACCGGATCATATCCGCTTCCCGCAGACCAACTGGATCTGTCCGACCCCTTACCGGGTGATGAATCATATCCAGTTCCTACAGACCAACTGGATCTGTCCGACCCCTTACCGGATGATGGATCGTATCCGATTCCCACAGACCCATCGGATCTCTCCGAACCCCTACCGGAGGGAGAATCCTATCCGATTCCGGTAGAGTTACCGGGTCAAATTTTTGAGCCATCCACTCCTATTCCGACGGAACAGCTCCCAAGCAGTCCGGGGCAAATTTTAGTGATCCCAGAACCGGGAAGTCTTCCCCCGACCCCGACCCCCTCGGACACACCGACTCCTGACACGCCGACCTCACCCTCCACGACCACTAACGTTCCCGTTACACCCGATGATGTGGTGGAGTTACGAGCCGATCATCAAGAATATGACACGTTGCGGCGCATCATTACGGCAGAAGGCAATGCAGTCATGCAATTTCGTCAGGGGGTACTTGCAGGCGATCGCCTACAAGTGAATTTACCGAACCGCACAGCGGTTGCCGAAGGCAATGCCGTATTGACTCGCGGGGATCAGGTCTTGCGTGGCGAACGGTTTACCTACAACTTCACCCAAGAACAAGGCACAATTTTTAATGCCAGAGGAGAAGTTTTCTTACCGTCTTCTCAAAATGATTTTTCTCCGACCTTGCCAACCGATGTCAGTGCCGGAACCTATTCAACGGTGCCTCTGACCGACCAAATTATTGCCGAACAACCTGTAACGGCCATTACCAGTGAAGGGGGCTTGACCTTTAACGTTGGTGAAGGCACAAGTTCTCCCACCACAGGGGCGGGCGGTCCCGGAACCACTGGCTCGGTCAGACGCATCCGCTTTGAAGCAGAGCAAATTGAATTCACAGGTGAAAATTGGGTGGCGACGAACGTCCGCCTGACCAATGACCCCTTTTCACCGCCCGAATTAGAATTGCGGTCTCGGCGGGTAACATTTACCCGGTTGTCGCCGACTGCCAGTGAAATTCGTGCCCGCAACCCTCATGTTGTGATTGACCAAGGGTTTCGTTTTCCGTTTCCACGCGATCGCATTGTCATTGATCAGCGAGATCAAAATCCTGGGTTAATCCAATTTGGCTACGATGAAGGCGATCGGGGTGGTCTATTTATTGAATCGACCTTTAATTTAATTGCTACTCCGTTAGTGCGATTTACGGTCATCCCCCAATTATTGGTGCAGCGAGCGATCGAAGACAACAACGGTGATTTTCTCGATCTGACCAGCTATGGCTTGATTACAAACCTCGATATTACGCCCGATCCCTATACCACAATTGAAGGGCGTGCCGTCTTTACCAGCCTTAGCCCCGATGATTGGGATACAGACCTGCGTACCAGTTTACGAGTACGACGGTTGATCTTCGGTAACTATCGCTTGACCGCAGAATATAGCTATCGCGATCGCTTATTTAATGGATCGTTGGGTTTCCAGAATGTACAACGGAGTGTTGGGTTGTTGCTCACCTCACCCATCATTCCCATCGGGGATACCGGGATCAGCTTGAGCTATCAAGTTGGCGCACAATATATCAATGCCAACACCGATCGCCTCGACCTATTACCTGCAATTCGACAGAATAATCGGGTTGATTTGGGGCGTTTCCAGGTCAGTGTAGCCGTCAACCGAGGATTTTTCTTGTGGACAGGACAACAATTGCCCCGCACCCGTGATCAAGGAATGCGCTATACGCCTAACCCAGTGTTGCCCTATATCCAACTATTTACAGGGGCGCGAGGAGTTCTAAGCTATTACACTAGCGATGATACGCAACTGGCGTTGACCGGCACCATCGGACTACGAGGGCAGTTTGGGCATTTCTCCCGCGACTTCCTCGACTATACTGGCTTCAATATTTCTTACTCACAGACGGCTCAGGACGGAGATTCTCCCTTCCTGTTTGACCGCTCTGTGGATCGACAAGTGCTTTCGGGCGGTATTATTCAACAATTGGTGGGTCCAATTCGAATTGGCTTCCAGTCTTCTCTTAACCTTGATACGGGCAAAGAAATCGATACAGACTTTATTATTGAGTACAGTCGTCGAACCTTTGCCATTACGCTGCGGTACAATCCGGTTCGTGAAATTGGTTTGTTAAGTTTTCGCCTAAATGATTTCAATTGGAGCGGAACTCCAGAACCCTTTTCGGGTCTAGATGACGGTACGGTAGAAGGAGGTGTAAGGCGCGGAAATAATTAGGGTTTTGAGTATAGCCCTCTTCCCTTTCGAGATTTAAGAATGCCAAGATCAGTAATGCAGTCGAGCAATATGTTCGACAACTTGACTGAATTGTTAGACCTCAACGAATCCGGCTATGACAGAACTGGCAAAGGAATCTACGACGTTAGAGGTTGAAACTCTACTTCACAACTATGGTTTCGATCTGGGTGGATACACAGCAAAGGCGTTGATTGACCATTGGTCACACCACCACCCGTCACCGTGGTTGAAGTTTGCTGTGATTGAAGCCCTCTATCAAGGACGCTACAAAGCTGTTTCTGTCGATCAAATTCTCACCCTGTGGCATCGTCGAGGTCAGCCCTGCCAACACTTTAACCATGAGTTTGAGCGCATTGTTTGTAGTCGCTTGCCACGGGATCTAACGGCACAACTTGAGCCGACCCCGGCACAATTGCTCTGGTCAGAGAGGACAGTAAACCCTCCAGCCCGACCCAGCCCGGAACGGGTGTTCCGCAGTTCCTCTGCGGCAACTATTCCAGCGAAAGAAAATCCTAGAGCAGAGGCGATCGCCCCTGCTAACCCTCCAGAATTGATGCCCAAATCACCTGGCTTTGAGGCAGAGTCAACTGTGCCACAAGACCTGGAGTCCAGTGAGACACAACTCTCTAACCCACTAGCAGCGGATGATAGCGGAGACGATGCTGACCTGACACTTAAAATTCAAACCTTTAAGCCTGCCTCACTGGCTGACTTACATGGGGCTCAAGACGGCAACTGGTCGAAAGGCGAGGCGGTCAAACATCCGATCCACCAATTTATCCCGACGGCTGAAGTGTCAGAGTTTTATATCAAACTCAAAGCGGTTTCGCAGATTGACGAGAGCGCGGCGACCGAGAATCTACGCATGACGGCAGTTGCCGAAGCCAAAGAGCGCACGTCCTGAACAATAACCCACAGCTAGTGCTTTGTTAAGTATTTTCTGACGGGTGATGTGCCGCGCTTCGCGCGGCACATCACCCGTTTTAACCGTCAACTTTTAATTGACAGACCACTAGATGTTGCAAACACAAAATTTTGCAACATGGGGGTTCGGGGCTGCGCCCCCAAAAGGGGGTTTTACCCCCTCCACCTCCTCTAAAACTTTTAAGTTGGTGTACTAGGACTATGAGCCAGCCAATTTCGTCACACCCATACGAATTTCGGAGTGGAATAGAGAGCGACTAAAGCCCCCGGCTTGTTTTGCAACACTGGTTCTCAGGCGCAAATTGGGACTGGCAAACCAAATACGTTCTTCAACATAAAGTGTGTCGTCTTCTGTCGTCAGGGTCAAAACATCATCGTTGCCCATGATATAGCGACCGATCGCCCCTGTTCCGTTGCCGGGACTGGTCTGACGCAACACTTTTCCTTCGCTTGCGTTATCCGGGTCTGGAATAAGAACCAGAATCACAGAACCTGACCGCTTGCTGGTCTCTTGATCCATGGCACCATTCCAGCTTGACTGAACGGCACATAAGGTGATCGCCGGATCAACCGAATATTGTTCGCAAAGTTTGATCACCTCTGGCGCATCGTTGGCAAGCATCTCAATATAAACATCAGACTTGCCACTTGCGGCGGGTTTTGATGCTGGATGATGAGTGGTTTTCTGAGAAAACCATTTGCCGGCACTTTGCTGGAAAAACTCGGTAACGTTCATGAACTTGCGGATGCTGAATCAGAGTTGCAACACCCTCTATCTTAAACCGAGGTGAGTTCGAAATCTTTTTCTGGGATTTCTTCCCCAC
The DNA here is from genome assembly GCF_055793305.1 of Calyptranema fuscum S582. NCBI lineage: Bacteria > Bacillati > Cyanobacteriota > Cyanophyceae > Oculatellales > Oculatellaceae > Calyptranema > Calyptranema fuscum. The sequence goes on from NZ_JBSLYH010000003.1 coordinate 102,032, forward strand.
CGACATTGTAGACATTACTGAATCCATGTAAGCGTTTGGCTCGGAAACCGCAGGTTTCCGAGCCAAACGCTTACCCAAAACCAATGACACTGAAGTGAGCGTGGGTCGAGGTAGACGGGTCGCCCCCATTTACTCCCATCCTCTTATCAAGGTAACGTTTAGAGAGTGCCTCTAAATAAACCCTGGGGACGAATGAGTAAGACCAAAATCATGAGCAATAGGGCAACACCCAGTTTGTATTCAGAGATCCAGTACGCACTGACTTCTTGAGCGATACCGATGACAAAAGCTCCCGCGATCGCCCCATAGGGATTGCCAATGCCACCCAAAATCACCGAGGCAAACATCGGCAGGATCAAAAACCAGCCCATATTAGGACGAACAGCCGTAATCAAGCCATACATACCACCGCCGACGGCAGTCAAGCCAGCGGCAATCACCCATGTCCAGATGACAACCTGTTCGACATTGATCCCCGATACCCTCGCTAGATCGACATTATCGGCAACGGCTCGCATTGCCTTACCAATTTTGGTATTTTGCAAAAGATAGTGCAGTGCCAAAATTACCAGGATGGCTAACCCCACGACAATCAAACGATTTTGCGCAATTTTTAACCCAAACACTGTGAGGGCGCTGGCAACGGGTAAATCGTAGCGTTGGTTATCTGCACCCCAGATCAAGATAATGCCGTTGCGAATGAACAGGGCTAACCCAATCGAGACAATAATTAAACTCGTGGAAGAGGCACGGCGATCGCGCATTGGTTGCCACAACAGCTTTTCACTCAACAGCGCAGCACCGATGGTAAAGCCTGCACCGATCAAAATCGATAGCCAAATATTGACCCCCATACCATTGGCAACCAGAGTCAGATAGGCACCCAGGGTCATGAAGTCGCCGTGGGCAAAGTTAGCAAGGCGCAAGATACCGTAGGTGAGGGTCAACCCCACCGCAGATAAAGCAATGATGCTACCGACTGCCACACCATTAACAAACTGTTGAAAAAGTTGTTGAATGACTGCTGAATCCATGAGTACCGATGATAAATGGGCAGAGGATTAAGGATCACCAATTAAATAAAACCCGGATGTTTCCGGTTGGCAGAGCGGCGACGCCGCGCCGCCAACCGGAAATCTGCGGGTTCGTTAATCCACAATCCTAAGGCAAACCGTAGAATTTTTTCGACAAGAAAATTCCACCATTCGAATAGTTTAAGACGTTAACCAGAACCTTACTCGTTGATTAGCGCTGCCAGTGATATTGATGGCTACAGAAAATGGGTAGATTCTGACAAACAGCGATCGCCATTAGCTTCACATCAGGATTTAGCATTTCGGTTGGATTGTTGGGTCAGTTCCTGTATCTCTGAGCGAACTGCTAAACCCCTACGGTGAAATGCTAAACCTCTACTGTTTGGATGGCAGGCGATCGCTCTTTGCATCCCCTATCGCACCGATCGCCACCGATCAGAGTCATCCAATGGCGCGTAAAGTTTTCAGCCAGATTCAGGTTTTTTCTGATAGAAAAGGAACAGTTTGACCTGGAGTGATTACCCCATGACTAACTCTGTATCTTTAACGGCTGGCGCGATCGCCCTTTATCGGGTTTTCCATATGCTGGCATCGTAGAAATGTTAATTGGGCTTAAGACAAGGTTGATGCGGCTAGGTTCAAGCTTGGGGGATATCCCCCAAACCCCCTTTTTGGGGGACGCCCGCTTCCCCCAAACCCCCTCCGAAGGGTTTGAGGGTGGGTAGCAGGTCGCGCTTCGCATTGCCTTCGCAAGGGAGATAGTCGAAGGGTGGGGTGACATTCTATTGGCTATTCTCTTAAGCTCACGAATACAATAGGCTGCGAGCGCATAATTTTGTATCGTTGCCCCCTGATTTTGAGTTCACAGGAGTTTTTGATGGAACCCATTAGCTCAGCCGCGATCGCCATTGCAACGCTCATTCTCAATAAAGCCTCTGAAAAGACGGGTGAAAAGCTAGGTGAAGCCATCAGTCACCAGGTCGGTAAGCTGGCACAGCTTGTCAAGGGCAAAGCGCCAAAAATTGCGGCAATTGAACAGACTGATCAGATGGTAGATTACGGGCAAGCCGTTTTGGAACTGGAAAGCGCGACAGAAACCGATCCAACACTCTCACAAACCGTCCAGGAATTAGCAGCGGCAGTTCAGGCAGACCCAACATTAGCTCAACTCGTCCCTGCCTATGCTGAAGCGCTTCGGCGATCGCAACCGACAACGGTGCAAAACTGCGGCAAGCTAGCAGACGAGATCAAAAACCAGTTTCAAGGGAACACCTTTAACGCACCCGTTACGTTTAATTGACTGGAGTCGCCCGAACGGGAACGGGCAAAGTCAAGCACCCCACGATTTCAGGTTCGCTATCCTCGCAATCCCCATTTCACGGGTCGAGAGCAACTATTGCAAGACCTACACGATACCCTCATGGGCACAGGAGTGGCAGCGTTGGGTCAGGCAGCAGCGATCGCCGGACTGGGTGGCATTGGCAAAACCCAAACGGCCGTGGAATATGCCTACCGTTATTATCCGGAATTTTATGACTGGGTGTTTTGGGTCAAAGCAGACACCGAATTGAATCTGGTGACGGATCTGGCGGAGATAGGGCGATCGCTCAATTTCCCAGACGGCAAGCTAGATGAATTGGCACGGCAAACCCGCCGATGGCTGGAAACCCACGATCGCTGGTTGCTGGTTTTTGATAATGCCGATCAACCCGAACTGCTCAAACCCTGGATGCCGAGCCATCCCCAAGGACGAATCTTACTGACCTCACGGGCACAACGATTTGCCAGCGTGGGGATTCGGGCACCCATTACACTGAAGAAACTGTCGATAGAGGAATCCATTGCCTTTTTGCAAGACCGCACCCAGCGCCCCCACTTGGACGCTGAGGAAAAGACAGCAATGACAGCACTGGCGCAAGAGCTGGATGGATTGCCGCTGGCATTGGAGCAAGCCACCGCCTATCTCGATCGGATGGTGGTATCCTTTGCCGTGTACTGGCAGAATTATCAACAAAAGCAGTTGGAATTGTTGGAACGGCAAAAACCAGAAATCGGGGATTATCCTGCATCAGTAGCGACGACCTGGTTGTTAAATTTTGAGGAAGTGGAAAGACGCTCACCCACCTCAGTGCCGATTTTGCAGTTAAGTGCAGTTTTGGCAGCAGATGATATCCCAGAATCGGTATTGCTGGCAGGAGCAGAGAAATTTGGGTTGGTGGACTGCACTGATGAATTAGCGTTGGCAGAACAACTGGCAGCCCTGACCGATTTTTCGTTGATCCAGCGGGAACGCGACACCTACTGCTATAGCATTCACCGCATGGTGCAGGCTGTGATATGGCAACGCCTGACTACCACGGAGCAGCAAGCCTGGATCAACCGTGCCATTGCCGGACTGAATGCGGTATTTCCCGATGTCGAGCAGTTTGCCAACTGGGCAGCATGTGGGCAACTCGTACCCCATGTCCAGGCACTCGCCACCCGCCCCGAAGCCACAGCTATAGAAACAACCGATTGGGCACTGCTCCTGGATCGAGCAGGCTATTCCTTGCACCAGCAGGGACGTTATGGGGAAGCCGAACCAATGCATGTGCGATCGCTCCAAATTAGTGAGCAACAGTTGGAAGCCGACCATCCCGATGTCGCCACCAGCCTCAGCAATCTGGCAAGCCTCTACTATTCGCAAGGACGTTATAGCAAGGCGGAACCCCTCTGGGTACGGGCGCTCAATATCCGACAATGGCAGTTGGAAGCCGACCATCCCGATGTTGCTACTAGTCTCAACAATTTGGCACTCCTCTATGGAGAACAAGGGCGATACAGCGAGGTAGAATCCCTGTATCAGCGATCGCTTAATATCCGAGAACGGCAGTTAGGTAGCGACCATCCCGATGTCGCCAATAGTCTGAATAATCTGGCAGGGTTTTATTATTCACGGAAACGCTACAGTGATGCAGAATCTTTGTTTCGGCGATCGCTCAATATCCGAGAACGGCAGCTAGGTAGTGACCATCCCGATGTTGCCAACAGTCTAAATAACTTGGCAGGACTCTACAAAGTGCAAGGAAGATACAGCGATGCAGAATCCCTATATGCACGATCGCTCCAAATTAGAGAACAACAGTTAGGTAGCGACCATCCCGATGTCGCCAGTAGTCTGAATAACCTGGCAGGACTCTGCGATTTGCAAGGACGCTATGGCGAGGCAGAACCCCTCTTTGTGCGATCGCTCCAGATTAGAGATGTGCGGGCATTAGACATCTTGGTTAAGAGTCTAGGAGACAATCATCCAAATACTCAAACCATCTATCAAAATTTTCAACTGTTTCTTCAGCAGGTCTTGCAAGAGCGGCGCACCAGGGAACTATCAGACCATCCACTGACCCAGCATTTATTAGAAGAGTTAGCCTGGAATTAACTCGATCATGCTCAGGTCAAAAATAGCTCCCAATCGACTTGAAAAAATTGGGCTAGCTTTTTGGCTTCATCGATCTGAATGACTTCCTCGTCCAGCAAAATTTTTGTAACTTGTTCCTGCGTTCCTAAAACTGGAATCAAGTCAGATTCCTTTAAATCTCTAGCATCCATCAAATGCTGCACCATCGAACCGGAGGTTCCTGAAGGAATGGGATAGTGTTCCGCTTCAAACTTCTCGATTAAGGTAATTAAAAGCTCTAGAAATGTTTCTTCTTCCAGCGATCGGATGGGGAGATGCTCCAGTTCCTGCGCTAAGGCGATCGCACTCTCACTTTCTGCTGCCGTTGTGATCGGTTTTGGCTGATAGCGAACTAATAGTTCCGTATAAGACTTTGCATCAAAAGTACGAGTCATTTTTCCACTCATCCTTGTCATACTCTGCGTGAGTCAGAACATATTTGATATAAATTCTTTGGGATGCATAAATGAGATCAACAATCAGCCTGTATCGATTTCCCTTAATATTAAATACCGTGAAATTTCCGACTGCCTCCGCTTTAGGATAAGTTTGTTGAACATCTAGCAAGTTTTGCCATTGGGCTCTACTTGCTACTCGGTACCAATCGTAAAGCGCATCACAGACATCTGTATGCTTTTCGCAAAACTCACGCAATTTCTTTCGGCTAATGACACGCATTGCAAAATCGATTGATGATCCGCCATTGCCATTTTATTTAAAGCTGGCTGGTGATGTCTACCTTTAGGGCGATCGCCCTTTTCACTAATTAATACCCTTTCTAAAGAGCCTGGATTTGTTCATCCGATAATCCCAAAATTTGCACCACTTGAGCCAGTTCCATTCCTGTTGCTAATAGATTACGAGCCGCTTGCAGCACTTGCACCTGGGCTTGTTCCTTTGCCGATCGCTCTTGTTCTGCCTGTTGCTCAACTCGTTCCGTATCGGTCAATAACCAGTTGCCAGCGCGATCGCACCAGCGCAACCAGGCTCCTGGGATGCCTTCAAATATCCCATGCCAGATGCCTAGACCAATGTCTAAATCGGCTAACCAGGCGATCGGGTTTTCTGGGCGCAGAGCTTGTTCTTGATACTGTCCACCATCCAGTTTGAAATAGCGCAACTGTTGACTGTAGCGGCTATAAACCAGATAGTGCGGGATGCGCAAATACCGCTCGTAGACCTCTAATTTAGCGGGTGGTTGGGTGGCGATCGCGGGCTCTACGGGATGAGTGGGCGACGTTGAAGCGAATGGTAGGCGTTCTGGATCGACAGCGTTAGAGGGTTCACTATAAAACCGTCCCAGATCTTCGACTTCCGTACCGGGCGATAAAAACTCGATCGCCACATAGGGATTTTTGCCTTCTTGCCAGACGACGTAACTGCGGCGCAGATCGTGACCTTCATACAAACGTGGCACATCGACTGCCAAAAACCAATCGGGACGCTTAAACCACAACGGATGATTGACATCGTAGTAAAGATTTAGATCAGATGCCATAAAGCAATGGTCGCGGCTGTAGCCAGTTAATTGCAGGGTGCGACTGAGCAATTGCGGCTGAAGGTCATGAAATTCGTCCGGCAAACCTGGTTCCTCAGGATTCTCGCTGGGTAAATCGTACATGGTGGGCAACGTTTCTCGGGGCGATCGCGGTGGATCGACCTGTTCGAGGATGGGTTTGCGAGTCAGGGGAACCATAGCTTAAAACCCAGTCGAGATGGCTAACTCAGATCTTGCAAATGAGGCGGATTTGGGCGGCGCGCCGCCCAAATCCGCCTGTTGAGAAAGGTGCCAGATTTAAGCGAACGTTGGAGTTCATGTTAGGGTGAATAGAAGCCGTCCCATGAAGCAATTATGCTGCAAATCTCTAACAGCGTCAGCATCCCAGAGCATGAAATCGAGATGAGTGCAGTGCGATCGCAAGGGGCGGGTGGGCAAAACGTTAATAAAGTATCCACTGCCATCCATCTACGCTTTAACATTGGGGCATCGTCGCTGCCCGATCGCTATAAAGAACGGTTATTGCAACTGAGCGATCAGCGCATCACGAAAGAAGGGGTGATCGTGATCAAAGCGCAAGAGCATCGCAGCCAGGAGCAAAATCGAGAAGAAGCGTTGCAACGCTTACAAGACTTTATTAAAGGGGCGATCGTTGTGCCCAAGCCGCGTAAACCCAGTAAACCCACGCGGGGGTCGCAGCGGCGACGGTTAGACAGCAAAAGCAAACGCAGCCAGATCAAGGCAATGCGGAGCAGAATTACAGATGACTCTGCGGGTTGAAATCTGATAGAAATCTGATAAATCTCTAAGTTTTCTTTAATCCAGGCATCAGTTGCGCTCAGTAAACTCCTTAGGTCATTATCACTTTCGCTGCACGTGAGCGAGAAATAATCAGTTCTATCAACATCTCTCTATCCTTGAGTAGGAGCCTGATTCTACCTTCTTTGTTTACAATCGATGGGTCATCGCTAGGGGTCAGCGATGGGATGCTCAATCTCGTCTTAACCCTCATCGCTGAAGCTTAAAGCAGGTCACTGTTGCATGGGATGATTTGCCAGGCTTTGTTTTGGCATACCTATTCCCATTTCCCTCAACGTAACGAAAGATTTTTTTATGTTATCTAAACTTTCTTGCTCACCGACGGGCACGGCGCTATCTTTAAGCGATCGCTACCAGTCTGTTCGGTCTCTCAGTCAGCAGATTTGTCAACCATTGGCAATCGAAGACTACGTGATTCAAACCATGCCCGATGTCAGCCCGCCCAAGTGGCACCTGGCTCACACCACCTGGTTTTTTGAAACGTTTTTGCTAGAACCGCATCTTCAGCATTACACTGTCTTTCATCCTAAGTTTGGCTATTTGTTCAATTCGTACTATGAAGCGATCGGGGAACGACATCCTCGCCCCCAGCGTGGACTACTTTCTCGCCCAACGGTAGAAGACGTCTATCGCTATCGAGCCTACGTCGATCAAGCAATGCAAACGCTGATTCAAGAACAACTTGGAAACGTTGAAATCGAAGATTTGATTACGTTAGGTTTGCATCATGAGCAACAACATCAAGAACTATTGCTAACTGACCTAAAACACATCCTGGCGTATAATCCACTTCGTCCTGCCTATCGTACAGATTTACTAACTCCTGAAGTCAATGCGATCGCGGCTAAAGAACAATGGCTCGACTATCCGGGAGGCGTTAATCAGATTGGCTATGAGGGTAATGACTTTGCCTTTGATAACGAAACACCACGACATTCTGTTTACCTAAACGATTACTGGCTGGCAGCGCGGCTAGTGACGAATGGGGAGTACTTAGAATTTATCAATGCGGGTGGATACGAAAAGCCAGAATATTGGCTGTCAGAAGGCTGGGCAACCATTTGCCGTGAACGCTGGCAAAGTCCGTTGTATTGGGAAAAGATAGCAGATCAATGGTGGGTCATGACTCTGGCAGGGTTACGCCCCCTGAGTGAGCATGAACCTGTTTGCCATGTCAGCTTTTATGAAGCCGATGCCTATGCTCGTTGGGCAGGGAAGCGTCTGCCATCTGAGGCAGAATGGGAAGTGGCTGCCAGCCAGGTCGAACAACGGGGTAATTTCTTAGAAACAGGCTTTTTGCATCCGATTCCGGCAAGCGGGGTCACTCGTCCTGATCAACTCTTTGGGGATGTTTGGGAATGGACTCAAAGTGCTTATCTGCCCTATCCCGGATTTAAGACTGTAGCCGGTGCGATCGGTGAATACAATGGCAAGTTTATGTGCAATCAAATGGTGTTGCGCGGTGGCTCTTGTGTGACCCCACCCGATCATATTCGTTCCACCTATCGCAACTTTTTCCCACCCTCAGCCCGCTGGCAGTTTTCTGGAATTCGATTGGCAATGTAACAAGGCTTATCATTCAGCTCATCGTTAGGTTCGTCCCATTAAGTGGCTCACCCTAATTAACAACACTAAGCCTTGATGCCAGGTCAACACCAACGGAGTTAGAACCCAGGTCAGTTCGGCGCGTGCAGCAATGTTGCACGCGCCAAACCAAATGTTCGAATGAGATTAAATCTGTGATGCGTAATACAGCAGTACGGATTAGCGCTAGGACGGGGTACAGGGAGTGAAACCCCTGCATGAGTGCGGTGTCCCCACCCCCGAATGTCCTACTGGATTGCGTAGAGCCATACTTTCAAGTTTATTGAGGAGCAAGTACATGGTTTTTACACTGAACGTTGATACAAACGCTCAACATGACGATCAATCAAACGTAAAATTTTATGATCTTCATCCGGCAATCGATGATTTTCATGCTGAAGTGTTGAACGGATTACATCAGTCCGAAAAAGCGATCGCCCCTAAATTTCTCTACGATAAGCAAGGTGCAGAATTATTTGATGCCATTTGCACATTGGAAGAGTATTATCTAACGCGCACTGAAATGCAAATTTTGCGCAGCAATGCGGCTGAAATTGCAGGTTTAATTGAAGATGGAGTGTTGATTGAGTTTGGTAGTGGCAGCAGTCAAAAAATTCGTATCTTATTAGACGCAGCTCCTCACCTGAGAACCTATATTGCACTCGATATTTCCAAGCAACATTTGTATGAATCTTGTGTGGAACTGGTGCGTCTTTATCCTGATCTGGAAGCGATCGCCATTTGTGCAGACTACACCCGTCCTCTAGAATTACCCCAGATTCCATCGCTTTCCGGTAAATCTAAAATCGGCTTTTTCCCCGGCTCTACCATCGGCAATCTGGAACCGGAAGATGCCATTCAATTCCTCAAAAATGCTGCCCATGTCGTGCAACCCGACGGAGGCTTACTCATTGGTGTGGATTTGAAAAAGAGTGCCGACATTTTAGAACCTGCCTATAACGATTCACAGGGTATCTCGGCAGCGTTTGCGCTTAACTTACTCCATCGCATGAATCGTGAATTGGGGGCTGACTTTGATCTCAACCAGTTTCAATATCGTGCTTTTTATAACCCCATCGGGCGGATTGAAATGTATCTGGAAAGCCTAAACGATCAGGTGGTTCATTTCGATCAGACTGCGATCGCGTTTCAAGCAGGCGAACGAGTGCGGACTGAATATTCCTATAAATACAGCATTGCCGACTTTCAGGAATTAGCCGTCGCCGCAGGCTTCCAACCCAAACACGTGTGGACAGATCCACACCAATTATTCAGTGTGCATTATCTCAAAGTGATGTAATTCTCAACATTACTTAAAGATAAAAGTATTTCATGGGCAACCTGCGGTTGCCCACGAAATACTTTCTTCCTATCCCTATGCCGTGCGCTATTTCTGATTAGGGGAACTCAATTCAGGTCAACTGAACCGCGCCAAAAATGACATCATGATCAATTTCTACAACGGTCGGATCTGTCGTTGGCGAGAATACATTAACAACCAAGTATGAGACAGTAAATGAACTTTATACAGATTATTAAATGTCACTATTGGAGGGTCTATGAATACGACGCCAGATTGCCCCTTCTGCTCTCATACTGTCTTACGTCATATTAGTCGCGGTCATGTCTATTGGTTTTGCAAGCATTGTCACCAAGTTGTTCCTGTTTTTAAAAGTGTTCAGCCCCTTTCTGTAGAAGTTACAAAAGTTCGAAATTAACTCGTTTGTCATTCCGATTAACCCTTGCTTTAATACTTTCTTCTATAACTTTTTGCAGAGATTCATATTACATTCAGAGTTTTCCAGCTTAGAATATTTTCCAGTCTAGATTGTCTATATCTCTAAGGATCACGCATTAATTAAAATCCAAAGTTGATGTTTGCAGGCGCGGCGTTGCCTCGCTTCAACCATAAATCTTCGGTTTTATAAAATCCACGATCCTAAGGGACGAGTGTTGCAAACACCAAATTTTGCAACATAGCGGGTGGGGGTTGTCAAACTTCTAATGGCGTCTACTAGACATATAAATCTCAATCTTGTGGTGGCGCAGCTTCGCCGCACCACCATAAAACTGGAACTTGATTAAACCTGAAGATCTTCAGCCCTTTCTCTGAAGGGTTCACTCCCTCCAAGCTGACGAAAAAGTTTTAGTGAAATCATTAAAGCCGTGATGACCCCGATTGAGCATTCCGTGGACTTGACCAGTCATGCCCGAATTTTGTTTGGTTTTATTGGTGGAATGTGGATCGTCTGGGTGTTAGACCAGGCGTTAGGAGGCTCACTCAAAAACGAATTTGGTATTCATCCGCAAACTGACAAAGGGTTAAAGGGCATCTTATTTGCGCCCCTACTGCATGATGACTTTGCTCATATTGTTGCCAACAGTTCAGCCCTGGCTGTCTTGGGAGGGTTGTTAATCATTTGGCAGGTGGAATATTTTTTTATCGTCACCTTTGTTAGCTGGTTAATTAGTGGTTTGGGAATCTGGTTACTGGCTTCGCCCAAGGGCAATCATATTGGTGCCAGTGGCATTGCTTTTGGCTATTTGGGCTTTTTTTTGTTGCGGGGATATTTTGAACGTAGTGTCGGGGCGATCGCATTTGCGGTCTTAGTCTCGTTGCTCTATGGCAGTATGCTTTTAGGGCTGTTACCCATTCGAGAAAAGGTATCCTGGCAGGGTCATGTTTTTGGCTTCCTGGGTGGCGTATTAGCTGCCAAATTTTTGCCAGAATTACAAATCTGGTTCAAAGGCTTGTTTTATTAAGAATCCCACATTAAATAACCTGTAATTCCTTTTGAGAGAGTGACGGCGGAGCCGTCACTCTCTCAAAAAGAATTGAGTTTTATTAAAGCCACGATCCCAAGTTTATAGCACTGTGCAGATTGATTCCGTACGGTGTTGTGGGGCGCGGAGTGCCCCACAACACCATTTCTGCACTAAACGAGTACAAGTTCACGATGCCACGACAGACTGTTGAATACTTCTCAACGCATCCAATGCTTCTTGCGCCGACATAAACCGCTTATCTAACTCCGGTTCGGTCATTTGCTGCAACCAGGCAACAAACGCCGGATTACAAGCTCTGAGTTGCTCAATTTCATTGACTTCTACCCGAAATCCCCGCTTGGGCATCTCTTCCGGCTCTAGTTCAGCGATCGCTCGAATCAACGTCATCCCCAGCCCATACAGGTCAGAAGCCCGAACCGCACGCCGACCCATTTGTTCGGGCGGCATATAGCCATCGGTGCCCACCATGGTAAAACTGGTGTGATCGCTCACCCCAAACGATTTCACCGAGCCAAAATCAACCAGGCTGACCTTCGCTGCCGAGTCTTCGGTGCGGCTCGATAGCAACACATTACTGGGTTTAATATCGCGATGCACAATCGGCGGATCGTGATCGTGCAGGTAGATCAATATTTTGAGAACCGCTTTTGCCAGCAACAGTGCTTCTTTTTCGCTGAGTGTCCGTCCTTTGCTGAGATATTGCTCTAACGAAACCCCGTCAATGTAACTTTGGATCAAGGCAAGTGCCTTGCCATCATTGGCTAAATCAATTTCAAAGTATCCTAAATATTTTGGTGTTGCTGGATGATCGAGAGTTTGTAGCGTTTGCACTTCTCGGGTAAAGAGTTTGAGATCATCCTGGTGCATCTCATCGTCAATAAATAGAACTTTAAGAATCACAGGGGAATCTGTAACCAGATCGCGAGCGAGCAATGTCCATCGCCCAGCCTTTTTCCCGAGCTGCTTTTCTACTTCGTAGCGATCGCCTAAGATTTGACCTGGCATATGCTTCCCGATATCACCAAAACGTTACAGATTTTTGCAAGGGTGAAACTCTGATTTTACGGCAGAGTTGCAAGAAACATCGAAGATTCAATATTGTATTTCCTTTGCATACATTAAAACAAATTGTTGCATAGGGTAATAATAAACATTGCACTCTCAGAGTTGAAGACTGCGCCCCTGAAGCGTGGCGTCGCCGCGCTTCCAAACCATTAACACCGACTCTAGAACATCACCATCCCATTTTAATAACCTTTATAGCAATCCTATTTGATCTGTGAAAATGATCCGGTGTGAAAGCGCCCGCCCGAAGGGCGGGCGCTTTCACACCGGATTGAGGATCGCTATATCTCTAATCTTCGGTGATGTTCTATCGCAATCCCAATTTTCCAGCGTCATACCGATTGAAACAGACTGCACGGCACATCAATCTTCTGTAAGGGCGCATCGCCATGCACCATTAGGGGATCTGGTGCAATCGTTAATGAAACTGGTATAGCTTTACGTAGTCACGTTAGGACGTTGGGGTGTGGGGCGGTGCCCCACGCAGGGGTTTTACCCCTGCACCCCGTCCTAACCTAAGTGCGTAGCGCTATATTCAGATCGGGGCGATCGCCATTCACCCCAAAAATAACCGGATTCTCTGTCGATTGAGCTGAAGATTAGAAAAAATTCTGTCAGCTCATTATGCAGAAAACGGTTTACTCAGTTGCCGCTTTAACCCCTGCCTTCCTGATTTTGGGCGGATTGCAGCAAGCAGCACAGGCTTACAATCCCACCGCTCAAGATGTGGGCGTCGATCAACTTTATGCGCAGTTGCAGCAGTCTGTTTGTCAGAATGACTGGAATGGCGCTTTAAACCTGGTTGAACCGATGATTGGTTCGCCCAGCATTACACCTGCTTACCGCCAGCAACTAGTTAATTTTCGGCACCAATTAGAAAGCTGGCGGGCGGCGGGCGCTTATTACAGCGGCTATGCCGAGTGTGGTCGAGAGGTGATCTTCTCGCAATCGGCGCAAGGTACTTCTGCGGCTTATACCCAAACGGTTACCGATCAAGGTCAAGATATTGCCGTTCAGCAACTCTACCTGACTCTGCGCGAAGCCGTCTGCCAAAACGACTGGGATGGTGCAATGGGAGCGATCGCCCCGTTAATCGGCTCGTCTAGCATTACCCCGTCTTATCGCCAGCAACTCGTCGGTTTCCGACAACAACTTCAAGACTGGCGCGCCGCCCGCTCCACCCTCAGTCAGGGCAATAGCTGTAGCACTGTTGCGAATAATATCCCGGCACCTGAGCAAGTTGAACCCGTTGCCTGGTCGATGTAGGGACTGGGACATGGGAAAGCTTTGAGGTTTAAATTTAACAAATTTGCTATGGCAACCATCAAGGTTATGTGAGAGAGTCGCGCGGCGCGCGACTCTCTCACAACCATTGCTCCATCCTGCCATTTGCCACGTCTTCTAGCAGTTGCAAATGTTTGGGTAGGAGGGTGGTGCGAGCATAGTGATTTAGCACAGTCTGGCGAGCGTTGTCGCGAATGGATTGCAGACGGGTCGGGTGATCCAGCGCTTCATTGATGCGATCGCTAATGTCTTGGGGATTAAAGAAATCGACCAGCAGTCCATTTTCGCCATCGCGGATGACTTCGGTCACGGGTGGAGTATCAGACGCCACCAGTAAGCATCCGGTAGACATGGCTTCGAGCATCGACCAGGACAGCACAAACGGTCGAGTCAGATAGACATGCACCGACGAAGCCTGGATCACTTTGCGATACAACTTGTAAGGCAACGTACCAATGAAATGAACCCGCGACAGATCGAGGGGCACTTGTTGCAGCATCCAGTCTTTGTAGCTGGTGCCATCAGGACGAGGTTTGCCATACGCCACTCGATCCGCAGCAACGATCGCCACATGGCAATGGGGACGACGTTCTAATACATGGGCGATCGCCTGAATAAATTGGGGAAATCCGCGATACAAGTCCATTCCCCGTGCCACATAGGTCACCAGTTCATCCACCTGCGATAGGTCAAGATCATGGTCAGGCAAAACCAACTTAGCGCCGGGTGCGGGATGGAAGTAGTCGGTATCAATGCCATCGTGCAACACGCTGATTTTGGGGTGGTAGTCGGCAGGAAACTGACGGCGTTGCCAATGGGTGGGTGAAAGTCCCCAATCACAGCTATGCAAGTCCATCAAGATAGCCGCATTGCTGGCACGGCTGCGCAGAACATCATCCATGCTGGGCGGATCGCTGGGGTCAAAATCCAGATCTGTACCCCGTGCATGAACAAACCACTCGAAGTAGCACAACAACGGTACATCAGGAAACACATCTTTGATAAACATGGCGGACCCCCAGCCCGAATGACCGCAGATGATATCGGGAATAAACCCGATCGCCTTAAGTTGGTCGGCTAAGCGAAACACGGCTTGCCCATGCAACACTGCCGCTTCAAACGGACGCACATAAAAGTGAATGTTGGCATGGGGTTCACGGCTGGGTGCAAAGATGGCTTTCGGGATACCCGGCAGTTCCGTCTCTGTGTTTTTGGTCGCAAACACAATTTTGTTCCCCGGATCCTGTGCCAATGCTGTTGCCACAGAACGGTACTGAGCCGGGAAATTATTGTGCAAGAACAAAACCTTCACTTGCCGCCACTACCCAAAATAAACAACCCCAGCATCGTGACGCTGTTCCACAAACTATGGAGCAACATCGGTGCCAAAAGACTGCGCGATCGCGTATAGACCAGGCCCAGCACAGTACCCAATACGGTCAGCGGCAAAACTTCCGATAAGCTCAAATGGGCGATCGCAAAAATCAACCCACTCAGGGCGATCGCTTTACTAACCGAGACATAGCGAGTTAAGGAGGGCAGCAAAAATCCGCGAAACAGCAACTCTTCAAACACGGGCGCGGCGATCGCGGCGGTAAATAAGAAAATCCCTAACGCCACTGGATCATTTTCCTCCAGGACAATTTGCAATAAGGGATTGCTGCCCCCTTCGCCTTGCCAGATGCGCTGATTCACCAGCGATACCAAAATCATCAGCGGCAGTGCTATCAGATATCCGCCAATGCCCCACAGCCACCAGCGACTGCGCAGCTTCACACGAAACCATCCTTCCGGCAACGGCAGCTTGCTTCTGATCGACAGATAAAGAATCAGCAGCGTTGCCCCGGCGACAAACACATAAGATGTCAGCACCGAAACGGCCTGGGCACGGCTGCCAAACATCGTAAAGTTAAACCCACTGGAGAGAATCAAACGCAACAACCGGGGGACAAACAGTTGCCCAACAAAGAAAAACCCCACAACCAGGACTTGCACAATCGTTTCCCAGTCCCAGGGGGTTTCCCAGGCAGTTTCCCCATTTTGAGCCAAAACAGCATCTTTCCCTTTGACCCCGCGTTGAATCAACAAAATCACCAGCAAGCCAATCCCAACCACAAACCCCAACATTGGGAAAACGCTGACCAGTGCCAGTTTTAGCAACGTTTCCTGGGCAATTTGCTGTTCAGCCGCCTGTAACGGTGCGATCGCATCGTTGCGTTGTTGTAATTGGTAGAGGCGATCTAACGTCTGATAGCGAAACCAGCCATCCAACGTTTCCTCAATCGTTGCCTCAGCATCGGGCAATAACCGGGGCGGATCACTCCATAACCCCAGCAACACCCGTGCCGCTTCCACAACCGCGCGCGGTTTACTTTCGGTTGAAAATTGCTCGGCGTCCGTCCGGGGCGTTTTTTCAGTGAGGCTGTCCCATAGCGTTAATGCTGGATTTAAGTCTCCCTGTTCTGCCTGAATAATGCCAATACGTAAATCAATTTGGGCGATCGAAATCTGTTGTTGTTGCAACGCTTTTTGCAGCGACTGGGCGATCGCCGGGTCTGCCTCAGCTTGTTTTAACTGCCGCTCCAGCTTTGCTAAATTATCTTGAGCCGATTGCCGAACCGATTGATATTGTTCTAAAGCTGTTTTTAAAGGATTGTCTCCCAAAAACGCTTTAATGGCAGATTGTTCCTGGGCTTCTGAAACGTCGGGGGTCTTAAACTCGGAGGCATGAAGGATCAGATCGGTTTGATACAGTTGCAAACGGCTGGTAATTTGGGGAGCATCCCAACTGGCGAATAACGAGACGCTAACTTGAACCACGACAATAACAGTTAGCAGTAGTAAAACCAACCGTTTCAGGGACGTTACCGATTCCTGTGAGCTATTGACCATTGATAGAAATCTTGCCTCCACGAAACTCTCTGAAACCCGTTGCTTCTTTCCTGTCTGGCATTATCGCACTCTTCCCCCAGCGTTGCTGATTTTGCAGCGCTTTTGAGCATGAAACCTCTGCCTGTAGCGCTTCGCGGGTAGATTGTGTTTGTTGTGTGAGAGCCGCGCGGAGCGCGGCTCTCACACAACACCGTGTATTTCATGCCCTGAGAATTGCCGTGAACGGATCAACAGGTTAAGCCGATGCGCTTAAGACAGGTTAGAATGCTTCTGATTACCCTGTGAAATGGACTTAAAAGATCAGAAATTAAATAAAATGCAGAAGTTTATTTTTGGCAGTACGGCACTATCGTGCTGCCAGAGGTAAACTTTCGGTTTTATAAAATCCACGATCTCGACGCCCTATGCGAACAGGGATGAGAAGAAGGGATCGCTTAATATCCCAACCCTACTAAAAATCAGCCGTTTAGATCGTCTCTGAATCGACAATATGGGTTTGAGCGTGGCGATGCAGGTATAGCACGGCTGAGCTGCACTACACCCGCATCCTCGTTCACAATCCATAGCAGGGCAGCGATCGCCCAACAGCGATCGCACACCCGTGGTAGATGGATCGAGCCGCCTTTATCCCGCGTGACTCGAATCCCAACATGACTTATTTCAAGGAGGACACAGCCCTGGCTACTCGCGTTATTCTTGTGCGGCACGGCACCAGTACTTTTAATGTTCAGCGAAAAGTACAGGGTCATTGTGATGAGTCTAACTTGACAGTCGAAGGGCGTGAAGATGCCGTGAAAGTCGGTCTTGCGCTACAAGGCTTGCAGTTAGATGCAGCTTACAGCAGCCCGCTGCAACGGGCAAAAACCACCGCAGAACTGATTCTGGCAAATCACAATCAGACGGTTCCACCTGTGGGCGATCTCCACTTCAGTGATGATCTCAAAGAAATCAACTTAATGCTCTGGGAAGGAATGCCCTTTGATGAGATCAAAGAAAAATTCCCAGACCAGTATCAGGTGTGGCACGATCGCCCCCATGAGCTACATATGTCTGTGCCCACCGAGACAGGCACCCTTGAGTTCTATCCGGTGGTGGATTTATACGAACAGGCAAAGCGGTTTTGGCAAGACACGCTCGGCAATCATCCCAACCAGACCATCCTTGTTGTTGCCCATAGTGCTATCAACCGAGCGCTGATCTGCACGGCGTTGGGGTTGGATGTCACCAACTACAAATCGTTCTATCAAGCCAATTGCGGCATTAATGTGCTGAATTTTTCTGGCGTCTTTGGTGATCCGGCGCAGTTAGAATCGCTCAACCTGGTGACACATCTCGATAAACCAATGCCAGGGTTTAGGGGCAAGCAGGGGATTCGCCTGTTGTTAGTGCGGCACGGCGAAACGGATTGGAATCGGCAGAAAAAGTTTCAGGGTCAAATCGATGTGCCATTGAATGAGGAAGGGCGATCGCAATCTGCCAAAGCGGCGGCTTTCTTGCGTGACATTCCCATTCAACGAGCCGTCACCAGCCCGATGCTGCGTCCAAAAGAAACGGCTGAAATCATTCTACAAAAACATCCCGACGTGCAACTGGAACTGGATCACGAACTGCGGGAAATCAGTCATGGGCTATGGGAAGGCAAGCTGGAAGAAGAAATTAACCAGCTTTATCCCGTAGAACTGGAGCAATGGAAGCGATCGCCAGAAGTGGTGCAAATGCCCGAAGGCGAAAACCTGCAAGATGTTTGGCAACGAGCGATCGCATCCTGGGACGCGATCGTTGCCTCTACCCCGGTTGAGCCCGGTCAGGTGACGACTGTTTTGGTGGTGGCACATGATGCCATTAACAAAGCCATCCTTTGCCATCTGACGGGTAAGGGACCCGATTATTTTTGGACGTTTAAGCAAGGCAATGGGTCGGTTACGGTAATCGACTACGACAACAGCAGCAGCCAACCGTTGATCCAATCCCTTAATATCACCAGCCACTTGAGCGGTAGTGTCCTCGATAAAACCGCCGCAGGAGCGTTGTAGAGAGATCGTCTATGTCTAGCGAACTGCTCCGCCAAGTCCGACTGCTGGATCCGCTGAACAATGCCGATGGTGTGGCTGATGTCTGGATCGAAGATGGGCTGATCAAAGCGATCGCCGATTCGATTGAGTCGGTACCGGAGTCCGTTCACGTTTACGATCGCCCTGGGTTGGTGTTGGGCCCTGGATTAGTCGATCTCTATAGCCATTCGGGAGAACCGGGGTTTGAGTCCAGAGAAACGCTGTTGTCGTTGATGCAAGCGGCGATCGCAGGTGGGTTTACGCGGTTAACCCTGCTGCCCGATACCGATCCCGTCTTGGATCAGCCAGCGGTGCTGGATCTGTTTCGCAATGCCCTGAAGCGCTATCCCGATCTGCCAATTGCTCTATCCCATTGGGGTGCCTTAACCCTAGCCACCGAGGGCAAACAACTTACAGAATTGATGGAATTGTCAGACGCTGGGGTGGTGGGCTTTACCGATGGCAAACCGTTGCCCCATAGCTTACTGATTCGCCGACTGCTGGACTATACCCGTCCCCTCCATCATCCTCTGGCTTTCTGGTGTTGCGATCGCGATCTGGCTGCCAATGGTGTCGTCCGCGAAGGCAGCGAATCGATTCGTCTGGGTTTACCGGGTAGTCCTGCCAGTGCCGAAACAACGGCGATCGCCAGCTTACTGGAACTGCTCGACCCCACGGCTCCGCCCATTCACCTGATGCGGATTTCGACGGCTCGGGGAGTGGAGATGGTGCGGGCTGCCAAAGCCAACGGCTTACCCATCACTGCCAGCGCAACCTGGATGCATTTACTGCTGAACATTACGGCGGTTGGTAGCTACGACCCCAACTTACGTCTCGATCCTCCGCTGGGTAATCCCGAAGACCAGGAAGCTCTGATTCAGGGTATCCAAGACGGCGTGCTGGATGCGATCGCCATCGACCATAGCCCCTACACCTACGAAGAAAAAACTGTCGCCTTTGCCGAAGCCCCTGCCGGTGCAATCGGGTTGGAACTGGCACTGCCCCTGCTCTGGCAAGAATTCGTTGTTTCTGGCACATTATCTGCTCTCACCCTCTGGCGCAGTCTGAGTACACAGCCTGCCCAATGTTTGCAACAATCACCCGCCAGCATCGCCATCGGGCAACCCGCCGAACTCACCTTGTTTGACCCCCAAGCCTCCTGGGTCGTGAACAAATCCAACCTGAAATCGCTGGCGACCAATACCCCCTGGTGGGGACACGAAATCAAAGGTCAAGTCGTCAAGACCTGGGCAAAAACCACTTAACGCTTGAGAGAGAGACGCGCGGAGCGCGTCTCTCTCAACAACCACTCTTAATCTATCCAGACGCGAAATGCTATAGTTCAGCCCACCTTGAGGAAATTGGTATAGGCGGAGTTTAGACGAAATGCGCGTCTGAACCCCAGGAACCCACAAGAAAATAGGATCCCAGTTTTAGGGTGGCGCGGCTTCGCCGCGCCACCCTAAAACTGGGATTTTATTACTACGATAAAGCCGACTGGCTAACCTCATAGGGTTGGGATGGTGATTGCGGTAGTTTTCGCTTAAGATGATCTGCCAATCGCAGGGCTAAGGTGACAATCATGAAGGTTGAATTGGCTTGCCCAGACGTAACAAAGTTAGAACTGCTGGCAACAAACAAATCATCAAATCCATGAACGTTGCAATTTAGCCCAACCACACCATCACTGGGATGCTCTGACATTCGGGTTGTGCCAATTTGGTGAAAGCCATCAGAGGCTTGCTCCCACACACTTGCCTCAAGGTCATCCGTCAGATATTTCAAATACCCACACTTATGCTTTCTCAGGTGTTCATCCCAATAGCGATGGGCACGCACCACACTATCGATGTCTTGAGCCGTGTAACGCAAATCGATATTCAGCTTTCGCATGCCTAACGCATCCGTTTCTGAACTCAGGCTCACCATGCTGTTTGGGTTGGGCACCTGTTCGGCATGGTAATGCAAGTAGTACTCATTCGAGGCGCTATAGACAAACAACGCCGGAATTTTTCGTTTGGCAATATATCGCTTGTACCCAAACGTCGGTGCAAAGGTCAGAGTATTGCCGAGATCCTGTAATACATTGCGAATGTGTGCCCAGGTTTCGGGTTTGGCATTCTCTCCAATTGCTGACTTGGCGATCGCCTTTGCCGTAAGACGCTTCCCTAATACCGGCGAACTCAATGCCAGATACGCCAGAGACAAGACACCGCTACCGTGGGATGGATCACCAAATTTGGGAGTTCCTAACCACGCCACAACATTGCTTAGCTCTTTCTCGTGCTGAAACTCACGGGTAAAGGAAAATCGCCGTCGCAGATAAATCTGATCTGAATCCTGGTCAAACCCAAACACGGTCTCTTTGGCAGGGGTGGTGAAGTGCACCATGGCAATATCTCCCGACAGGTGCCCCATGTAAAATCGCCCCAGCAAGCCACTGTGGTTGCCAATGCCCCCAGCCTGTTGGCGATCGGAAGCCAACAACAATCGGGTGGTATTCAGCGCACCCCCGGCTAAGATATATTTGCGGGCTTGGATTTTTAGAGACTTACCGCCCAGAGTTTTAGCCTGAAGGGCAGTGACGTGGGTTCCCGATTCAGCGGCTGAAATTTCTGTACAGGTCAACCCATACAGCAGCTTAATCCGTTCCGATTGCTTTAAGTCCTGGAAATACTCTTTGCCAAAATTGGTAGGCAGTGACCACCGCTCTAGCGTAGACGTCAGCACATCGCCGTCTGGTAACCCCGGCACGATTGACTTCTGCGCGATCGTCGGAACATGGTGAGCATCAAATTCTGATGTCCCGCAGAAAAAATAATCGCAGGCTCTTGGGAAATACTCCGTAACCTCGTCATAGGTGATCGGCCAAGACGAATGGGGAATATAGCTGCGTCGGTCAAAATCAACCGGATCATACGGCAAGCACCGCCCACCCCAAATAACGGAAGCACCGCCAACTTGCAGACGCGTACATTCCGACATCGGCGCATGAAAGTTGGGATCGAAGTGATTGGCATCACTCAGCGTTTGGATAGGTTCAGAAAAGTCCGGTCGCCCACTTTCAATCAAGGCGACATCATACCCAGCCTTCGATAATTCCAGGGCTAAGACAATTCCTGCGGGCCCTGCACCCACAATGGCGATGTCTGAACGGACGGTCGATTGGTCTTGAATGACTTCGGCATCAATGAGCATCAATCAAAATAGAGATACGTCAAGGACATCAAAAGCGTTGAAATACAGAATCTCAGCTGAAACCTTAGCAAATCTGCTTAGAGAATAACAAGGCTGACCCGTCATCACTTACATGAACTTCACAAATCAAGACAGGGTTCTAGGGAGATTTCTGAAAAAGATGTTACCCCCTGTGAGGGCAAAGCATTCGTTGGATAGTCTTTGTGTAAATGACGAAAATCATGATCCGAATGCTTCACCCCTACGATTTGCTGGGATGACCTTTTCTAGAAATCGTCGAGGATCGTGGATTGAGTCAGCCCGACGATGTATTTTGGGCATCACAATAGAGCCGTGCTACCAAACGTAAACGTCTGAGAGTATTTCAGTCGTGATCCTCAGGGGTCAGATTACTCTTCTTGCTCACCCTCTTCCCGATACGGTGGCTCAGGACCGATCGTGCCAATCCGTGCAATCGGCCAGAAGCGAACAACAGCACGCCCAATAATGTTTTCACGGGGGACATACCCCCAGAAGTGGCTGTCATAGCTATTGTTGCGGTTATCACCGAGGACCAGATAGGAATCTGGCGACACAACCTCAGGTCCCCACTGATAATCTGGAGCCGCCGCAATATAGTTTTCGTCGAGTGGCTCGCCATTAACAAACACCAGCCCATCTCGAACTTGAATTTCTTCACCCGGTAAGCCAATCACACGCTTAATAAATGCGTCTTTCAAACTCGGATTTTCTTGTTTCAATTTGTCGGTAGGCCAAAATACCACGATGTCGCCCCGGTTGGGACCACCAAAGTGATAGCTAATTTTTTCAATAATCAGGCGATCGTTAACTTGTAAGGTCGGCACCATCGATTCCGAAGGAATATAACGGGCTTCTGCAACAAACTGACGAATGCCCAATGCCAGGAAAATACTCAGAGCAACCGTTTTTAGAGCCTCCATCCAGGGGTTTTCGGCAACCGCTTGGGAATGAACCGGCCGAGGATTGGGCGGCTGCGGATTAAAATTACTGGACTGGGACAACAACTCTGAATTCGGAGATTGAGGATGGGCAGATGTAGCGTCCGGATCCGATTGAGCGTCGTGATTGGATGGCATTGGCGTTGGCTCAAGGGGTTGCTCAGGCATAGTTGCAAATTAACTTTAAAGGAATGGGGGCTGACTGGGTGCAGAGAGCATCTGGATCATCAGTTTAATCGAGGACATACCCGGTCAGCGAAAGACTTCGCAACGGTGAAGAGTATAGCGCTTTGCGCCTGGATAAGTTGAGGTTTTTGTGAGAGAGCTGCGCGGAGCGAAGTTCTTTCACAGCAACTTGTACTTCACGCAATTGAGAATTGCAATCGCAGATTTGTAAGCGATTTAAGATTGAAGCTTAATGTTTCATCGACCCGAGTGAGAACGACGAGAGGACGAGTAACCTCCGATACTGGCAAATTCTTAACCGCTAACATCAATCATAGAATATCGATTTTAATCAAACGTTTTAGGGTATGACAGTAATCGAGGGTGATCGTGACCAAATGAGAAGGCACTCAGTATCCTGACAACTCTAAAACCCATGAATTTTCGGGAGAGTGCGGCTCCACCGCACTCTCCCAAAGTCATTATTTACAGCGCTTCGCGCTTGGATATATTCAGTTTTTTGTTGTGTGCCGCGCGGAGCGCGGCACACAACAAAAAAACTGTGGCTTAAGCAATTGAAAATTGCTGCAAGTTACGTCCATAGCGCTTCGCGCCCGGATAGATGACCGTTATTGTGTGAAAACGGCGCTCCGCACGGCTCTTACACAACAGATCGCACTTCACGCTATTGAGAATTGCGATATGCGAATCCTTAATTCAATTTGTTAACTTTAACTTTACAGATAAATATTGACGATTGATATAGCGTTCACACAGTTAGGTTGTAAATCAGGGCTATGTCTGTCTCACCGAGTCTGCTTATTCGTCATGCCCGCATCTTATTGCCCAACGGGGAATTTTTAGTGGGGGATGTCCTCACTCAAGGACGAGCTATTGTCCAGGTTGCCAGTGCGATCGCCCTTTCTGATATCGGTTCAGTCGATCGAGAAATTGACGCCACTGGGTTAACGCTGTTGCCGGGAGTTATTGATCCACAAGTCCATTTCCGGGAACCCGGACTGGAATATAAAGAAGACTTATTTACTGCCAGCTGTGCCTGTGCCCGAGGTGGGGTTACTTCGTTTTTGGAAATGCCCAACACTCGCCCCTTAACCACGACTCAGGCAGCCCTCGACGACAAATTGCAACGGGCAGCCGCAAAAAGCTTAGTAAATTACGGCTTTTTCATTGGTGCCACAGCAGAAAACCGACCTGACTTGCGAACGGCGAACCCCGTATCGGGGATCAAAATCTTCATGGGTTCGATGCATGGCGATTTATTGTTGGATGAAGAAACGATTCTCGACCAGATTTTTTACCGGGATGTAACGGCAAACCCGCCTGCGGAAAATCGGCTGATCGCGGTTCATGCGGAAGATCAGGCACGAATTCGGCAACGCCGCGAAGAATTTGCCGGTCGCACCGATCCGGCGGTTCATTCTCAAATTCAAGACAATCTGGCGGCGCTTCAAGCCACCCAACTGGCACTGAAACTCTCTAAGAAATATCAGCGACGGCTCCACATTTTACATATGTCCACTGCCGAAGAAGCTGAACTGATGCGGATTGATAAGCCTGCCTGGGTGACATGCGAAGTGACACCCCAACATCTGTTGCTCAATACCGATGCTTACGCCACCATTGGTACGCTGGCACAGATGAATCCACCGTTGCGATCGCATCATGATAACGCCGTCCTTTGGCAAGCGTTGTTAGATGGCATGATCGACTTTATTGCCACCGACCATGCCCCCCATACCCTGGAAGAAAAAGCCAAGGAGTATCCCAATACCCCCTCTGGAATGCCAGGGGTGGAGACATCGTTGCCGTTGATGCTGACCCAAGCCGCACAGGGACGATGCAGCGTTGCTCAGGTGGCAAATTGGATGTCAACGGCTGTAGCCAAAGCCTATAAAATTCCCAATAAAGGAGCGATCGCTCCTGGCTCTGATGCCGATTTAGTTTTGGTAGATCTGGAAACCTACCGCCCCGTCACCCGCGAAGAACTCCAGACCAAGTGCGGCTGGAGTCCGTTTGAAGGATGGAATTTAACCGGATTTCCCGTGGTGACGATCGTGAATGGGCAGGTCGTTTATGATCACGGCAACCTCAACACCGAGGTGCGTGGCGAAGCCCTGCAATTTACGGCTGTTTAACCGCTGTTTAACAAGAGAGGGTGAGCCGCATGGCTCACCCTCTCTTTCGTGTATCAAACCGTGCTTAATTCACCATTTCCAGATAATCGGAGGCGACCCAGTTTCCGTCTGCAAGTTCTGCCCAATTGCGTCCTGCACTCAACACCGTCGCTCCTGTGAGCCGCACTGTATTCCCTTGAACCAGGGTAGTGCCGGTATCTTGCCCGTTGGGGGCATCCCGCACAATTAACGCATCGGCGACAATGCGAGCCGTCCCGGCGCGGGCAATGGGTGGTGTGCTGGTGCGGGTGGTTGTGGGGGTGGCAGTTGTAGACGCAGCCGTTGGGCTAGTGGTGGCAGCGGGGCTAGCGGATGAGGCGCTAGAGGGCACACTGGCACGGGCAGACGTCGATGAACTGCCTGTCGAATTGGAAGCGATCGCTAAATATTGCGAGGCAACCCACCCCGGTTCGCCTGCCAACCGCACCCAGGTATAACCATCCAGACGCATCTCTTGACCTGTGAGTGACACCCTTGCCCCATCCGGTTTAATGGCGATCGCTGTAGAGTCTAAACCCGGATTCGCCCGCACAGTCAAGCCCCCTACGGCATCCACTACCGCTGCACGAGGCGTGCTGGTAGTTGAGGGAGAAGGTGTTGACTCAGTGGTCAAAATAATACCGGGAGCCGTTGTCGCCGTTGTACCGGAACCAGGCGTTGCGGTAGACGTTGAGGTTGTGGGAGACGCTGTGGTGGTTCTAGGTTGGGTGGTGGTAGCGGGGGGAGTTGCACTGGCGCTGGTAGCCTCTCCTAAACCCAATGCAGCCAGGGTTTGAGGACCGACAATGCCATCCGCTTCTAAGCCTTGCGATCGCTGAAATTGCACCACAGCACTTTCGGTCGCCGGTCCAAAAACGCCATCAATTTCACCCAGGTCAAACCCAGACTCAACCAACGCGGCTTGAACCTCTCTGACATCTGCGCCGCTATCTCCAGACCGCACTAACGCCAGAGCATCGGTAGAGCTTGTCAAGATAGAAACTGCTGCCACGACACCTGCTAAACCAACACCAGCCGATTGAGTCACGGCTGCACCCATCTCTTCAACAGATCGAAGTTGAGGGGTGGGGGTCAAGTCTTCGTAGGCGACAGACGCGTGAACAAATGCCATGAGTTCCATAAAATCCTCCAACAGGTAGACCGACAACTAACGGGCACTAGGCGGACAACAGGTGCTATCACTGTATCGCAATCGCTTATCTCATTTCTTATCGCAAAGGGTTCACATGCTCTACTCTATAGGGCTGAATTGTCGTACAGTTGCCATTCGCTCAACGCAACAGATGGAGCGCTCTGATGCAAGTTGATGGGAGCGATCGCCACTGTATTGGCATAGAGGGTATTTGAACTAAATTTTGCCAACAGATGTATTTTATAAAGTGTAATCTTGCATGGTCACATCTCTGAGAGATGCAAAGAATTTCAACGTTTATCGCCGCTCTATCAAGCTATTCCAGGGCATGGATACGTTTAAATTGGAAGCAAAATCATAATCATTAGTTCCCAACCGTAATGAATACAGCAGTCCTAAATGAGCTGTCAGATAAGCGGCTTGTGGGAGGCGCACCCCGACGGGGTGCGCCTCCCACAAGCCATTTGGGCTTGCCATAGCAATTCTCAAGTGTGTGACGTTCAAGTTGTTGTGTGAGAGCCGCGCGGAGCGCGGCTCTCACACAACAACCGCAGTCTATCTGGGCGCGAAGCGCTATCTATAGCCTCAAGCAATCCAGTTAAAACAGGGGATGGATTGAGACGCGACGCGTTTCAATCCATCCCCTGTCGGGTTCTAAGTGCGTCGTGCTATAGCGAGAAGTTTTTGGCGCTGAGACTGGTTGCCGTTACCCCTTCTAGCGTGGCTAACAGTTTCCACTGATCTGTGCGATCGCCGCCGACATCAAAACTAACTATAGTTTTCGTGCCACTCTGCTGAAGTTGCACATAGGTTGTAAATGGTGTCGCACTGCGAAAATTAGATCCTGTGGTTAGAGCGCTGAGATCGATGACATCACGACTGGGATCCATATCCTTGAGGGTATCGCCAAAGTCTTGGGTGCTTTCGTACAGGATGCGATCGCGACCGTTGCCACAGAGCAGCGTGTCCTTGCCAAACCCACCCGTCAGCACATCATTGCCATTTCCGCCCAGCAATCGGTCATTGCCGCTACCACCCAGCAATTCATCTGCCCCATCACCACCATTCAACACATCATTGGCGGCAAACCCCAACACCTCGTCATGACCGCCATTGCCACTCAAGGAATCTTGTCCCGAACTACCGCTGAGGAGTTCATCCTGGCTACTGCCAACCAAAACAAACTTTCCCGACAAAAATTCATAGGCTCCGATATCTGGAGTCCCTGGGCGACGCGTGCCCCGCTCATCCTTGGTGGGCGCACCTGCTGCGATCGCTGCATTAATGGCAGGGCTACCCGACAACAGAGCATGGGTGAGAACGCCGCCACCATTGTCTTTTAGCGCTCCCAACTGGGGATCGATGAGTTGAATGCTGCTCGTGGCATTGTAATCATTCCAGTTAGTCGTCTGTTTAGGCGGCCACTGAATATTGCCACCCAAATCGGTCAATTCGCGATTCGTGTGTTGCTCAATGCCCCAATCATTCGTGCCGTTGTCGGCAGTATTTTGATAAAAAATGGTGTTTTTGACGGTGACGTTAGAGCTATCCGCCGACACACCCCCGCCAACCCATCCGGCATGGTTATAAGCAATGGTGGAATTGACGATGGTCGTCGGTCCATAAAGCGTCATGCCACCCCCGACCCGGTTGTAGTCGGTTCCCAAGGTTTGATTGCCAGAAAACGTGCTGTTGGTAATGGTCGTGGGAGCATCCATCATCCACAACCCGCCGCCTTGATTGTTGGCGGTGTTATTGGCAAAGGTTGTAGCCGCAATGGTTAAGCCTTGATTTAAGCCATTACTCAGCACCACCAGTGCGCCACCGTTGCCATCGTTCCCTTGAGGCAGGTTGAACACGCGATTGTTTTGGAACAGGCTGGATTCGATCGCAACCCGATCCTGGGTTCCGGTATAGAGGTAAGCTGCGCCGCCTTCGCCCCGTCCCCGGTTGCCAATAAAACGGCTATTGCGAATCTGAATACTGCCAGAGGCTTCGCCGCTGGCACTGGCGCGATCGGTATAAATTGCACCACCATAGCCCCGCAGGGTTGGATTGGCTTGTCCGGCATCGTAGGTTGCTGCCAGGGTGCTGTTTTTGACAAAGCGCGACTGTTCGATGGTGAGTTTGCCATTGAGGCTATTGATCGCACCGCCATTGATCCCTTTATTGCCAATAAACTCACTCTTGCGAATCGTGCAATTGCCGGGTCCCCAAAATGCGATCGCCCCTGCCCCCCGTTCATCGTTACCGGCGATCGCCTGATTGCCCGTAAATTGGCTATCCGTTACTGTAAGGGTTCCTTCAAAGGCACTGAAGATGGCACCGCCCCCCAGATCTGCCACATTGTTTTTAAACGTCACTCCATTCACCGTCAGTATCCCTTGATGGGTCGTACTGATTGCCCCACCGCGATCGCTGGTATAGCCATCGACCAGAATCAAATGCTTGACCGTTAAGCGGGTTGGTGTTGCCGACGTAGAGTTGAGCCAAAAGATACGAGAGGCGTTGTTGCCACTAATGGTTAAATTGTCAGCATCAGCACCGTCAATCGTGAGATTTTTGCCGACACTGATTTCAATCTGTCCTTTGGTCAGGGTAATGGTCTGATTGGCTAAGGTGCTGGAAAAACGAACCGTGTCTCCAGACTGAGCAGAGGCGATCGCCGCCCGCAACGAACCCTTACCGCTGTCTGCGGTACTTGTAACGGTAATAATAGCCATGCGTAATGTCTCTTAGGGGTTGAGTAGTGATAAGCAACAGCGCAGGATTAACTGTTCAGGCAGCTTCCATCCTTCTTTCCTGGCTGACTCGACCCTATCTGGAAATCCCTCAACTTTGAGCCGGAATCCACTGAACTTCATCCGGCACTCTCCCAACTTGCCCTGATTTCTCCGTGATTCCTCCAATTACACCTGCCAGCCTCTGATGGCGTCCCCAAGACCTCCGAGGTTTTGGAAACCTCGGAGGTCTAGTATCTTGCGTAAGGTTGGGGGCGATCGCAAAAACGGGAGGCTACCCGTCCTGATGTGTTCAGGCTTGGCAACCTCCCGTATTCGTCGCTTGCATCAAAGAGCGTGAACGCCACTCTCTCACAGCAATGCGTTAAGGTGTGTTTTGCAGTTCGGGTCTTTCTTCAGGCACGATCGCCCCTTCTACAGGACAAACCTGAAGACAGATGCCGCAATCGATGCAGGTGGCAAAGTCAATCCAATACCAGTCTGTTCCTTTGGAATTTTTACCTGGACCATCATGGATACAGGCAACAGGACAGGCATCGACGCAATCTGCAACGCCTTCGCAGACGTTCGTCACGATCGTATGGGGCACAGTGTTCTCTCTCTCAACGATAGGCAGGTTTAGAGCCTGAGCTACGCAAACCCAGGTCTGGTGGTTAGCCTTGCTTGGAGATATTTTGACATGGGAAAGCGACACTTTCACCGCCAAAATCATCTTTCGATTAAGAATCTATCCGAAGCATGATGAGACAGGTGATTCCACACCCGTTAAGGACACGAACCATCAACTTTCTGGATAGATGCTCAGCAATGCTCTTTTTAGCCTATCAGCTGACTGAAGTTTCGACTACGAAAACAACAGCGCTTCGTGTTGTGAATTTGATCTGACTGACTGACTGACAAATCTTTGTAAGGGCAGGTTTAGCAAATTCCTGATCGGTTTACAGTCAGCTTTTCGGCAAAACCTGCCCTTACGGTGGAATACGCCTTCTGGCACTTTTGTCAGTCAATCAGGAATTTGATTCAACCCCCGTTGTTTGACAGAGCGACGGCTCGGTAAATGCGATCGCTTTATCTAGCATTTGCATAGGATTGCTATCCTGAAAGGAAGTTGCCTAATCGATCGCCTTTTTTCCTCCTATGACTCAACCATCTAATCGCATCTGTATTCTCGGTGGAGGCTTTGGTGGTCTCTACACAGCATTGCGTCTGAGCGAATTGCCCTGGGAAGCATCGGAAAAACCGGAGATTGTGTTGGTTGACCAGCACGATCGCTTTTTGTTTGCCCCACTGTTGTATGAATTGCTGACGGGCGAACTTCAGACCTGGGAAATTGCCCCGCCCTATGTGGAATTGCTGGCGAATACAGGCATTCACTTTCAGCAAGCGATAGTGGATGGCATTGATGTCGAGGCACGGCAGGTGCGATTACAGACAGGTGACTCTATCCCCTACGATCGCCTGGTGTTAGCTCTGGGAGGTGATACGCCGATGGATCGGGTGCCGGGAGTGGCAGACCATGCGCTGGCATTTCGTACCGTCTCTGATGCCTACCGTCTGGAGGAAAAACTACGCACGTTAGAAACATCGGACGCTGAGAAAATTCGGATTGCGATCGTAGGTGGTGGCTATAGTGGCGTGGAACTGGCATGTAAGCTGGCAGAACGATTGGGCGATCGCGGTCGGCTGCGGTTGATCGAGGTTCAAAACCAGATCTTACAGACTTCGCCAGATTTCAATCGCGAAACGGCAAACCGCGTCTTGCACGACAAAGGAGTTTGGCTTGACCTGGAAACCAAAGTAACGGCGATCGACGCCCAGCAGATGACCCTGGAGTATCAGGGGCAATCTGACACCATCCCAGTTGATATTGTGTTGTGGACGGTGGGCACCCAGGTAGCAGACGTGGTCAAAGATTTGCCCCTGAAACACAACGATCGCCAACAACTAGTGATTTTACCTACGCTTGAGGTAGTCGATCATCCAGAAATCTTTGCTTTAGGAGATCTGGCAGAATGCTATGATGCCGAAGGACAGAAGGTTCCAGCAACAGCCCAGGTCGCTTTTCAACAAGCTGATTACGCAGGCTGGAATATTTGGGCATCGTTGACGGGTCGCCCGCTCCTCCCCTTCCGCTATCAAGCCCTTGGTGAAATGATGACCTTAGGCAGCGACAACGCGACCCTTGCCGGGTTGGGGATTCAGCTAGACGGGCCGTTGGCACATGTCGCTCGTCGTCTTGCCTACCTCTACCGGATGCCGACCCTCGACCACCAAATTAAAGTGGGTTTAAATTGGATGGCGCAACCGCTACGCCAATTTCTCTCGATGGGTGGACAATGATAGCAAACTTGTGATTCCCCAACGTTTAGAGTTGCATGAACCCTCCCAAAGTAATCTTTCTCGATGCAGTTGGTACTCTTTTTGGTGTGCAAGGCAGTGTGGGACAGGTCTATCGAGAGATCGCCCAAAAATTTGAAGTGGATGCCGATGCCGACGCCTTAGAACAAGCGTTTTTTCAAAGCTTTCGCGCCGCACCACCGATGGCATTTCCGGGTGAAGATGTAACTAATATTCCAGGGCGAGAATATGCCTGGTGGAAGGCGATCGCCATTCAAACGTTTAAAAAAGTTAGTGCCTTTCAACACTTTTCGGACTTCGAAGATTTTTTTGATGCCCTGTATGTTCACTTTGCCACTGCTAACCCGTGGTTTGTCTACCGCGATATCCCCACGGCATTAGAACATTGGCGAAAAGAAGGCATTGAACTGGGGGTAGTGTCAAACTTCGACTCTCGCATCTACTTTGTTTTGCAGGCGTTGGGGTTATCGGACTTTTTTTCTTCGGTCACTATTTCTACCGAAGTCGGAGCCGCCAAGCCCAATCCTAAAATTTTTTTGGCAGCGTTAGCAAAGCACAACTGCTCGCCAGAAGACGCATGGCATGTGGGAGATAGCTTTACAGAAGATTATGAAGGGTCTAAAGCCGTTGGCATGAGAGGAATTTGGCTCAAACGCAGAGATGGCTAGCACATCAGGGATCTGCGGTTGAATTAACTCTAGTGATTTGTCCGCATTAAAGTTTAGGGTTGCCGATCTGATCGCCCTCAGACCTCCGAGATTTTCAGAAACCTCGGAGGTCTAATGTCTCCCCATCACCCCATCTCTGCGTATTGACAACGCATCCGGCTCTTGGCTCCGGGGTATTCGGTTGAAGGGCGGCTTCGCCACGCTCCAACCTTAGGCTTTTGGCTATTGAGTATTTTGCACAATCAGCACCGAACAGGATGCATGGTGCAAGACGTAATTACTGACGCTACCCAACACGATCTCGGCTAAGCCCCGGTGTCCCCGGCGACCCATGACGATTAGATCTGCCTCCCAACTGGAAGCCACTTTGCAGATCCAACTCCCTGCGCTGCCCAATTTCCAGTCCCATTCTGCGGCAACACCCGCGGCGATCGCCTGTTTGCAAAGCCCTTCTAACCATTGACGATTACTTTCTGTCTCGCGGTCGATCTGGTCTTGAATCAGGCGCGAAAACTGATCAATATTGCCTCCATAAATATCGCCGTAGTCGTATAGGGATGGTGATTCGATCGGCATACAGTGAAAGATCATCAGTGTTGCGGCATCGTTTTTTGCTAGTTCTAGAGCTTTCTCGAAAATACCGGAAACCTCGTTATGCCGATCGAGTGCAACAAAAATCTTTTGATATCCCATAGAGCCACTCTATTCAGGAGACGGTGATAGTCCTACCCTATCTTGCGATCGCCATCGTCCTTTTACTCTGAACACGATTCTTAATTGCCGATTCTGCCTGGATCGCGCTACGCATCTGGAACCCGGAGGGGGATGGTGTGAAATGCGGCACGCCGCATTTCACACCATCCCCCTACCGCAACCGTAAACGTGGCAACGTTCAGATCGGAAGAATCGCTTCGATCGCTTTGAGCAGATCCGCTTGGTGCCAGTTTTGGTAAAGAGACGCAGCGATCGCACAGGCCCCAGCACCCACCCCTTCTTTGACATAGCCTTGTTCGTAAGCTCGTAACGCCGGATATCGCGAGTCAGCAAAGCTCAACTGGGTAGCAATCAGAGGCGCTTGAATCAACTCAGCTAACCCTATAGTGTCTCCGGTCGGATCGTCTGCCACCCAGCGGGTGGTACCGACAACGACCTGTTGCGGCTGCCAATCCAGATCATAGGCAGTCGTCAGGGTTTGGATTAACGCATATACCGCTAACATCTGCGTGCCCCCTGCCAACAACACCCCCGCATGACGACTGGCGGCGATCGCCATCCCTGCCACCACAATTTGCATCGGATCACCCAGGGCAGCAACTACCTTGAGGGGATCGGCAGCCGTACCTGCAACCAATCCAGCTTTCTCTAAGCCAGCCTGAACGAGTGCCCACTTTTGCTGATGATTGCACGTGGGATGGCTGCTATTGACTTTTCCGGTGGCATCCCATCCCAATCCGCTCAGCACGGCTAACGCTGTCGTCGTCCCACCCACCACACATTCCGCCAAAATGACGTAGCGGTTAGGCACCCAGCCAGCCAGCTTTTCCCCCCAGACCAATCCCTGGTTGAGCAAATGATAGACCAACGCTAACTCCATGGCGCGCCCCTGACTCAAACAATGGGCAGGCTTACCGCCCAGATCGATCACCGGCAGGGGCGGTGGCACGGGCAATCCCGCATTAAACAGGTGAACTGGAATCTGGAGTGCCTCAACAATCGCACGGGTAATCAACACGGGTGAGGCTCCAGCTGCCAACGGCGGCAGGGGATAGGTGGGATGCGGTTGGGCACCGTAATACAAAAATTCGGCATCCGCGATCGCCGTATAGCGACGCGATTCAGGAGTAGCTCCGGCAGCAGAGATGCCGGGAATCAACCCCGTTTCGGTAAATCCTAAAACACAGGCAAATAACGGCGATCGCCCGCGAAATTGGTCAAGCCAGGGTTGAGCGATCGCAGAGTTGGTATAGATGCGGAGGGCGTCTGACATAGGGCTTAATCTTCATCCATTAACACTTGCACCCAATGGGGTGGCTCTGGAATGGGATTGCCCAACCGTTCTAACAACAACCACGACGCCAGATGCACGGTGAAGAGATAAATTAAATCGCTCAATAAAATCGTTGCGATCGTCACCAGTTGCACCACCGTGATATCAACCGGCCCCAACACGCCGATGCCCAATATGCCAAAATCAACGAACTTACTTAACCCCCACTGGACAAAATCAGCAATTCGCCCGGTGAGATAAACCCACAGATCTTCGTCCAGGAAAATGGAGAGTAACCAGATGCGAAAGAAAAAGCCAAACGTCGAAATGAGCATTCCTGTCGGAATCGAAAACGACCAGGGCGCACCCCTGCGCCACATTGCCCCCAACTGCACCCCCAACAATCCATAAGGCACGATAAACAGCAAACTGAGATAGGGCCCCATCAGCACCGACAGCAACAGCCCAGTGACCACCGTGCCAATCCAGGCAGCTCGACTGCCCCACCGTAGATAGATCAGGGCGATCGGTGCCGGAAAAAAGATGCGCATCCAGGGCACCAGGCTGAGGTAATAGCTAGCCAGCCACAACAAGCTAGCAGTGCTCGCCAAAAACGCCGTTTCGACCAGCGAAATCGGCGGCGTTGTGGTTTTGATCTGGGGCACAACCAGGTCAGGCTGATGGGGCTCTGGGGCGATCGCCTCAGCATTCATCTCATTGTTTGCATCAGGCTGAATCGGGTCAGTCAATGGGTCGTCCGGGGAACCGCTCATGAAAAATCCGTAAAAGTCGCAGATCCACTCTATCGCTATCTCAAGCAACTGGATTTGGCGACGTGGAGTTTTTCCGCCGGAAACCCTCCAGATCATCCATCCGCCACCGTAACGCAGTAATCGGCAAACGTCACCTCAAACCCATTGCCCTGTGGCGAAGCACACATCACCCCCACATGCAGGGGTGCCGGACTGGGCAAATAGGTCATTCTCAGGGGAATCGAGTCAGAGGCAGCATTCAGGTAGGCAATATGGATGGCATCCTGACGACGCTCGACGCGCAGATGCAAAACCTCCGGTGGAGACGCTAACGGAATCACCGACCAATCGGAATAATCGTGCGTGACAACGGCACTCAGGTGTTGAACGCCATCCACATATTCAATCCCGGTTTTAATCCAGTGCGTTTCATCCGCCCGCAGCATAATGCCTGCCTGGTCGTAGAGATCACGGTACTGACCTCCGATCTTGACCTCAACGGTGAAGTCTGTGGCGATCGCCTGCCAATAAAAATGCCCCGTATCTCGAATAAATCCGTAATGGGTTTTGCGCCAGAAATCGGTTTTGGGCGCAGTTTTGACCACTAATTGATTGCCCAATTCAGACCACTGGGCAGGTGGATTGAGCCATTGCATCCCTTGCTCCTTGTGCTATTTCACGCTTGTTTCTAGAGAAAGTAAAAATTGCCGCAACAGCACCGTCAGGGCATCTGCCTCCTGCGGTGTGGCAAATTCTGCCAGCAGCCTTTTTTCACTCGCCAATAAAACCGGCAGAACGGTATCCACCAGTTGAATACCCTTGGGCGTCAGTTGCACGATCACCCCCCGGCGATCGTCTGGATCGCGCAAGCGCGTCACAATGCCATCCTGTTCTAAGCGATCAATCCGGTTGGTCATGGCTCCAGAGGACAGCATCAGCACGCCATATAAATCCGTGGGTTTGAGTTGATAGGGCGCACCCTGACGCCGCAAGGTTGCCAGCACATCAAACGACCACACATTCAGCCCATAGTCTGCCAACACCGTTTCTCGATGCTTTTCCAGCAATCGGGCGATGCGTAGCACCCGCCCCACTACTGCCAGCGCAGAAGCATCCAACGACGGCGACTCCTGTCGCCACTGTTCCAAAATTTTGTCGATTCGATCCGTTTCCATAGCGCCATTATATCTTGATGTCGAGATTCTTGACATTTACCTTTATGTTTACTATCTTGATATCAAGATAAATCTTGACGACTCTTCACCTGGAGGCAGACACCATGAACGTTTTACTTACGAGCGCAACGGGTTACATTGGCAGTGCGATCGCCACGGCATTACAAACGGCGGGGCACAAAGTCGTGGGGCTGGCTCGATCGGAAGCAGCTGTCCAACGGTTGCACGCGGCTGGGCTGGAGTCCTATCGGGGTGATTTAGCCGATGCAGCACGTCTGCGTCAGGCAGCCCTGCACGTTGATGCGGTGATTCATACTGCTGCTACGAATGATGCGCAGATGGCAGCGGTCGATCGCTCGGCAGTAGAGACATTGCTATCGGCATTGGACGGAACCCAAAAACCATTCATTTACACCAGTGGCATTTGGGTCATGGGCAACACGGGCGACACCGTAGCCGATGAAACGATGCCCTTGCATCCGACCCCGATGGTGGCATGGCGACCAGCGATCGAAGATTTGGTGTTAGCCGCAGCCCAACGTCAGGTGAGGGCGATCGTGATCCGTCCGGCATTGGTTTACGGACAGGGGGGTGGCTTACTGGCAATGCTGATTCAGGCAGGACAGACGCAAGGAGCCATCCCTGTAGTTGGCGATGGACAGAATGACTGGTCGTTTGTGCATTTGCACGATCTGGCAAGTCTCTATGTGAAAGCGATGGAACATGCGCCTGCGGCAACGGTGTTGATTGGAACAAATGGGGAGCCGCTGTCTCAGCGAACAGTCGCATTGGCAATGGCAGAAGTGGCAGGGGTAAGGGGTGAGCTGCAATTTTTAGCCCTTGAAGATGCCCGCCAAACCTGGGGCAATCTAGCCGATGCCCTGGCATTACATCAACAGGTATCGAGCGATCGCGCTCAGACGTTACTGAATTGGATCCCCTCTGCTCCGTCCGTATTGGCAGACCTGACCCACGGGTCTTATCGGTCACTGCCGATCGCTGCCTGACCCATGCGACCCGATTGCCCCAACTCACTCTCTAACTCGTTATGATCTCACTTCGGTTTAGTCGCTTACGGGCGATCGCACTTCGCTTCTATCAGGCGATCGCCTCTCATTGCCACATCTGCTTATTTTTACTGCTGGCATTATTGAGCGGGGCAGTCTTACCCATTCAAGCCAGCTTCAACGCCCAACTGGCGCGTTCATTAGCATCTGTTCCCTTAGCTGCCGCTCTTTCTTATCTGGTCGGGGCACTGGCACTGATTGCGGTACTGGTAGCTGGGCACGGACGACAGACCGATTGGTCTGTTTTGCTCAAAGCCCCCCGCTGGAGCTTAATCGGGGGCATCCTGGGAGCCTGGTACATTGCCTCCAGTGCCTATTTCACGTCTATCTTGGGAACCACACTGACCCTGGGATTTGTCGTCTGTGGTCAGGCGATCGCTGGCATCATCACCGATCATTTCGGTTGGTTAGGAGTCCCACAACGTCGTCTCACGCCCCATCGGCAAGTAGCTGTAGGATTATTGGCGATCGCGCTCTTCTTTCTGGCACAGTAAATCACCCGTCTTTTCACCCTGAGAATCGTGGATTAAATAAAACCGAAGCTTTATTTTTGGAAACGCGGCGGAGCCGCGTTTCCAAAAATAAACGTCCGGGTCTTATTTAATTTGTGATCCTAAGCATCGTGGTTCCCAAGAAATGACAGGATTGGCATCAAGGTAAATGGTATGAATGACCTTTTCCCCCCAGTTTGGCAATGGTTACCTCCCGCGCAATTGCAGGGCGATCGCAAAATTTTGGCGACTCTTCTGGTTCAACTGGAGGCAGTCGAAGAACAGCTTGAGGGCTTGCAACAATCCCGGTTAGAACTGCTAGAACAAATTTTGACTTTGCAACCGCACAGCTTATCTGATCCCTCAGCATTGCTTAATAGTGAGATGAATTTGAACATAAACCCCAAGGGTTCACGTTTAAATTCATCTCCCAAATCAGTGACGCCTATCCCCTATAGCCATCGAGGGGTTGAGTAAGACCAAGATTATGTGAGAACCCGCGCTCTGCGCGGGTTCTCACACAGCCTCCTGATTTAACCGTCTCGACGGTTGCGATACATCTAAACATTACGGTCAATCTATGGACATCTTCGTTGCCTTCATTGGCGTTGGCTCAGCCGGAAGTTTTCTAGCAGTCGGGGCGGCAGCTAATGCCCGTCTCAAACAAGTGCTCCGATCTGCGATCGCGGCGGCGGCGATTAATTTCACGGTGGGTTTCAGTACTCTTGCCCTATTAATTGCCCTCGGCGTCTTCACTGCTCCTGATATCACCAAACTGGCAGATGTCCCTCTATGGGCATTTTTAGGGGGCTTTTTGGGGGCGCTGTTTGTCAGTCTCAGCACCTTGACTATCCCTAAATTGGGCTTAACCACCTCTACGCTGGCAGTCGTGTGTAGCCAAATGAGCATGTCACTGGTGATCGACCAACTCGGCTGGTTTGGCATCACCCCCCATAGCATCAATCCTTCTAGAATTATTGCCATTAGTTTGTTGCTAGTGGCGATCGCCCTGACGCAACTAGATAAACCAATGCCTCAACCCAAACCCTGAATGCCATCCTTGTGACATTCAATTGCTATAGCAATTCTCATGAGTGTGAAGTACTCGGTATTGAGTGAGAGCCGCGCGGAGCGCGGCTCTCACTCAATACCAGAATCTATCCATGCGCGAAGCGCCATAGTCGTTTACCCAGGCAACTCAACCACGACTGGCGTATGGTCGCTGGGTTGTTCTAGCTTGCGGGGAGCCACATCAATCGTACAGGCGATCGCCTTTTGATACAGTGAGGGCGATAGATAATGGTGATCGATCCGCCAGCCCAAATTACGCCGAAATGCTGCTGCCCGATAATCCCACCAGCTAAACTGCCCACCATCTTGATTAAACTTACGAAACCCATCTGAGAAGCCCAATTCCAGCACCCGTTTGAGCGCTTCTCGTTCGGCATCTGTTGCCATCACCTGCGTCTCCCGTCCAGCAGGATTATGGATATCTCGATCTTCCAGAGCAATGTTAAAATCTCCGCATACCAATACGTCTTCATGTTGACTGAGTAACGTTTTTAAATACTCATACAAAACGGTTAACCATTGGAGTTTATAAAGGTATTTTTCACTACCGATAGACGATCCATTCGGTACGTATAAGTTCACTAAGCGAACGCCATTGAATACGCCTGTGATCACGCGCTTTTGTTCATCAAAGGCAATGACGGATTCTCCCAAAATGCCGCTGAACCCCATGCTGACATCTTCTAGAGGCGATCGACTGATTAGCGCTACCCCGTTATATGACTTTTGCCCAGAGATATAGGTTTGATAGCCCAATTCTATAAATGGCGATCGCGGAAACATCTCATCCATGACTTTGGTTTCTTGCACACACAACACATCCACTGGATTGTCTGTTAACCAGTTGACGGTATGATTCAGGCGAGTCCGAATGGAATTGACATTCCAGGTAGCAATTTTCATGGAGCAAAATAAGAAAGAACGAGGAGTGCAACACTTAATTTTGCCCTATCAGGGGACGGCTCATTCCTCAGAAATTTGATATCAACACACGGTAAGGCGATCGCACATTGATCCCATCGCCGTGAATCACTGTCTTGGGTCATCGACCGGCGGATGCCATCCTCCTTTAAGCCATAAACGTCGAGCGACAACGATCGCGCCGTTGTTGTGACGATCATCATTTAAATCTAGACGATTGCACGTTGCCCGTCCGATTGGCGTGGTTCCTATAATTTTTAAGCCGTCACTTGTCCAAATAAAGTGATCTGCCCAACCCTGCTCACGCGGGTTAAATAAAGGGGTCATTGCTTGAGTTTCAGGATCAATGCCATCTGTAAAGTTGTAGCGATAACCATTGCAACGTTGACACGCTAAAGCAAGATTATTGATGGTATTTGAACCCCCTAAAGAACGAGGAATCAGATGATCGATGGCAAACAATGCAGCACTAGCTTCTTCAGAAGAGTGACAGTATTCACAGCGATACTGGGCTCGTTCTCGAACGAATTTTCGTACTGCTTCACTCAATGTCATGATTCAGAAATAATCCTGGCATTCAGCAGTGTAAAAATTCTATCGAGCTCTAAAATTCCGGTTAATTCTGCTTCGTCTTGTGCCGTCAGACTATTCGCTTTCTGATGCTCTAAAAGCATCTCCAAACGGGCTTGCAATTCATCTGTAAATTTGAATAGATATAAGTCTCTAACTTTACTAATTCTAATTCCAGACTCTACCCAAGACGAGGGTTGAACCATGAGCTGAGTAATCATTTTAACTATCACCCAAACGAGTAGAACACGAACATAGTTTGTGTAATCAACTATTAAAAGTAAATCGGTTTATCATGATTTATCTTGAAGTATTTTTTGGGCATTTTATTACTAACATTGTTATCTTTTGACTAACCTGAACTAATTATAACAATCCTATAGCGATCCTATTTGATTTGTGAATCTGATCAGTTATGAAAGCGCCCGCCCTTCGGGCGGGCGCTTTCATAACTGATTTAGGATTGCTATATATAGCGATCCTATTTGATCCGTGAAAATGATCGGTTGTGAGAGGCTCACCCCGACGGGGTGAGCCTCTCACAATCCATTCGAGATTGCTATATTTTTTGATGACTTCTATCGTGTTTGTGTTGAATGCTTTCCCGATTCCACACCGAGTTTAAATCCGGAGATGCTTCAACAGAGCTTGGGAGCGCAAATCAATTAAAACCCGAAGCTTTATTTTTGGAAGCGCGGCGGAGCCGCGCTTCCAAAAATAAAGCTTCGGGTTTATGAAATCCACGATCCTTATGCAACGTTTCCCATAGTTTGGAGAAGATTTTTGAGATCGACCGTTTATTTGAGAGAAGATCTGGTTTAGCCCATCTGGCGATTGATGGCATCACCCTTCTTGAGACGGTAGCAGAGAGCGATCGCCCCAGTTCTGAAAACCCCAGTTCTGAAAAATGGTCTGGTAAGTTTGAAGTAAAAGCAAATAGGATGATGAGATAGGCATCTTAAACCAGTTGCATGTCTAATAGCGATTCTCCTCTAATTCAAACGCTGACTCCAGAACGCTGGGCGGGATGGAGCATGGATTTTATTGGGGCAGGCTACATGGGTCTGCTGATTAAAAATGGACAATTGGTTCGTAAGCTAGAACCGGGACGCCATTTCAGTTTTGCCATTCCCTGGATTGAGCAATGTCAGTTAGTGCTGGTCGATACCAAGATCCGCAATCTAGATGTGGTCTCGCGGGGTGATTTTCTCTCAAGGGATCAATATTTGGTTAACGTGTCGCTCAACGTCATGTATCAGGTGATTGACCCCAAACGAATTGCCATCGAGCTGTCTGATCCAATCGGGGCGCTTACCAGTGCGGTTAAAGACAATTTGGGCGTGGTGATCAATCAACTACAGTTAGATGAGTTGACCCAGGAAGGCAGAATCAGAATTCGCGACTATCTCCTCAGTCATCTCGATAGCTTTTACTTATTGGGATTCAACCTCGAAGATGTGCGGGTCAGCGACATCAGTTTTCCTCAGAGTCGTGGGGTAGTGCGTCAGGTCGAGGGCATGAGCGCTCGCCAGGAAGCAGAGCATGAAGCCAGCCTGAAAGTCCAGATTGCCAATGCCGAACAACGCAATCTCCCCTTCCAGCAAATTCATATTAGTTCTAACGCACCTGCCCCAAACACCCCGTCGCTACCCCAAACTCCTGTTCAACCCACGTTTGTGCTGCCGGGAGATGCAACCCCGGTAAAATTGCCAACGGCATCCACACCTTCTGCCTTGCCGCCGACCACGCTGGTTTCACCCGCAGATAACCGGGCAACTGCTCACCTGGTGCATCGGACGACAGGCGCGATCGCCCCTCTATCAGCCAATCCCTTTACCATTGGTCGCGAACCTGGTCATCACTTTGTATCGGAAAGCGCCCTCTGCTCCCGCAACCATGCCCGCATCGAGATGACCCAAGACGAACAGGGCAACATTCGTTATCAACTGGTCGATCTGGGCAGTTCAAATGGTACCTTTCTCAACAATCAGCGTCTCATCCCCAATTATCCCTACCTGCTCAAGACGGGCTGTATTATCAAGATTGGCTCAGATGAATGGGTCTTTGAAGCATAATCAAGAGGAAAATTGGCATTTATGGCACGTCTGGCACTGCTGAGTACATCGGATAAAACGGGACTGGTAGAGTTTGCCCGTCGCCTGGTCGAAGAGTTTGAGTTTGAAATTATCAGCAGTGGGGGAACCGCCAAAACCCTGGCAGCCGCAGGCATCCCGGTAATGAAAGTCTCGGATTACACGGGATCACCAGAAATTTTAGGGGGACGGGTCAAGACCCTGCATCCTAAGATTCATGGAGGCATTTTGGCGCGGCAAGATTTAGCCGCCGATTTAGCCGATCTCGAAGCCAACGGCATTCGCCCGATCGCTTTAGTTGTGGTCAATCTTTATCCATTTGAACAAACGATCGCCAACGCCAACGTCACCTTGCCAGAAGCCGTCGAACAAATCGATATCGGCGGGCCAGCGATGTTGCGAGCATCGGCAAAAAACTTTGCCCACCTGACCGTACTCTGCAATCCCAATCAATACGATCGCTACCTACAGGAATTGCGCGATAACTATGGCGATCCATCTCTGGCATTCCGTCAGAGCTGCGCCCAAGAGGCTTTCTGGCACACAGCCAACTATGATCTGGCGATCGCCACCTATCTCAGTCAGCAGCCATCTTCTTTCCAGGGGTCAGGGACAGACGCAAACACCTTGCCCCAAAACGTTGTCTTGAGTGGGACGCAGTTGCAAACCCTGCGCTATGGCGAAAATCCACATCAGGCAGCAGGCTGGTATCAGACGGGAACCGTGGCAACGGGCTGGGCAGCTGCCGAAAAGCTCCAGGGAAAAGAACTGAGCTACAACAACCTGGTGGATCTGGAAGCCGCTCGCCGGATTATTGCTGAGTTTGCCGAGGCAGAACCGACTGCGGTGATCATCAAACACACCAATCCCTGCGGTGTCGCCCTGGGAGATAGCATTTCAACCGCCTATAACAAAGCGTTTGCAGCCGACTCAGTGTCTGCCTTTGGAGGCATTGTGGCACTCAACCGGGCAATTGATGGGGCAACGGCAACGGCACTGACCAAAACCTTTTTAGAATGTGTGGTTGCGCCAGCGTGCGATGCAGATGCTCGGGAAATTTTGGCTGCCAAAGCAAACGTGCGGGTGCTGGTGTTGCCCGATTTAGTCAGCGGTCCCAAACAACTCGTCAAAGCGATCGCCGGTGGTTTCCTGATTCAAGATGCCGATGATCCCCTGATCGATCCAACCCAATGGAAAGTGGTCACCGAAAAAAATCCCACCACCGATGATATCGAAGAATTGGTCTTTGCCTGGAGAGTGTGTAAACACGTCAAATCCAATGCCATTGTTGTAACAGGCGATCGCACGACGTTGGGGGTCGGAGCCGGACAGATGAATCGCGTTGGATCCGTCAAAATTGCTCTGGAGCAAGCAGGCGAAAAAGCCAACGGGGCTGTGCTTGCCAGCGATGGCTTCTTCCCCTTCGACGACTCCGTCCGGACAGCGGCGGCGGCTGGCATCCGTGCCATTATTCAACCGGGCGGCAGTATGCGCGATCAAGACTCGATCAAGGCTGCCAATGAACTGGGCATCGTCATGATGCTCACAGGTGTGAGACATTTCTCTCATTAAATCTCGATGAGTTTGTCCGGGGACAAAGCCCCCGGACAGGGGTTCCACCCCTGTACCCCGTCCTAATTAACTATTTAATTGCTAGATCTCCTGTCCTACCGTTTTCCCTTCATCCTTTCCCCGTTCCTCTCTCATGACCCAAACTTCCCAAACTCCCCAAACTCCCCAGGTAGTCGATGTCACCGTATTGCTCACGGGTGGGCATCAGTTTACGGTACCAATGCCACCGGATGCACCACTGCTGCATAAATTATTTCAAGTCGTGTTAGACCCCAGTGGCGATCGCCAGCGAGAAGCATTCCAACTACCCATTCACAAAGGTCATGCGGCGCTGTGTTTCCGGGGCGATCAGTTAGTGGGATTGGTCACCGATCCACCGATTGTGATTCAATCCCCTACCGAACCAGAGACGCCCTCAGCAACGGTAGTGAGACAAACCCCTGCACCCAGCAGCAAACCGCTGGTGACATCAGACTATGTTCAGCTGGAAACCTTCCTGACACCGGCAGAGCATAACGCTTTAGTTAGCTATGCCCTCAAACGAGAATCAGACTTTGTCTCGACCACCACATCTACAGGTGCCGCCGACTATCGCAAATCCGTTGTCTTACACTTTTTCCCAGAATTTTCTGAACTGCTTCTAAAGCGCATTCA
This sequence comes from Calyptranema fuscum S582, assembly GCF_055793305.1. NCBI lineage: Bacteria > Bacillati > Cyanobacteriota > Cyanophyceae > Oculatellales > Oculatellaceae > Calyptranema > Calyptranema fuscum. The sequence continues at coordinate 146,251 of NZ_JBSLYH010000003.1, forward strand.
ATCTGTATTGCCCGATGTCTTAAATAAATTTGGCATTCCAGTGTTTACGGCTTCTCAAATTGAGTCGCAATTAACGGCGCACAATGACGGCAACTATTACAAAGTTCATAATGACAATGGCAGTCCTGAAACGGCTACCCGCACTCTAACGTACGTTTATTACTTTTATAAAGAACCCAAAGCCTTTTCGGGCGGCGAATTATTGTTATACGACAGCACGATTGAAAATAACTTCTACGTCAAAGCAGATTCCTTTCAAACGGTTGAACCCCGCAATAACAGCATCGTCTTTTTCCCCAGCCACTACATGCATGAAGTGCTGCCGGTCTCCTGTCCCAGCCGAGCCTTTGCCGATAGTCGATTTACGATTAATGGCTGGGTTCGTCGCTAAACCAGCTCAATTAAAATCATTCAGGGTTGGTGAGCTATGCTCACCAACCCTGAATCACTCTATCCGGACGACATCTTTTAACCCCAGCCAGTTATAGCGCTTCACTCCCCAGGGCACCACAATCAACACAATCAGAAATAGGGAGATGAACAAGACGGCGGTTGGTAAGCCCAATTTAAAAGATGCCCCCAGATAGGTGAGGAAGAAGGTGCAGGGAATGATCCCCAACAACGTCGTCGTGGCATAAATCGGCAACGATAACCCCGAAATACCTGCGCCATAACTCATCAAGTCAAAGGGTAAAACGGGCAGTAAGTGCGTGATAAACATCAACCAGCCCAGATACATTTCACCCCGGTTTTTAGAGAAATAGATAACTTTGCCGGTTAAGACCTGAACTGCCGATCGCCCCAAGGTTCTACCGATAAAGTAGGCGATCATACAGCCCAGAAAAATGCCAATGATGCCATAGATCCCCGCTTGCATCGGTCCCCAAACCGCACCACCCGCGATCGTCAACGGGGTGCCAGGAATCGGACTGATCACAATTGCCAGCACCTGGAGACTGATAAACAAAACGATCCCCAACATACCCAGATGGTTTAACGAAACAATCAACGTACTGGGTGTCGATAGATTGAGATGAAAATAGCTCATCATCCACCAACCGGCGAACCCACACGCCATTAAGCACAGGAAAGCGATCGCATTTTGCAGACGAAACAACGTTCGCAGTCTTTTCAGCCGACTCATAAAGAATGTCATCCTAAATCAGCCTGGTTTGACTAAAAACAGTCAACAAAACGGGTCCCAGCAGGTAATGATGCCCCAAACAGTCTAGCCCCACCTGTTCTCCCAGGGTTTCCCGTGCCGCAGGGCTATAAAACTTGACCCCACCGGGTGAAATAGGCATCGTACGAACCAACGTCTGACGTTTAGCTGTCAGATCGGCTAAATAAAACCGTCCGTTGGTTCGCAACACCCGACTCACTTCTGCAAAAACAGCTTCAGGATTGGGGTAATGCAAAAAGCTAATGGTATTAAAAACCGCATCAAATTGACCATCTGCAAACGGTAGGTGTTCGGCACTGCCTTGCAGATAGATCAACCGGGGACGATGGCGATTTTGTTGGCGGGCTTGACGCACCATTTCGGCAGAAAAATCTAACCCCGTTCCCCAAACGTTTGGGAATGTTGCTACCAGCCGATTGAGCAAACGCCCCGTGCCACAGCCTAAATCTAAAACGTTGACATCCTCGTTGACATCATCTGCCGGTAACTCGACGTAATCCAGCAATCGCTGATGAATTGATTGGTAGATCACCGACGGAAATAGCCAGTCATAACTGGGTGCCCAGCGATCAAATAAGCGTTGTTTTTGAGAAAGGGGTGCGGACGGCATGAATGGATCGTGTCCTGATATTGCAAACCTCATTGCCAATTGTGAGTAGTGGTATTCATGTCATGATTTTTTGTGGCGCGGGCGACGCCCGCGCCACAAAAAATCATGACTTTTTTAGGACTACCCAATTTTGTTCTGCTCGTTCTAAGACATAAGCTGCAACCTGCTGAATTTCTCCAGGCGTCAGCCGATCGCGATAGGCAGACATATTATTTTTACCCTGGGTGACCAACTCAGCGATCGCCTCTAGAGACGCCACACCATTTTTCTCCAGTGCTTTCTGCTTCAGGGTTTTCCCACGCCGCACAATATTGCCGCCGTTGAGATGACATCCTGCACAGTGTAGCTCAAAAATCTCAGCCCCATGAGGCACCTCTGCGGCGATCGCCACAGGCACAAATCCCAAAGTAAGTCCTATGAGAATTAAGCCAGTCAGAAAAAATTTGACCATGATTGTTTATCACGCTTGGGAGTAACAGGGGCAGCATTTAGAGAAGGAGGCAGTACTTTACCTTTTGGCTCTAAGGATCGTGGATTTAATAAAACCCAATTCTTTTTGAGAGAGCGACGGCTCCGCCGTCGCTCTCTCAAAAAGAATTACAGGTTATTTCATTTGCGATCCTAAACACCCTTCCTCAATGTAGGCACACTTTGTAAAAACGGACCTGTTAACAACAGTACCGTCTCCGCATCTAATTCGCCTGTCGCCTGCACACCCATGGCATTCTGAAACCGTTGGACAGCACTACTGAAGTCGTCAGAAGCACGCACATAACCCAATTTTTGCAGATAGTCACTCGCCTGGGTAGGGGTCAGCAAACGGTCTGTAGGTCGAAAGATGGGAACGTATTGTCGTCGCCAGATACGGTCAAATTGCGATCGCCGTACATAATAAATCCGCCCAAATGCCGGATCGGCGATCGCTGCCATGTCCTTATCGATGCCAATCAATGCCACCGCATGGGCTTGTTTGCCATTCTCGCCAAATAGCCAGGTTGCCAGCACCCCCGGTCGGTTGATCTGCTGCATTTGCTCCCAACTGGGCGATAGTTCCATTCCATCCATGCCTAGTGACCGGGCTGCCACAATCAATTGCGGCATCGAAGTCCCCAACCGACTTGTACCTGCCAAGCGCGCCACCCCAGACTCTGTTGCATCCAACCCCCACCGCCGCAAAACTGTTGCCAGGGCAGAAGGCGCACAGCTGCTGGAGGAGGTCTGCTGAAAAATACCATTGGGCTTCAAATTATCGTGTAGAGAAGCATAAATGGGCTGCAAAAAATATCCCTCAGCCGCATTAAATCCGGCTAACCCCAACCCACCAATCAACACCACCGCCAACACTTGCAACCGAGCGGTTCGCCAACTGACGACCAACATGACCCCACAGATACCCAATAACGTGACGCGCAAAATTAGCCAGGTGACCTGCATTCCATACACTCGCCACTCCAACGGCAAGCTTTGCAGTTGGGGTAAATAGAGGGCTACCAAAATCAACCCCAAATAGAGGAGCAAAAAAGCCAACGACGTTGAGTTTTTCCCCTGAAATAAATCGTTGGCAGTTGCCCCTTTACGCACTAACACCCGCCCAAATCGAATGCCCCACCAAAAAGCTAAGGCACCTAGCAGTACCGTTGCAGCAACGCCCAGTGTCATAACACGTCTTAACTCCGCCTTTAGCAATCCATCTCAGCGTTATAGCGCTTCGCGCTCAGCTAGAACCCAATTACGGTTTGAACGCCATGCAGAGCATGGCGTTCAGGGATAGAACCTCTGCGTAGGGGCAGTACCCCCACCCCCCATATTGCAAAATTTAGTCGTTGCAACACTGGTGATGCCCATTTAATTAGCGATCGCACCGGATACCGTAGGGGCGCATCGCGATGCGCCCTTACAGAAGATTGATGTACCGTGCAGTCTGTTTAAATCGACATGAGATATCGACGTGATTTAGGTCTTAAACCGCCGCAGACCTCTGTCTTTAGATACAGCAAAGCAGAAATTTCACAAGCTAAAATCTTCCGGAAGATGCCCCCCAGGGGGATATGGCTATGATAGTATGTTAAAAATCTTGAACTAAATTATTAGAAATCCTTTGTCTTCCTACACGCCTGTCTCAAACACAGTTTATCCAATTCAACTAGAGCCTGTTGGTGTTGATCCCGCTTTAGTAAGACAAAGTCGTCAGAATTGGCTCATTTTCGCAGGGGCAGCTTTCCTGGTATCGGTGCCTGTCTTCGTCCAAGCTCCCCTGGTTAGGGCACTTCCCTGGCTAAGTCTGATGCTGACGCTAGCCTGGTTTGGTCTTAGCTTAAAATTGCGATCGCACTACAAAACGCGGATTTGGGGCGATCTACTGATTGGGTTTAGCTGGACCTGGCTAGCAGGGTCGATCTATTGGGGCTGGTTGCGTTGGGAGCCCATGTTGCATCTCCCGATCGAAGCGATCGGCTTACCCTTTGCTCTCATCTGTCTGTTTTCAGGACGATGCAGCATTGGCAGCTTTTTCTATCTGGGTTCTCTGGTCGGCACAGCCCTTACCGATTTCTATTTCTATTTAGTCGATTTAATTCCGTTTTGGCGTCAGCTGATGGTGACCGATGTTGAATCAGCACAGCCAATTTTTGCAGATGCCCTGAGACACATGCACACGAACTGGGGTGTTTTTTGCGCTATCAATATAGTAGGGATTCTGCTGATTTTAGGTAGTGTGCCTTTACAGTCAAAGCAGTTATACTGGTGGGCATTTGGGGGCGCTGTTTTGAGTACCATCTTAGTCGATGGTTTATTTTGGTTAGCCGCCAGCCTCGCCTGATAGAGGATATGATAAAGCGGAATGTTCAATGTTGATTCGGTTCGGTTGATTCCTCTATCTACTCTCAATGAGTAAATCGAAATCTTTGAGATTTTGTTGAGAAAATTGGCGGATATCCATTCACTAAGCCTGTTTTCAGTAAGTGTTTAGTGAAGAGTACCGACAAACCGTCTCAAGAGGCTTAAACTAGCAATAGACCCGTTGAGGAATCCATCCTAAGCCCAGTCGATGGAAATTTTAGGATGATTGATTCTTAAATAGGTCTCACAGCTAGGATGCGACAGGATGCATCGTAGGGAAACGTTAGCGGTTGTTTCTAAATAGTGGTGACTGCACAACCTGTTCCCCATTTGATACTTCGGACTGAGTCAGGTAATCGTTATCTCTCTCTCACCAGTAGCAATTGCTGGACGGTGGGCAGAGGAGAAGATAACAATTTTGTGCTCCCTGACCGCTGGATTTCACGTAACCATGCGATGTTACAGCGCATGGAAACTGGGGAGTTTTATCTAATTGATCTGGGTAGCCGTAACGGTTCGTTTGTCAATGGGCGACGAGTCAGTGTTCCTGTGACGCTGCACAATGGCGATCGCCTTACATTTGGACAAACCGAACTAGAGTTTTATTGCCCACCGCCTGAGCACATGACCGACCCTTCGGTCGGTATCGATTCCCAAGAGTTTACTGCTACTGCGACCCTGCATGTCCGTCGTCTGATCTCGGTATTGGTCGTCGATATTCGGGATTTCACGGTGATGACTCGCCAACTGGATGAAAAAATTCTTTCAGAGGCGATCGGCACCTGGTTCCGTCATGCTGGGGATATTATTCGAGAATATGGTAGCTGGGTCGATAAATATATCGGCGATGCCATCATGGCAGTCTGGATTCATGGCGCACAAGGCGTCAGCCATGAAGAAATGGTTCGGATTGCTATGGCGTTAAGTGCGCTCCATAAAATGACCAGTCAATTGCACGAGCAGTATCCATTGCCGTTCCCATTACGGGTGGGAGCAGGGCTGAATACGGGCTATGCCATGGTCGGCAATACAGGAACGGGCGATCGCCCCGACTATACCGCGCTCGGAGACACCGTTAATGCAGCGTTCCGGCTAGAGTCTTCTACCAAGCAAATTGGCATGGATGTAGCATTTGGGGAAACGACCTATCGTTATCTGACCTCTTCGGGGCTCAGCGCCAAATTGTTCAAACAATACACCGTCAGTTTGAAAGGGTACGATACCCCGACTGTTACCTATGCCGGGTCATTTGCAGACTTAGACGCATTTCTAAGTCTGAGCAGCAAAGGCGTCTAATAAACCCTATCGATAAATGCTAAAGAGCGCTTGAGGGTTGCCCCAGCTGGGGCAACCCTCAAGCGCTCTTGCGTTGAAATAGTTCATTAAGTACAGAAGCAGTGTTGTGGGGCGCGGAGCGCCCCACAACACCGTACTGATACCAATTTAAACAAACCTTTGGGCACATCGAAGTTCTGTATGGGCTTGGCACTGCCAAGCCCGCACAGATATCTGCCGTGCTCCTAATTCAAATGGGGATGAATCAACCCGCACAGCACTTCCTCAAAGTTGCAGCTTCATATTTGATGGGCATGGTTCTACGCAATCCAGTTAGGACGTTAGGGGGGTGGGGGCTGTGCCCCCAGACAGGCGTAGAACCCCTGCACCCCGTCTTTATTAACCATGCAATTGCTATAGCGATCCTAAATCAGTTGTGAAAGCGCCCGCCCGAAGGGCGGGCGCTTTCACAACTAATTATTTTCACGAATCAAATAGGATTGCTATATAGGTTCAGTTATTCGGTGATCCCAAGCACTTTGGCAAGATGAACCGATGCATCTGAGTAAGTCCTGAGCAATAAGCTCAAAACTCTACCCCCAAAGTGGTAGTCTCTTATTTAAGAGGCTGTGTATATATTTTTGATGACTTTAAATAATTAGATTGGGAGGAATCTAACCGATGAAACGACTGGTTAGCGCGCTGATGGTTTTGATGTTGCTGGTGGGTTGCCTGGGTCTATTTGGGCTACCCCAAAAAGCACTAGCAGCTAGCCTGGGTGGTGTGCGTGTAAATGCGCTGCCTACTGTTCTGGCAGAAATGGAATACCGGAATACGGTCGATGATAAGTTATCAACCGAGTTTGGAGAGAAAATTGATCTCAACAACACGAATATCCGTGCCTTTCTACGCTATCCAGGTATGTACCCCAAGCTTGCAGGCATGATCGTGAAAAATGCTCCTTTTGAAAAAGTCGATGATATTTTCGATATGCCCGGTTTGACGGAGCGTCAGAAGGATATTTTGAAAGATAATTTGGGCAACTTTACTGTCAGTTCGCCTGAAGATGCTCTGGTTGAAGGGGGCGATCGCTTTAACAACGGCATTTACCGTTAGTCAAAAGCAGATCAGATATTCATTAGAAACGCTTTCAAAAATCTCTGATTTCTCCAATCGAGTTTCATGGATCAGCCGTTTATTTCTATGAATTTTTCTGATAGAAATTAGCGTTTAGCGAATGCCATGCAACCTAAACCAAATTTATTTTTGTAGATGGAGTTTTTTTGACCGAAACGCTCCATCTGCAAAATTGAAAGAGGGATTAATTACATATTGGATTTGAAACCACTGGCGATCGCTAGTGGTTTTACGTCAATTATTTGCATTTGGCATTGGCTGAATCAACGTGTGAGTTTAGCCGTTTGAGTTTAGCGTGCTTCATTGCCTGTAAAACACGCTCAAACATTAAACTCAAATCCCAATTTAGTAACACTAGTACAGCAAAACGAACGTTTTGTCAGGGGTGAAGGGGTGGAATCCCTTCTTGGGGGCTTCGCCCCCAACCCCCATGTTGCAAAATTTGGTGTTTGCAACACTAGTGTAGTTTCTTTAGAAGAAACACTGGAATTTCAGTAAAGACCGGAAAAATTGTGTCGAAACCTGACCTGCCCAACTATTTCGACGTTTTAATTGTGGGAGGTGGCGCTGCCGGACTGTATGCCGCTTTGTGCTTACCCAGCCATTTAACAGTGGGCTTGATTACTAAAGACACGCTCTCCCTGTCAGCTAGCGACTGGGCGCAAGGTGGAATTGCAGCGGCGATCGCCCCTGATGACTCTCCTACCCTGCACTTAGACGACACACTGAAGGCTGGGGCAGGGTTGTGTGAACTGGATGCCGTCGATCTGCTGGTACGGGAAGCCCCACAATGCGTACAATCGTTAGTGACCATGGGGGTCGAGTTTGATCGACACGGCAAAGATTTAGCATTAACTTTGGAAGCGGCACATTCCCGTCGGCGCGTATTACACGCCGCAGATACTACCGGACGGGCAATTGTCACCACCTTGATTGCTCAAGTCTTTAATCGCAAAAATATTCAAGTCATTGCTCAAGCCTTTGCTTTAGATCTATGGCTATCGCCAGACCAAACAGAATGCCTGGGGATCAGTTTATTTTTTCAGGGCAAACTACTCTGGCTCAGAGCGGGAGCAACCGTATTGGCGACCGGCGGCGGCGGACAGGTATTTGCCCACACTACCAACCCGGCACCCAGTACAGGGGATGGCGTGGCGATCGCATGGCGAGCGGGGGCACAACTAAGAGATTTAGAATTTGTCCAGTTTCATCCCACGGCGTTGTTTAAACCCGGTGCACCTCGCTTTTTAATCAGTGAAGCTGTTCGAGGAGAAGGCGCGCATTTAGTGGATGCAGACGGGCATCGCTTTGCTTTTGATTATCATCCCGATGGCGAATTGGCTCCCAGAGATATCGTCAGTCGTGCGATTTATAGCCACTTACAAAAAACAACCGCTGATCCAGCCACTGCCCATGTCTGGTTAGATCTACGCCCCATTCCGCCTGACCGGATTCAATATCGCTTTCCCAATATCATCCAGGTTTGCCAGCAATGGGGCATTGATGTATTTCGCGAACCGATTCCCGTTGCTCCGGCTGCCCACTATTGGATGGGTGGAATTGTCACCAATCCCACAAGCCAAACCTCGATTCCCAACCTATACGCCCTTGGGGAAACTGCAAATACAGGGGTTCATGGAGCCAACCGTTTAGCCAGCAATTCCTTACTAGAGTGTCTGGTGTACGGTGCACAGTTAAGGCATCTTAAATTGCCAGATGTTGCCGCTCACTTGGTTGATAACAAGCATTTAGATGCGTCGGCAACAGACAACACCCCGTCTTTGCCACCCGATAGTTTTGCGGAAGATTTAAGCCAGATTAAAATTTTGTCTCAAGAGTTACCTCGGCTCGTCTGGCAAAGTGCAGGAATTTGTCGTGAACAGCGATCGCTTGACGAGGCGATCGCCCAAGTCAAAACCTGGCGCACCTGGTTCGACCACTTACCCCTGAGCCAGTTTTTTCTCACCTTGCCCCCCCCTCAGTCCCTGGAAACCCAATCATGTCTGCAAGAGTCAGATTTAAGACTGTGGGGAGAAATCCGCAACTTATTAGATGTTGCCTATCTCATTTTACAAAGCGCTGCCTTCAGAACCGAAAGCAGAGGCGGGCATTATCGATCAGACTATCCTCAAACCGATCCAAATTGGCAAGTCCATACCCTGGTACAAGGCTCGACCTGGTCAAAATCTTGATCATGGTTGTGGTTCAAATTGGTATGTAATGGCTGTGCCAAGCTCACTGCGTGAGCTTGGCACAGCCATTACATACCGATCTGGAAGATCACAGATACTGACCGCTTCTAGCTCAATCGTTTTCCGGTTTCTGGATCAAACACAAACAACCGATCGCCATCCAAATACAGCAAAAGGCGATCGCCTATTTGGGGACGAATCTGGGGAGCCACCTGAAAATGAATCTCCGTTGAGGTTTCTTGAGATGAGTTGAGTAAAACAGCTCTGACCAACGTCTCTCGTCCCAAGGGTTCCACAACCGTCACGGCTACAGCCAAATGTGCCTTCCTGGGGTCATCCGTAAGCTGAATATGTTCGGGACGAATTCCTAAATTAACAGCAGTTCCACCCGATCGATCGATCGCTTTAGGTAGGCGATCGCCCCAGCGAAAATTCTGTGCCCCAACCCTATAGGTTTCACCATCCCAGATAGCAGGCAAAATATTCATCGGCGGACTTCCCAAAAAAGTTGCCACCATTTGATTGAGCGGTTCCGCATAAATCTGTTGCGGATCGCCAATTTGCTGCACTTGCCCGCGATTGAGCACCACAATTTGATCGGCAAGGGTCATGGCTTCGACCTGGTCGTGGGTAACATAGATCGTGGTGATCCCAAACTTATGATGCAATTGCTTGAGTTCAGCACGCGTATCGTCGCGCAACTGAGCATCTAAATTAGACAACGGTTCATCCAGCAAAAAAACCTGTGGCTGACGGGCGATCGCCCGACCCAATGCCACTCGTTGTTGTTGTCCCCCCGAAAGTTGCTTTGGCTTGCGGTCTAACAAATGAGCAATATCAAGCGATGCCGCCACTTCTTCAACTCGGGTTTGAATCGTCTTGCGATCGCTGCCTCGCATTTTTAAGCCAAAGGATAAATTATCCGCAACCGTCATATGGGGATAAAGGGCATAGTTTTGAAACACCATTGCCACATCGCGATCGCGTGCCAACACGCCGTTAACTAAGCGATCACCGATATAAAGATTACCGGAGGTGGCTGTTTCTAAACCTGCGATTGTACGTAAGATTGTCGATTTGCCACAGCCCGAAGGACCCACCAATACCCAAAAATCGCCATCGGGCACCTCAAAGGTAATGTCTTCAATTGCAGTAGCCGCATTAAATCGGCGAGAAATATTCTCTAAACAAACTCTTGCCACAGTTCAGCACATTCACCCAAATTGCCATACTTCCAATTGTGACAGTTTAACGCCTTTCCTCGCCGTACTTTTACTCAGGGTTATCGGGTCAAGGTATGAACTTCAAGAAATTTCGGCGTTATCCCCAAGTCTTTACCGCCCGTTAAAGTGATAGCTTACAATTCCTACCCAAACGACAACGCAATCTCCTGAGGCACTTCCCTGAGGAAAATGAAGAGCTATGATTCCAGCCCCAGAACCCACTAACGAGACGACAAGACTCAACGTCCTTTACCAATGCAATATCTTAGATACACCTGCGGAAAAGGCATTTGATGATATTACACGTCTGGCTAGCTACCTTTGCCAAACGCCGATTGCACTGATTAGTTTAGTCGATCGCGATCGCCAATGGTTCAAATCAAAAGTGGGGTTAGAGGTTCAGCAAACACCCCGCGATCTGGCATTTTGTTCCCATGCCCTGCTTAGTTCAGAACCTTTGATTATTCCCGACGCCTTACAAGACAAGCGGTTTGCCGACAATCCTCTGGTGGCATCCTCTCCTTTTATCCGGTTTTATGCTGGCATTCCTTTAACCACCCCTGACGGCTACACGCTGGGCACGTTGTGTACGATTGACTATGTTCCTCGCCAACTCAGCCCTGAGCAAATAGACGCCCTCAAAACGTTGGCACAGCAGATTATTAGATTGCTCGATCTACGCCGTAACCTGGCAAATCTACAACGCACTAGCATCGAGCAAAAATCACCCGGAAAACGGCATAAAGGTTTCTTAACGAAGGTCGCACTTGGGTTTGGCGGCGCTGCGGCTATTTTATTGGCAACAGGTGTGGTTTCGTATCAGGGAATCAAAAATCTCACCCATTCTGCCGAACAGCTTGCCTTACAGCATCACACCTTAGATCAGCTACACACCATGCTGGAACAGTTCAGCAGTATGGAACTGAGCCAACAGCGCTACATTTTATCGGGCGATCAAAAAGATTTGCAACCTTACAGAGTTGCGATTGAAGAGATTAATCAGACACTTAAAGAATTACAACAAAGTTCCCAACACACACCGCAGCAAAACGCCCAGTTGGATGCCTTACATCGAGCGATCGCCACCGAACAAGCGAATGCTGAGTTCCTGATTTCACTCAGACGACAGCAAGGACTAGAAGCCTCACGGCAACTTTATTTAGATCGCAATCACTCCACCCTGAAAGATGAAATTCAGCTCGCCATCACCCACCTTGAAACGGAGGAGGCAGCAAACTTAAACAATTGGTCAGAAAAAGTTACTCAAGTGGCTCAAACGACCCTGCGGAACTCATTCGGTGGGGTTGCCCTCGATCTAACGGTCTTAATCCTGGTGTTTGGCTTAATTTATAGTGAAATTGGCAAACGGTATCGCACCGAAAAGAGCCTAAAACGGGAACGCGACTTTACCAGCACGGTGGTTGACACCGTCGAATCTCTGGTCATGGTGGTTGATCATCAAGGGCGCATTGTCCGATTTAACCGCAGTTGTGAACAAACGACGGGCTACACCTTTGATCAGGTCTGTAACAAACAGTTCTGGGATCTATTTTTGCCAGCTGAAGACATTAAAGTAGCCCAAGCAAAATTTGCAAATTTACAAATTCGCGACTTTCCCAATAGCTATGAGGGCTACTGGATCACCCGTTCTGGAGACTATCGGCTGATTTCCTGGTCGAGTAAGGCGCTGACCGATGCCGAAGAACAGGTGGAATATATCATCAGCACAGGCATTGATATTACCGAGCAAAAGCAAGCAGAAGAGGCGCTGAAACGCCAGAATATGCGATCGCATCTATTTTCTGCGATTACGTTGCGCATTCGCCAATCTCTCGATCTACAAGAGATCCTGACAACAACGGTCGCTGAAGTGCGCGACTTCCTTCACACCGATCGCGTTGTCATCTATCAATTTCATCCAGACTGGAGTGGGCATATAGCAGTCGAATCGGTTGAACCGAACTGGACTTCTTCGTTGGGCATTAAGATCGAAGACACCTGCTTTATAAATGGGAATTGGCAGGAATACTATCAAGGGCGTCTGTTAGTAGTAGATGATGTGGAGAAATCTGACCTAACGGACTGCCATAAACAGTTGCTTGCCCAGTTTGAAGTCAAAGCCAATCTGGTCGTTCCCATCATTGAGAGCGATCGCCTGTGGGGCTTATTAATTGCCCATCAATGTTCTCAACCTCGCCATTGGCAACCCTTTGAGGTTGAATTACTCAGCCAACTGGCAAATCAGGTAGGCATTGCCATTGCTCAATCGGCTTTATTGGAACGAGAAACCAAACAACGACACCGACTAATCCGGCAACGACAACGACTGGTGCAGCAAAACGTTGCCCTCAAGCAAACCCAAATTGCAGCCGAAAAAGCGCGCAAAACTGCTGAAGAAGCAACCCGGATGAAAAGTGTGTTTCTGGCAACCATGAGCCATGAAATTCGCACACCCATGAATGCGGTTATTGGCATGGCAGGGTTATTGCGCGATACCCAACTTACACCCCAACAGCAAGACTTTGCTGAAATTATTCGCACCAGCGGCGATAGCCTACTAACGCTGATCAATGACATTCTCGACTTTTCTAAGCTCGAAGCAAATGAAGTGGAGTTAGAAGTGCTCGACTTCAACGTCATTACCTGTGCCGAAGAAGTCGTTGATCTGCTTGCCACCACAAGCTTTGCCAAGGGCTTAGATCTAGCAACACTGATCCATCCCAATGTTCCCAGATATTTAAGAGGCGACGTCAGCCGCCTGCGGCAGGTATTAACCAATCTGGTCAGCAATGCGATCAAATTCACGCACACCGGCGAAGTGGTCATTGATATTTCGTTGGTAGAAGAAACAGACACCTCTGCCACCCTCCAGTTTTCAGTCAACGACACAGGCATCGGCATTCCATCGGACGCTCGTCAGAAGCTGTTTCAACCCTTCTCTCAAGTAGATGCCTCCACCACCCGCAAATATGGCGGTACAGGTTTGGGACTTGTGATTTGTAAACAGATTGTCGAATGTATGGGTGGCAGCATCGATGTTATCAGCGAACCGGGTAAAGGGTCACAATTTTGGTTTAAGCTCCCATTTGAAAAACAGCGAGAGCCGGTCGATACTAACAGCGTTGAAACACGAGATGCCGCTGTGCTCAAGGGCTTAAAACTTTTAGTGGTCGATGATAATGCAACGAATCGAAAAATCATTTACTACCAGGTTTCGGGCTGGGGCATTGAGGTTGAGCAAGCCAGCGATGCAGCAGAAGCATTAGCAATGTTACAGGCGAGAGCAAGACAGGGACAGCCCTACGATCTAGCGATTTTAGATATGCATATGCCTGAGGTAGATGGCGAAATGCTGGGTCAGCAAATATCGGCAGATCCACTCCTGTCGTCAACCAAATTGATTATGCTGACCTCGCTAAATCAACAAAAAACGACTCAGCAACTCGTAGAGATGGGATTTTCAGCCTATCTGGTCAAACCCGTCAAGCAAAATCGGTTATTCGATTGTCTGTTACACGTAATGAATCAACAGACCTCGTTGGCGGTCACGGGGAATTTGTCCACGAATGGCGTCGTTCCTCTAGATGCGTCGGACAATTTAGACCCTGGTAAATTAAAAATTTTGCTGGCAGAAGATAGCCCGATCAATCAAAAAGTAGCGCTTAACCAATTATGGAATTTGGGATACGACGCCGATGTCGTGGCGAATGGGCAAGAAGTTTTGGATTTAATGCAAAAAATCAACTATGACTTAGTGTTGATGGATTGCCAAATGCCTGTGATGGATGGGTATACAGCAACGCAGCAAATCCGCCAATTAGAAGCAGGACAAAAGCATACCGTAATCATTGCGATGACAGCCAATGCGATGAAAGAAGATCGAGAGAAATGTTTGCAGGTTGGTATGGATGATTATCTTAGTAAACCCGTTCAAAAAAATCATCTGGCAGAAAAATTATCGTATTGGAATTGGATTATCCAAACCCAAGTGCCTGACCCATTAGCCGATGCATCACAAAACTTATTATCTGAGCAACAGATTTCTTTTGAACTACCTTTAATTGATTGGAACTATCTCCATGAAATTTCGGGTGGCAATCAGCAGTTTGAAGCAGATCTATTACATACCCTAGTTGCTGAAATACCTGCTAAAATCAGAAATTTAAAGCTCGCGATCGCAGCTCAAAACTATCACAATATTATTCGAGAAGCTCATTACATTAGAGGTTCTAGCGTCAGCATGGGTGCCGCTACTATGGCGGAATTGGCAGCTCGGATCGAGCAGCAAGCTTTGTCTAATGAACTGGAATCTATGGATTATTTGGTGCTAAGACTTGAGAAAGCTTTTAGCGAAGTTTGTACTCTTGTGACATAAACACAACACAATTTAAGCAACGTTACATTCATAGAAAATCGCGTCAACCATCAGAATCCTGTATAACTTGTGAGATAAGCATTTCAGGATTTTGGATCAGGGTTTCAACAATGAGTTTTAATAGGCTGGTTTCAATATTTTTGGGACGATGTGCATCTATCGCGATCGCAACTTAGCCAACAGATAGCAGCCGAAAGGACTGGTTAGGAACAGGGGCGTGGGGGCTGTGCCCCCGGACGGGGATAGAACTCCTGCACCCCTTTCTAATTAATCCTTCAACTGCTATGGAGTCTTCTTGAACTTTATTATTTATGGCTCATATTTTAGTGATTGATGATGATCCAATTATCCAATTAGTGTTAAAAAAAACACTCCAAGATCAGGGCTATGAGGTGAGTGTTGCTCCCAGTGGTGAAGAGGGTCTGACTCAGATTCAAAAAATACATCCATCCCTCATTATTTGTGATTGGTTGATGTCAGGAATCGATGGCTTAGACGTTTGTCGTCACGTCAAATCCGATCCAGATTTCGCCAATATCTTTTTTATTCTATTGACATCACGCACCAGCGTAGAAGATAAGGTGCAAGGCTTAGATCGGGGTGCTGATGACTTCCTTTCAAAACCGATCGAAGTTAATGAATTAAGAGCCAGAGTTCGAGCTGGATTGCGGCTCTGCAAAGCCAATCAAGACTTACAAAAAATATCTCAAGATTTAAAAGCACAGACTCAAGTTTTAGAGGCAGAGTTAGCGGAAGCCGCCGACTATGCCAAATCAATTCTTCCGGCTCCGATGCAGGGTGAAATCTCTATCGACTCTCGATTTTTACCCTCGCGTCAATTGGGCGGAGATTGCTTTGATTATTATTGGTTGGATGCCGATCATTTGGTCATCTATTTATTAGATATGTCAGGGCATGGGTTAGGTGCCGCACTGCCATCTATTTCGATCCAAACCTTATTGCGATCGCAGTCCTTACCCGATGTTAGTTTCTATCAGCCTGGTTCCGTTCTCAAGGCGCTAAATGAAGCATTTCAAATGACCCAAAAGAGCGATCGCTATTTTACGATTTGGTATGGTGTTTATAACCGCTCTAACCAACAATTGACCTATGCCAGTGCAGGGCATCCACCAGGTATTTTAATTACCGACGGTTCCATTCAACAATTAAAAACACCCGGCTTACCCATCGGTATGTTTTTAGAAGCCAAGTATTCGCCTAGTGTTTGTCAAATTCCTCCCTCCAGTACGCTGTATGTTTTTAGCGACGGATTGTACGAAATTGAACAAGCCAATGGCACCGTATGGACGATTGATGGCTTTATTCAACTATTAGCCAAACAAAATCACTGCCATGACGAAAATCTAGATCGCATTGTCCAAGCAGTGCGCACACTGCAAGGCTCAGACACATTTGTGGATGATTGTTCTTTGTTAAAAGTTCAATTCAACGTCAACTAGTGGTCTGTCCATTAAAAATTGACGGTTGAAATGGGTGATGTGCCGCGCTTCGCGCGGCACATCACCCGTCAGAAAATACTTGACACCGCACTCGTGTTGCAAACACGAAATTTTGCAACATGGGGGTTTGGGGGCTGCGCCCCCACGCAGGGGTTTCACCCCTGCACCCCGCTGTAAAACTTTTAATTGGATCTACTAGACCTCTTTCTCTGCCCGTTAAAAAATGCTAAAGATTGTGCAGACCTGATCAGCAGCCAACCGTCCATGCCTGGTATCCGCATCACCTCGTCTACCGTCAATTCAAACCCACGCCTGTTTTCAGATATCGATGACCATTGGGCAAAACACTGTATTGAAGAACTTGCCAGCCAAGATCTGGTAACAGGTGATCCGGACGGTCACTTTCGACCCGATGCCCCAATTACGCGGGCTGAGTTTGCTGTCTTGATGTATTGGCTGTTTCCCAAGGCTCTGCCGGTACGGGAGACTGCCAGTTTTAGTGATGTGCCGCCAACCCATTGGGCAAACAAAGTAGTGCAGTGGGTGTCTGAGCGGGGGTTATTTTCTGGATACCCTGACCAAAGTTTTCGCCCCGATGCGTCTATTTCGCGTGCCGATGCTATAGCCGTTGTGGTCAAAGGCTTGAATTACGTGGTGCCGCTCCAGTTTCAGCGGATTTTGGCACAGTATTTTGATGATGCGGCTGATATTCCTGCCTATGCCAAAGGGGCGATCGCTACGGCAGCCCTGTCCAGTCTGGTGGTCAACTATCCCGATGTGCGTAAGCTCCGACCTCGACAACCCATGACCCGAGGTGAGGTTGCCGCGTTAGTATGCCAAACTTTAGGGCGAACAGAAGGTGTACCCGCCTGGTATGTCACCTGGTCGAGCCAGCTCAAAGATATTCAAACAGAGACCGTCATTCCTTTAGAGCAAATCCGTGGCAATCCCACCTTAGTCAGAGAAATTCAGACCCGTCTCTATGCCCTGCGGTTGCATCCCGGTGACGAGGCGATCAATGGCATCTACAGTCCGCAAACCGAAGCTGCCTTAATCGAACTCTGCCAAATTTTAGAATTGCCCAATCGCTACACCTATGCCCTGGATCAGCCGCTTGCCCAAACGCTGCTTGCGATTAACCCAATTGAGTTTGTCCTGACCCAGGCGGGCGATCGCGAACGGGTATTTAATGAATATTTGCGCCATGAGGTCGGCTATGACTCATCCAAACTGGCGTTTTTAGACAAAGGCATTCAAACGTCGCCCTATCAATCTGAAATCAAAAACTATCCCACCTATCTCGCTCAAAAACTCACAGACCAGGCGATCGCCGTATCCACTGCCTCTACCATTCAACATGGATTGGATCAAGCCGTCAGCTTCAAACCCTTTCCCAAACGCGGGAGCCTACCGCAAATTGATGCATCGGGGCTTGCCTTTTTACATGCCGATGTGCAGCAAGCGTGTGTTTGTGTGAGCAACGTTGCAGATGGGCAACTCAAAGCCCGCTGGCTGGGCAAAGAGGGGTTAGCCAATGTCGAACTGTGGAGTGCGACCAAATTCATTCCTCTGCTCAATATTGTCTCTAAGGTCAACACCACCTTTGCTGCCGCTGATATTGATAACGAACTCATTCGCCCCGGTCGAAGCAGTAAAGGCTTCAGCTTTTACGACCTGGCAGTAGACATGATCAACTACAAATCTGCCATTGGTAGCTCTAATTCTCTGGCGGCAATGTTTAAGCAGTTCGAGACGCCGCAGAATTTAGAGAATTGGGTAAAAAATATTACCGGAAATACCCAATTGCAATTTCGCGGTCGCTACGGTGAGGGTGCCTTTATTCAAGTACCGCAACTGTGGGATCAGCGGTTACAAAAAGTCGTCTTGAGTGGGGCATCGGGTGGCTATGGCGGCAGCAATGCCGTTTCTACATACGACTTAACTCGACTGATCACCATGCTGGGGCTACATCCTCATCTGCCAATGGAGGCACGATTGCCCGGAGCGCAGTGGAATAGCCTCGAAAGTGTCATCAGGGCGATGGGGGCAGACTCGGCGCGTTATGTAGACGTGGCACTAGAGCGCTTGGGATTAAACGATGTTTTAGAAGCGCCGGTGATTATTTCTAAATTAGGGTTTGGTCGCAGTGGCATCCGCAACCGAACAGAGTTGGTCTACTCTGTCTTTGTTCGCTTTGTTGACAAGCATCGAGCGGCACTATCGGGGCAACCCCAAGCCGCTGAGGTAAGGCTGATCGGCATGACATTGCTGGTGGCGAAAAATTTGGGGAATGGCGATCGCGAAGCCATTGAACTCGACGCCAGAATGGCAGCTGAAGTGACCGAGATTTTGCGGAGATTTGTCTTAGGAACCCTGTAGCTTTTTTTGCGTCTGCATGGTGGGCAGTCACTTTCGTAGATTGACGCTATAGCAATTCTTAATGGCGTGAAGTCCAGGTTATGGCGAGAGCCACGCGGATCGTGGCTCTCACCATAACCGTAATCCATTCGGGTGCGAAGCGTTGTCTATAGCACTGTGCAGGTTGATTCAGTCCGGGGTTGTGGGGTGCGGAGCGCCCCACAACCCCGTTTCTGTACTGAACGAACTTGGACACCGCTATATCGTCAATACCAGGGATTTTACGAGGATTCATACGGAGTAACTTTATTACACCAAATTTTCAAACCCGTATTTGTACGTATTTGCTCTATCATTACTCTTAATACTGAGCCAACTTTATCCGAATTTTCTAGGACGCCAGAGCAATTTTGGCAGGATAGGCTGTAAGCTGCACCTCTTGTGAGGCTTTATCAATCATGAGTGATTTTACGGTAGCAATTCCTACCTATAACGGCGAGCATCGCCTTCCCGAGGTACTGGATCACCTGCGATCGCAAATCAATCTAGAACAATTACGCGTAGAGATCATTGTTGTCGATAACAACAGTAACGACGGCACAGCCGCCGTTGTGGCACGCTATCAACGCGATTTTCCTTTCCCTCTGCGATATTGTTTGGAAACCAAGCAAGGAGCTGCCTTTGCCCGTCAGCGTTCGGTAGAAGACGCCACGAGTGAACTCATCGGCTTTTTGGACGATGACAATATTCCTGCGAACGATTGGATCGCCCAGGCATATCGATTTGCCCAGCAACATCCCCAAGCCGGAGCCTGGGGTAGCCAAATTCATGGCGATTTTGAAACACCTCCCCCTGCCCACTTCAAACGAATTTTGCCATTTCTGGCAATCACCGAACGAGGTTCTCAACCCAGGCTTTATTTAACCAGTCAACGCATCTTGCCGCCCTCCGCCGGACTGGTCATTCGACGACAGGCCTGGCTCAACAGTGTGCCTGAGAAACCTGTCTTGTCGGGTCGGGTCGAAGGCAGTATGTTAACCGGCGAAGATTTAGAAGCGATCGCCCATCTGCAACGAGCGGGCTGGGAAATCTGGTATAACCCAGCGATGGCTTTAAGCCACAAAATTCCTCACTGGCGCTTAACCCGCGAATATCTATTGCCCTTCTTTCAAGGGGTTGGGCTGAGCCGTCATGTGATTCGCATGTTGAGGGTTGAACCCTGGCAACGGCCGCTGATGCTGCTGGCATATATGGCTAATGATCTGCGCAAAATTGTGTTGCACCTGGTCAAACATCGATTTAACGTCACCACCGACATCGTAGTCGCGTGCGAGATGCAACTGTTTGTCAGCAGTCTGATCAGTCCTTTTTATCTCTACACAAAAGGTTATTTAAAGGAGCCTCAGCCCCGTTCTGCTAATTCTATCGAAGTCAAGTCTGCGTAGGATGGAGAACGATACCTCTGAGTTAACACGATATTGCAATGACCATTGACTTTACCGTCGTGATACCGGCTTACAACGGGGCTGAGCGATTACCTCTGGTGCTAGATAAGTTGCGATCGCAGCTCAACCCCAGCCAAATTCGCTGGGAAGTCATTCTTGTTGACAACAACAGCAGCGATAACACTGCCGAATTGGTTCAACAATGGCAGACCCAATGGCAGGATGAGGTGCCGTTGCGATATAGCTTTGAGCCTCGCCAGGGGATTGCATTTGCCCGTCAACGGGGGGTCGAAGAGGCGCAGGGCACTTACATCGGGTTTTTGGATGACGATAATTTCCCAGCAGCAGACTGGGTCAGTCAGGCGTATCTGTTTGGGCAAAACTATCCCCAAGTCGGTGCGTACGGCAGCCAGATTCAAGCCGATCTAGAAGGTGAACCCCCAGAACATTTTGAAAAAGTTCAATCGTTTCTGGTCATTCGCAACTACAGCAAAACACCCAAGCCCTATGAACCTGAAAAACTTAGACTGCCTGCCGGAGCCGGACTGGTGGTTCGCAAACAGGCTTGGTTGGAAAGCGTACCCAACCAGTTAGTCCGAACAGGACAAGGTGGTGACGACTATGAAATTTCTCTGCGTATGCATAATCACGGGTGGGAGATTTGGCATAACCCAGCCATGAAAATTTCTCATCGCATCCCCGCATGGCGCATGGAAAAACAATATCTCTGTAAGCTTGCCCATCTCTATGGTCTTTGTACCTGCGATTTGTTGATGATTACGGTCAAACCCTGGTGGCGACCTTTCATTTGGTTTAAAAGTCTATTGGGAAGTCTCCGTCGAGTAGTGATACATCAATTGAGATATCATCAGCAAATAAAGACGGATCTCGGTCTTGCCTGCGAAATGGCATTTTTCATAGGCGGACTGATTAGTCCTTTTTATTACCTTAAAAAGCAACTCCTCAAGCCAATTTCTAGCTTTTTTAGCCAAGCTTCTCCGTTACAAGCCGACTCATCTTCTAACCCCCAACAAAAATCACGCGACTAAACCCCAATGCCCCTGATCTCGGTTATCATCCCGCTCTACAACAGCGAAAAAACGGTTCAGCAAACCATTGAATCTGTCCTCAATCAGACGTTTACGGATTTCGAACTGATTGTCATCGACGATGGCTCTACGGATGCCTCGTTGAAAGCTGTTTGTGCGATCGCAGACCCCAGGCTGAACGTTTTTTCCTATGCCAATGCAGGAGCTTCTGCAGCTCGAAATCGCGGCTTTTCTCACTCAACAGGCGAGTTTGTCGCGTTTTTGGATGCGGATGATTTATGGACTCCAGATAAATTAGCGGAGCAGTTAGCAGCCTTACAAGCCAACCCGGAAGCAGCCCTTGCCTATAGTTGGACAACCTATATCAATGAATCTGGGCAATTTATCTATTCGGGGCATCGAGTCACCATTAGCGATCGCGAAGCTGCCTACAACCAACTTTTAATCTTTAACTTTTTAGAAAATGGCTCTAACCCGTTAATTCGGCGTTCTGCCTTTGTCGAAATTGGCGGATTTGATGAATCTCTTAAAGGTAGTCAGGATCAAGATTTATATTTGCGTTTAGCCACCCATTATGACTTTGTAGCGGTTCCCAAGCAGCATATTCTATATCGGATGTCGTCCCAATCCATTTCTGCCAACATCGCTCGCCAGGAAACTCAATGTCTACAGTTTCTTGACCGGGCATATGCACAAGCCCCTGCCTCTGTTCAACATCTCAGACAACAAAGTCTGGCACATCTCTACAAATATCTGATGTTTAGAGGCTTAGAAGGGCAACTGACGCCGCTCAAAAGCCTTAAGGTGGCACGGCTGTTTTATTACGCGATTCACTACAATCCTGACTTAATCAAACAACACAAGCGGTTAATGTTGATTGTCTCCCTCAAAATTTTGGCGGGCATTTTGATTCCATTCCCCCAGATCCGCAACTTATGGACAAAATCTAAAACATCCCGGCTACAAACCCTGAAGGGATAAGAGACTAAAGATTGTAACGCGTCACAACTGGATAAATGACGTACAAGTTATTGAGAGAGCCGCGCTCCGCGCGGCTCTCTCAATAACTTGTACGTCACGTCTACGTCACACCATTGAGAATTGCCATAGTTTTGTGGTGGCGCGGCTTCGCCGCGCCACCGCAAAACCAGGAGTGTATTAAACCGCAGATTCCTCAGGAACCGAGATTGAGTAAAGCCGATTAACCATCAGGTTCAAACTGCCAGGGGTAAAGAAAACTTGAATGTTGTTCCCTGACCCACTTCGCTGTCAACCTTAATTTTGCCGCCCTGAAGTTCGACCAATCGATGACAAATGGCTAGCCCAATGCCACTGCCCCCCGAATGGCGATCGCGCGATCGATCGGCTCGCCAAAACCGTTCAAAAATATGGGGCAAATCTTCAGCAGAAATTCCAGTTCCGGTGTCAATCACCGCCAGCCAAACGGTGTTTACCTCTCGCCACACCTGAATCGTGATTGAACCCGTTGCAGTGTATCGCAATGCATTGCTGAGTAAATTCACCAAAATCTGCTCGACCCGCTCTGGATCTGCCAGGACGGGGGGTAGATCAGGTGGGTATTTCAGCTGAATAACGGGGCTATTTTGCAAAACCAATTGATCAGAAAAGCGGCGAACTAAAGACGTTAATAGGGGTTGCAGATCAAACGGACGGGCATCGATGGGCAAATACCCCGCTTCCATCTTGGACAATTCTTGAACATCATTCACCAGACGTTGCATTCTCGTGGCTTCTTTTGTAAGAATTTGGTACACCGTTGGGGAAGCCTCAATGGTGCCGTCTGCCAAGCCCTCCAGATATCCCTTTAAAACAGTCAGCGGGGTACGCAACTCGTGGGTGAGATCGCCCACCAATTCCCGCCGCCGATTTTCTACCCCTTCCAGACCCGCAGCCATGCGGTTAAAACTCGTTGCCAGTTGATCTAATTCTGGAATTTCGCTCTGGGGTACCCGCTCTTGCAAATGACCAGATGCAAATTTTTGGGTAATTTCTTCCATGTGCACCAAAGGGCGGACAATGCGCTGCGTCACCAGGTAACTCAGACCCGCCGCCGCACTCACCCCCGATAAAATTGACCACACTGCCCCCCGACTCCAAGCCAGCTCAAAACCGCGAACCAGTTCCTTGCGAATTTGTTGCACCCGAATGCCTTGAACTTCAATACTTTCCAGATACACGACAAAAAATCGGGGTGAAGAAATTTTGCCAATCACCGTTAGCGTAATCACGCCGACCAGCATGACAATTACATGAGAAAAAAACAAACGCGATCGCAACCCAAACTTAGACATGAATGGTGGGAAATTAGTGTTGAATTGTCAGTGTTGAATTCTAAGGATCACACACTCAATAAAATCTGGACGTTTATGGGTTTATGGTGCTGCGCACTTACGTTAGAAGGGGATGTAGGGGTGAAACCCCTGCGTGGGGGCTGCGCCCCCACACCCGCTTGTCCTAACTTGAATGCATCAGGCTATAGAAATGCGGCGACGTCGCGTTTCTACACATCAATCGTCAGTATTATTCAATTGATGATCCTTAAGGATGACAAATTAATTAAAACCCGGACGTTTAATTTTGGAAGCGGCGGCTCCCGCCGCGCTTCCAAAATATAAATCTTCGGTTTTATTAAATCCACGATCCTAAGTTCAGGTGTTGAATGCTATAGAGATTACGAAATCGCCAGATCTTCAAACTTATATCCCACGCCAATAACCGTTTTAACAAACATGGGACTCGCTGGATCTGGCTCAATTTTTTTACGCAGACGGGCAATATGGGTATCAACAACCCGCTCATCCCCAAAAAAATCATTGCCCCAAAGCTTTTCAATCAATTGACTACGATTCCAAACTCGACCAGGGTAACTCATAAATGTGGTCAATAGATCAAACTCTAGCGTTGTTAGATCCAATTCTTCCAGATCTTGCGGCTCTAAGCGACGATGGGCAATGCGCTGATCGATATCAACGGTAAAGTGCTGCGTTTGATAAATTTGGCTGGGATTGGCATGACGCAAACTCCGCCGCAACAGCGCTCGCACACGTGCTACCAATTCTCTAGGGCTAAACGGCTTCACCATGTAGTCATCTGCCCCGGTCGATAGCCCAATAATCCGGTCGATTTCTTCTCCCTTTGCCGTCAGCATGAGAATGTAAGGATCTTTAACGCCCGATTTTTGTCGAATCCGAGTACAGACTTCTAGCCCATCCATTTCTGGAATCATAAGGTCAAGGATGATGAGGTCGGGTTGTTGATCTTGAAAGATCTGAAGCGCTGTTAAGCCATCTCGGCAGGTATGGCAAGAAAACCCTTCCTTTTCCAAGTAAAGCTGAATCAACTGAGCGATTTCAGATTCGTCTTCAACAATCAAAATATCCATTACCGTCGCCATAACCTTCAAAGATCCAGTTTAATAGGCAAGAGAGGGTTAGCACGTTTTGTTCACGTTTGATCAAACAGGCGATCGCAATTCGGCATAAAACGAACCACTAGACGCAACAAGCCGTTAACCTTTCTAGACCATTTTCAGAACGAGAGAGTTAAAATGGCTCGATGAATCCATCTGTGCTCCAAAATCAGTTACACATTTTTGCTCAGCAGCTACAACGTCAGCTGACCGATATTCCTCAATACGCATCTTTGGGGATTCGTTCTACTATCAAGCAAAATATCTTGATGATTTTGATCCAGCATCCGCCAGATGTATCCGTCGATGCCTATCAGACGTTTTCAACCCTCGAACACGTCCTTCAACATCAGCCTTGGGATGAGCTGAAAGGCTGGCTGGGAGACGCTCAAAAATTTACCGTTCGGCTCTATTTGCGAGTATTAGGGCAACGTCAAGCCTACGATTCACGTCAATTTACGGTTGAACCCTTAGAATCGTTGCCAGAGTCTTTGCCGCTGCCATTACATCATCCTTTATCTGAAGAATTCACCTCAGCTCATTCCGAGTCAGAACTAGCTGAGTCAGAACTAGCTGAGTCAGAACTAGCTGAGTCAGAACTAGTTGAGACTAGGGCTGAACTTGAAACCCGCGAGGAAGCGGAGCATGAAGCAGAAGCCAATGACGAATTTCTAGCTTTATATGGAACAACGGATCAGGCGACATCAGACCTGGATCTGACAGAAACTCAGACCCTTGAGTCTAACGATCGGCGTTTGCGCTTGCCATTCATTCCTGCACACCTCGTTCCAGCAGCCGTTTTAGGTATTGCTATAGGTTCATTTGTGCTGGTCGGGGGCATATTTGCCTTGACTCGTCCGTGTGTATTGGGGCGTTGTGTGCAACTAGAAACGGCACAGAAATTGAGTATTCAGTCGATGCAACGCATTCAGACGACTAGTTCGGCAGATGAGGTCTTGGATGCCTATGATCAGCTGGTAGAAGCCAGCTATCTATTAGGCACAATTCCACCCTGGTCTAGTCATCATCGGTCTGCGCAACATTTGCTAGTAGATTATGAAGCAGAAACCACGGCATTGGAACGGGTTGTCGCTGCCTTACAAAAAGGTAATGAGGCTGCTCAGACTAGTCAGAATCCCCCCCACCCTCTGCCCGAATGGCAAACGGTAAAAAATTTATGGCAACAGGCGATCGCCCTGTTACACAATGTCCCCGCCAATAGTCCGGTGTATCCGTTAGCCCAGCGCAAGCTCAAAGAATATCAACAAAATTTAGCCGTCACCAACCAACGGTTAACGCTGGAGCAAAAAGCGCAACAAGAAGTTGTTAAAGCGCGCGCTATGGCACAACTGGCAGAAACCCAGGAAGGGATTGCGGTAGCATTGGCAGACTGGACGTTAGCCTACGAGACCTGGCAAACTGCCGTCAATCAGCTTCGGCAGGTACCCGACACGACGATGGCATATGCAGAAGCTCAGCAACTTCTAGATATTTATCAGGCAAAGTTGGCAAAAGTGGGCGATCGCCATACCCAGGAAGAAATTGCCCAAACTGCCTACACTCAGGCGATCGCTCTGGCAGAACAGGCACAGAATTCAGAACAAAATAACCAATGGTCGCAGGCAGTGGATGCCTGGCAAGAAGCCGTCACCCATATTCAGCAAATTCCTCAGGGTACGTCTTACGCTGCCCAGGCGCAAACGATGGCATCTTCCTATCAAACCTCGTTAACATCTGCTCAAGAGCATCTGCGGGTAGCCATGGCAATGCAGTTAGTCGCCAATGACCTGGAACGCGCCTGTTCTGGGATATCGCCTGTGTGTAGCTATGCACTCGTCGATAAGGTGGTTCGCCTGACGATCATGCCTGAGTATGTACAAACGGTAAAACAGGCAATGGTCTATGCCCAACCGGAGGCAGGAACCTCGTTTGAGGTCATTGCTCGATCAAACTATCTACTGAGAGCGATCGCTAGCATTAGTGAAGCGGCGCAACTCCCCATTGAGCTATATGACTCCAACGGAAGAATTTTTGGCAAATATGACCCAGACTTGTCGGGGTATGTCCAGCAATAAGCAACCGTTTCTGTTGAGAGAGCCGCGCGGAGCGCGGCTCTCTCTCAAGATTTCATAGTCGGGAGCGCGCGGCAAAGTCGCGCGCTCCCGAAAATTAGCGATCTTTAGTGGAGAATCAGCTGATCTGCTGAACTAAAAAACTGGCGATAAATTCCCTGGGTAATTAAAATTGTGACGACCAGGGTAGTAAACGCCAGCATAAACATAATCAACATTTGATAGGCAGCCGCATTTAGCGGACTGACTCCACTCAACATTTGTCCGGTAATAATTCCCGGCAACGTCACGACACCCACCACCATCATGGCGTTGATCGTGGGGATCAACCCAGCTTTAACGGCATCCTTGCGATACTGCGCGATCGCCTGCCAGGAGGTTGCCCCCAGACACAGGTGGGTTTCAATTTCTAATTGACTGCTATTCAGCGTATTGACAAAGCGTTCTCCGGCGATCGCCGCTCCATTCATGGCATTACCCAGCAAAATGCCCGCCAGCGGGATGACATATTGCGGCTCATACCAGGTGTCTGGATGGATGACAATGAAATTGACATAGGTCAACGTGATGACCGTGCTAATAAAAATAGACCCGCCAACAATGGGAATTAACCCCGGCACTTTTTTGCCAATGCGATTGCGCGCCACGACCGTCGCGATCGCCATCATTACCAAAATCACAGCTAACACCATCCAGGCACTACGCAACGAAAACACGATCGCGAGTAAATACCCCACAACCAAAAGTTGCACAACCGTGCGAGCCGTCGCGATCGCCAGATCCCCTTCTAATCCCAATCGTTGCCATGCCGATAACGCGATCGCCACAACTACCAAACCCATTGCCAGCAACAATTGCAGTAGATTTAGCTCGATTAACGAATCCATGGGTATCTCACGCAATTGAGATTTAGTATAGGTTCAACCGGGTGCGAAGCACGCCACTCGAAGCCGCAGGACATATCTATCGGGGCAGCCCCCAATAGGTGATTCGTTCCTGAAGCCACCCATTGTCGTACCACTGGGCGATCGCTCGATTCACCTGCTGCCTCAGATCGTCGTATTGTAAGCCGCGTGGCATAGCAATACAAACGGCATCCCCGTCCAGTAACGTTGGCAACAAATGATAGTTGGGATACTCTTGAATCCATCCGGCTAAGACGCTGGCATCTGCCGCAAAAGCACGAACCTGATTGGACTCCAGGAGTGCATACGCTGCTTGATAGGAATCGACGCCCACCAGGCGGGTACTCGGAAGTTGCGATCGCACGACAGCAATGGTGGCAGAGCCATTCAGCACCGCAATCGGCTGTTGTGACAGGTCAGACAAACGTTGAACGGCTGGATCACGCGCGACAAACGCCGTTCCGTCTAAATAATACGGCACACTAAAGTCTACTAGCCGCGACCGAGGTCCTGTTGAAGAGATATGGGCGATCGCTAAATCTACGGTGTCGTCTAAAACAACTGCCAATCGATCGGAATTGGCGACAGGACGAAACTCAACGGCTTGCGGATCGCCTAACAATTCCGCAGCCAGTTGTCTCGCCAGATCAATTTCCAACCCTTCTAACTGCCCTGTTTCTCCTCTAAAACCTAACGGACGAAGATTATCTTTGACCGCTACAATCAAATACCCTCGTTCCCGAATCTCATCTAACTCTGCCGTTTGGGCAGACGACAGCAGAAATAGAGGCGCAGCTACCTGCGCCCCTATCAACATTAATCGCATGACCCATTTTAGATGTCGGAAACGGTTTCGCATGAACCGCTTAACGTTTAGACTGATTAACTGCCGTTTCCACGACTTTACCAAAACCAGTCGGGTCTAAAATTGCCATTTGTGCCAGCATTTTGCGGTTGATCTGAATGTCAGCTTTTTTCAGGCTACCAATCAATTGGCTATAGCTAATGCCATGAGTACGAGCCGCCGCATTGATCCGAGTGATCCAGAGACGACGGAAATCGCGTTTACGCTTACGGCGATCGCGGTAAGCGTTCCGCAACGCTTTCATGACCTGCTGGTTAGCAGTCCGAAACAGCCGAGAGTGAGACCCTCGAAACCCTTTAGCCAGCTTGAGAATTTTTTTGCGGCGCTTCCGAGCAACATTGCCGCGCTTAACGCGTGTCATGAGATATTCCCTTATCTAAGATATTTAGCCATCATTTGGTATCTGGAATGAGTGCTTTGTCAATTCCCCTTACAGATAGGGGAGCATCAATTCCACATTTTCAGCATCGCGCTCATTCACCACAGCCGCCTTAGAAAGACGACTTCTGCGAGTTGCAGATTTGTGTTCCAACATGTGATTTTTGAAAGCCTTGCGGCGCATGATCTTACCGCTACCACTGCGTCTAAAGCGCTTCGCAGCAGCCTTACGAGTCTTGAGCTTGGGCATGAGCTTGCCTAAATTATCCAAAATTTTCCACAGTCTATAATCTTACTCGTAAGAGTTACTTTGCCGCAAGTCCAATTGAACAGCTTCAGCAATTCATCGATGTGTTGAATAGCGATCTTCAGTAGAGTAGGCTAGTTTGGGGGACGAGAACAGGAACAGGATTCTTAGCTTGACCGTCTTCGCCCTATCCGCATAACTACTTTCATTTCTTGCTCAAGCAATCACCATGCAAACTAGAGGTCTAAACGTTAAGGTCGGGCTTGCAGTTTTTGGGATGCTTCTGGGTTCTAATGCTTGGCTCAAGATTCCTGCATACGCTCAGTTTGGTCAGGAAGAACCTAGAACGATTTTTGAAAATGTGACGCTAAGTCCTGGTTTCACTCCCAATCCCACGACCGTCCATGGCATCAGTGGCGGACCTCAAGTTGCTAGTGAGGTTTCAAGGCGGACAGAAACAGCAACGGGCGCATGTGCCGGGTACATAGACAGAACCCCAGATCATGTCATGGTCTTGACTGAATTTTTTGACTATTTGCAGTTGCACGTTCAAAGCCCGGAAGACACGACACTTGTGATTCGAGGTCCCGGTGGCAGTTGGTGCAACGATGACTATGAGGACAAAAATCCTGGAATTGCCGGACAATGGCTGTCGGGAACCTATCAAATTTGGGTCGGCTCTCATGAGAACGATCGCTACGATCCGTATATCATTCGCATTACAACAACCCGCTAAGGAATGGGAATTAAATAACTCCGATAATTTGTTGTACGGGCGAACGGCCGTTCGCCCCTCCAAACGATCCAAATATTCGATCTTATTTAATCCACGCTCCTAAGGATCGTGGATTAAATACACCCGAAGATTTATTTTTGAAAGCGCGGCTCCGCCGCGCTGCCAAAAATAAACGTCCGGGTTTTAATTAATTTGTGATCCTAAAAACAAGTGCAGATTGCTTGAGTAACGATTGGTATCAAAAATGCTGAGGCAGAGGGGCGATCGCTGCAAAACTAGTTCATTCCTTAATTCATCAATTAGCCTAGTGCTGCGAACGCTGGCACTGTGCCCCTGACTGAATTCGCTTGCAACCTGATGCGATCGCGTTAAGCCAGGTGATGAGCTGAAATACTCTTTGCGCAACCCAATTGCGATTTAATTGACAGTACTGTGGATTATTGTGGCCTCGAACATTGCATTGCCAAAGGTTCAAGAGAATGACTCGCTCGTCGGATCGTCAGATTGCTTTATCTCCTACCATCCCATCTCCGTACCTCTGCAACGGGCTGATTTGCAGTAGCCTGCTGAGCTTCTTTGGGGTCTTCAGTCTCAACCTGCTCTATTCACCTGCCATCGGACGAGAGCTAAACGCTGCTCACCAAACCCAGATTGGGGGTCAACCGACAGCTGCATTAGTCTCCCAAACTAGTTCAGACACCGCCGCCGCTCGACCTATTTTGCAAATCGGTAGTACTGGCACGTTTGTTTCTGAAGTACAGGGGATGCTGAAACTGTTGGGCTACTACGATGGACCGATTGATGGTCTTTATGAGGCTGAAACGGCGCTTGCCGTTTCGAGTTTTCAGCAAGCCGCTGGTCTAGCACCCGATGGGATTGTCGGTCCTGTCACCTGGAGTCGGCTTTTACCGTCTACGTCAACCACTACGCCAGCGACCTCTGGCAGCAGTCCCTCATCCACACCCTCCGCTGATCCGACTTCCCCGTCTACATCAGAAACCCCGCCAACGGAAACAAATCCAACGCCTCGTCCTACCCCTAGCCCCAGCCCCAGTCCATCACCAGCGCCCACCCAATCAAATCCATCAGCCGCAACGGGCAACCCCAGCTATGTCGAATTGCCCATCCTCAGAGTGGGCATGAGGGGACCCGCCATTACCCGATTACAAGAACGACTCAGGGCGGCAGGTTTTTTTGACGGGGTTATCGATGGTGTTTTTGGTGCTGAAACAGAAGCTGCTGTGAGAGCCGTGCAACGGAATTATCAATTAGATCCCGATGGAGTAGTCGGACCTGCAACGTGGACTGTTTTACTCCGATGAGATCAATATCAGCAAGATTGCCACAGGTCAGTAGACAAACCCTTATGAACCAGTGTCAACAAAAGATTCAGCAACCCCACTGATTCTTATTTTTTGCCAAACATGTAAATCTGGATGAGAGTGGTTGTGTTGGGCATCACCGACAACACAACTGAAACTCTTTACGATGGATTGATAAAGACGGTAACAAGATGCTGCCCCTGTGAAGAAACTTCTTTTGCTATCTTTGCTTTTGCTGTTATCAACCTATAGTGTTCTGGGATATTTTTTGGCTTACTGGACTGTCCCCTGGATTGTCTGGTTAGCCGTTATGGTATTTGCGATCGCCCAGGCAACGCTATTGGCAAGTTTTTCTCAGGACTTTAAAGGATCAATTCGTCAATGGATTGATTCAGAAATGGGTCATTTTACAACGATTTCAATTGCTGCCCTGGGTATTGCCGTCGCCCTAATGTGGTTTCAACTGTTTCAATATGTGCTGATGATTGCCGCAACAGAGCTATTAGCACGGGTGGAACTGCAACACGCTGGCTACAATCGTTCGACAATTTTGGGGATATTGACGGGTCTATCTCTGGTCGGGCTAGGGGTTGGGTGGACGTGTAGCGGCTGGGTTTAGCCACCTGGAGAAGCGCTTGAAGAAACACTGATAGACATGACATTCTGTCAGGCCGTCTCCAGCCAATCAAACACTCGATCCAGTTGATCTAACGTAATCAGCCCATATTGCCACAGCACTAATGGGATTAGATTGGCGGAAAGAGGTTCTCGATGATGAAGAGCGATCGCGACAGAGTTCTCAGGAACTGCCAATTCGTCCTGCAAAAATAAAATGAGCCGAGAGTGAAGAGAGGAGTTCATAGCCTTTTACCGGAATAGATTAGAATCAAATTCGTACGGCCTAGGTCTAGCTCTCAAGCTCCCTCTGGTTCGATACTGATGTAGAGAACTTGAAACTTTATCAAGTTAATCGGTAAAAGACAATCTACTCATCCTTCTCATGGCTCATCCGATTGGATGATTATTGATCCCAGCGATGGACTATGCGATCGCAGTACACTACCTGAAGCAATCAGATCCAATATTAAGCGCCTTAATCGAACAGGTTGGGTGTTGTCAGCTCAACCCGTTGACGCGGGATAGCGACCTGTTTTTTGCACTATCCCGTGAAATTCTCTATCAACAGCTCTCGACCAAGGCGGCGGCTACGATTCACAGACGATTTCTCCAGCTTTATCCCCAGACCTCTTATCCCCAGGCGATAGAAGTACTCAACACTGCCGACGACGTTTTACGCAGCGCAGGCGTTTCCCGACAAAAAGCAGCTTATATCAAAGACCTGGCACAAAAGGTGTTGGATGGCTTACCGACCCTGACGGAACTGGCAGAGATGGACGATGAAATCATCATTCATACCCTGACTCAGGTCAAAGGGATTGGTCGATGGACTGTGCAAATGCTACTGATCTTTCAACTCGATCGCCTGGATATTTTGCCGACCGATGATTTGGGACTGCGATCGGGAATTCAAAAGGTTTATGGACTGGATAGCTTGCCCAACAAAAAACAAGTCGAGCAGTTGGGTGAAACCTGGAAGCCTTATCGGTCAGTAGCGTCCTGGTATTTGTGGCGCAGTTTAGAACTAAAAAGTTAGGCGCAAGCAGGTCTATCACCTACTCACGCCTAACTCAACATCACTTTAAATAATAAAAAAGTTCCTGGGCGTCTTGCCATGTTTCGACTCCAGGAACTTTTTCACCTTAGTTCACTCCTCACGCTTCTGAGTATAGTGCACAGGCTACGGAATGAAAAGCAAATGATGTGGAACTTCCGCAACTGTCACGTGACCAGGAATTGGCGTGAGCTTACTCAAGCGTAAAGCACTGTAATTGACAGACCACTGGAGACCTCAGCCTATTTCTCAGTCAGCGTCCAGACGCCTTCATCCCAGGTTTCATCGCTGGGCGGATTTTGTAGCCAGTACTGGCAGCGTTTGAGATGCATAGAAGCAGGTTTGTCGTGGCTATCAATTTCTTCTAAAATCGTGCCAAATTCCATCATAGCGCGGGTAAATTTGCGATTGAGATAGTTCTCTCTACCCTTGTGATAGAGCTCAATTAACTGCTTGGTCTCATCCGATACGGGAGCTTCGTTAAGTCCAACCAATTCGTAAATACTGACAGGTTGGTTTTTGCCTTTGACCCGAATGCGATCGAGTTCTCGAACCAAAACCTTATCTGCACAAGGTTTGTAGGTAGATTCGCTCAACAAAATATCGCAGCCATAAAGTTTGCTGGCGCTTTCCAAGCGGGAGCCAAGGTTAACACCATCTCCGATAGCCGTAAATTCCATGCGCCGACTAGAGCCAATATTGCCACTAATCACGCTATCGGAATTAATGCCGATACCAATTTTGATTTTGCGATTGTCTGGACGAGGTTCGTTAAACAGGGTCAGCCGCCGACGCATTTCGATCGCCGTTTGCACTGCCATCCAGGCGTGATCTTCAAGCGGCAAGGGTGAGCCAAAAACCGCCATAATGGCATCGCCAATATATTTATCCAGAGTCCCTTTGTACGTAAAGACGGCATCGACCATTGCCTCAAAGTAGTCATTCAGTAAGGCAACGACCTCTTCAGCTTCCATACTTTCAGTCAGCGTCGTGTAGCTACGGATATCAGAAAAGAGTACCGAAACTTCTTTGCGATCGCCTCCTAATTTGGCATCACCACTGCTGAGCAACTGCTCTGCCAATTCTTGGGTCATGTAGCGATACATCGTACTCTTCAGCCGCTTTTCATCGCTAATGTCATCCATGACCACCAGCACCCCAGACACCTTCTGGCTATCATTGGCATCGGCGATCGTGTTGATTGAAAGGTTGACGCTGTGCTGCTCCGCTTTGGTCACCGATTGCAGAGTCTGGTCAGGATAGTATTGCTGGCGACTTTTATCTTCTTTCGCTTCTAAGGCTGAGTTAAACCACTTTTGGAAATCACCCTTTTCCGTCCAGATCAATTCGCAGATCGAGCGACCTTCTAAACTCTTGTCATCTGAAAATCCTAAAATTTCCTTCGCACTTTCATTAGCGGCAATAATCAATCCCTGTTTATCGGTTGAGATCACGCCATTGGAGAGCGATCGCAAAATATCGCGCTGCATTTGCTCTTGCTGCTTGACCGTGGCAAATAGCTTGGCATTTTTTAGCGCCACCCCTGCCTGAATATTAAATGTTTCCATAAACTCTTGGTCGGTGCGGTTAAAGCTCGCCCGCCAACATTCAGGGGCTTCCGGCCAATTCACCGGATCGTAAGCCGGAAAATCGCCCTGTCTTTTCTTATTCACCAGCTGTGTCACGCCGATGAGTTCATCGTCGGCATAAACGGGCATACAAAGCAAACTACAGGTACGATAACCAGTTTGCTCATCGGTATGGCGTGCCGTATCAGAGTCGGGATTGGTGTAGAGATCAAAGGGAATATTCAACACATTCCCGGTTTCTGCCACTCTACCGGCAAACCCAACTCCCACGGGTAAGCGAATTTCTCGCAACGAGCCATCCTGACTCGGTAACTTTGTCCAGATTTCATTGCGATCGCGATCCAGCAACCACAGGGTACTGCGATCCGCATTCATCAGCTTTTTCGCTTCGTCCATCACCCGTTTCAGGGTGTCATCTAAATCTAAACTACTGCGGCTCAGCGACTCAGTCGCTGCAATCAGGGCACTGGCAGCCCGCTGTTTTTGGGTGGCTACATAAAATGAACGCGACGACTCTAAAATCAACCGAATCGAAGGTGCAAAATCTCGAAAGACCTGCTCATCTTCCGCCGTAAACCCTTCTAGATCAATTTTTTGATCAAGTGGCAATGCCGGCTCATTTCCGGGCTTCAGCTTGTTGATCAACTGAACCACTGCAACCAGATCATTCTGATCATTCAGCAATGGCAGTGCCAGCATCGTATACGTGCGGTATCCCGTTTCCAGATCTTTACTTTTAGCAAACGCTGAACGCGAATCATTATAAAAATCAAACGGAATATTGACGCCTTCCTTAGCCGTTGCCACTTCTCCAGCGATCCCCTGATCGGCAGGGATCCGGATTTCTAACGTGCCACCCCCTGCGCCCTGAGCAACGATGGAATAGAGTTCATTTTTTTCTTCGTCTAGCAAGAAAATACTGGCGCGATCGGCATTCAGCAATTCAGCGGTTTTGAAGGTAATGGAACTGAGCATTTCTTCCAGAATGGTTTCAAAGCCCTGTACGTCGAGCATCGACAGGGTTTGATTGACCACTCTCAGCTTTTGTTCGACATCACTAACAACTTGCTTGAATGTGTCTTGGGTGAGCGGCGCAAGAAACGACGAGAATGAGCCAGTCGAAGGTGCCAGCGCACTCCCTGGATCTTTGGGAGCGTTAAACACTTTAATCTCAGTCACCCGATCGGTAACCAAGCCAGAAAATATTTCTTGTTCGGAGGATGATATAACGTCGATCTCTACGGAGGCAACGGTTACGTCAACCACATTTCCAGCAGAGGCCTGTTTCGCATCTACTTTTCGAACGGAAACATCAACGACTTGATCGCTAGAGGAAATCTCAGCATTGATGGTCGGAACAGCATCGTCTGCGAGGTTAGAATTTTGTAGATGCGAGGAGGGAGCTGTCATAAATACTTACAAAGTAAGGAGCTTCCAATTAAAACTTACCCTAATCTTGCGGCTCACCCCACAAAGATGGCAAGCAACTCAGTAGAATTAGTGAGCCATCTTTAAGGGTCGCAACATAATTAGTCTTTCAATAAACTAAAAAATAAGATTTCCATTGGACTGATATGGGATCCCATTTTTTATGGGTCTGAGCCTTATCAGAATGGAGGACGAGATCTGCATTATTTAGGAGCTACTTTTTTGATCTTGTTGAGGATGTTGAGTGCCAGGCAAAATTAAGGGCAGATTCGTCGGTCAACTGGAAATGATCAATATATTCATGATTTTATAAGTTTGGCAAGCATGAACGGGATGGGGTAACCCTCATCTGCCACAGTTGCCAGGGTTGGAGAACCTCTCAAGATCTGATGATCCACAGCCGTTCTCACGCACTCACTATAACTATCTTGGCGATCGCTACAGAAGGTTGTAAACTCAGCTCCACTCGAGTTCGATATTAAAAATTTATATGCTCATCGGCTTTTTAACAAGCATATGCTTATACCAATCTCAATAATTTTGAGCACAGCCCTGCGATATCGAATCAGGCAGGGTGAAGGGTTGAGACGCGGCACGGAGTGCCGCGTCTCAACCCTTCACCGTTCAGCTTCTGGGCGTATTTTTCGTGCCTTTCGCGGATCAACAATATCTGTCTGACCTAGGTTTTGATTGCCGGGATCAGGTTATGCAGCCGTTTGCATGAATTGAGACGACAGCACGGTCTGGTAATAGCGTTTGAGTTGACGGGTTGCCGCTGCCCATCCCCAACGCTCGGCTTCTTGTCGAGCATTTTGGCGCATGATTTCGCGCTCTTGAGATTGATTGAGTAATCGTTGCGTTGCGGCGATCGCCCCCTGATCATCGTGGGGATCAAACAGGTAGCCATTCACTCCATCCGTCACGATATCTGGAATACCGCCCGCATTAGCAGCAATCACTGGACAACCCGCGGCCATGGCTTCGAGTAACACTAAGCCCAATGTCTCAGTGCGAGATGGAAAGATAAACGCATCCGCCGATGCAAAGACGGCTGCCAGGTCTTGCCCGGTGCGATAACCCGCAAAATAGGTGGGTGTACCCGCAAAGATTTTCTCTAAATCTTGTCGATAGGGTCCATCTCCAACCAGCGCCAGTCGAGCATTGGGGATCGCTTCTAAAACTGGC
The DNA here is from genome assembly GCF_055793305.1 of Calyptranema fuscum S582. Classification (NCBI taxonomy): domain Bacteria; kingdom Bacillati; phylum Cyanobacteriota; class Cyanophyceae; order Oculatellales; family Oculatellaceae; genus Calyptranema; species Calyptranema fuscum. The sequence goes on from NZ_JBSLYH010000003.1 coordinate 183,225, forward strand.
TTGATCCGATCGATTTCTTTTTCGGCAGACAGACGACCGACATAGAGCAAAAGCGGACTATCGGGATGACCTTGGGTGAGCTGCGATCGCACCTCTTGACTTGCCCAATGGGGTTGAAATAGTTCGGTATCGACCCCGCGTTGCCACAGTTCTACGCGCTCGATGCCGTGGCTCGTCAGCTCCTCTTGCATCGCCGTTGAGGTACAGAGATTGAGCTGAGCTTGATTATGCATTGCCTTGAGGATCTCCCAGAGCAACCCTTCCAGCATACCTAACCCATAATGTTCCAGGTATTTGGGTAGATGGGTGTGATAGGACGCAACTAACGGCACCCCCTGAGACTTGGCATAGTATAGACCCCCCAAGCCCAGCACCGCAGGATTGACAATATGAATTAAATCCGGGCGAAATTCTTCTAAAACTTGACCGATCGATGGTCGAGGTAATGCCAGCTTCAACTCTGGATACAGCGGCAGCGGAAACCCCGGAACCCCATAAATTTGAGCGCCTTTATATTCCCTCAATCCACCATCCGGAGACACGACCAGAACTTGATCTCCCATCCGTTGGAGATGTTCCACCGTGTGACTTAGGCGAGTTACAATGCCATCTACTTTGGGGAGAAACGTCTCAGTAAACAGGGCAATTCGCATATATTCGGGAAATAAAAATAGTGGGAAAAATCAGGCAGACAATCAGACCTTGAGGATGATTCATTAATGAACCTGTGATTGTGTTTGAGGGAGTGAGAGCAGAGCCGTCGCTCCCCCAAACATCATTAGGTTTTATTAAGTCCACGATCCTGAAGGTCAGGAAACAGCGGCACATGATCTATGAGGACGAAGGCTAAACGATCACACGTTATCCTCTACCTTTTAGCCTTGATCCTGGCAAACAGTACAGATCTAAGCACGCCATTTAACTTTGGGCAGAATCTCTTTGTGATCAACTCGGCTCTTATATTTGACGGCAAAGTTTAGCAGCGAGTCTAGCAAAGAATCAGAGAGATAATGCGGTTGCAGACCCAGATCAAGCAACTTCGTGTTCTTAGCATTGAAGTAGTGCTCTTCTAGCTCAACCCGTGGGTTTTCCAGGTGGTTGATTTCAATATCTAACCCCAAGGAGTTACCCGCTTGTTTCACTTTTAGCGCCAGATCGCCAACGCTAAACATTTCAGTGAACTGGTTGAAGACGCGGAATTGACCGGCATCTGCGGGAGTGGCGATCGCCAACTCTACACAACGCACCGTATCGCGAATATCCAGGAACCCACGGGTTTGTCCCCCCTTACCATAGACTGTGAGCGGATGCCCGATCGCAGCCTGGATACAAAAACGGTTCAAAGCTGTGCCAAACACACCATCGTAATCCAGGCGGTTGATCAACAACTCATCCATCCCCGTTTCTTCGGTCAGCACCCCATACACCACACCCTGGTTCAGGTCGGTTGCCCGCAGACCCCAAATTTTGCAGGCAAAGTGGATATTGTGCGAGTCGTGAACCTTGCTGAGATGGTAGAAAGAACCGGGCTGCTTGGGATAGGGAAGGGTATCTTTACGCCCATTGTGCTCAATGGTGATGTATCCCTCTTCAATATCAATATTGGGAGTGCCATATTCACCCATCGTGCCCAACTTAACCAGATGGCAATCGGGGAAATGCTCGTGCATCACGTAAAGCAGGTTCAATGTGCCGACCACATTATTCACCTGGGTTAGCACAGCATGTTCCCGGTCAATCATTGAGAAAGGAGCCGAACGTTGTTCGCCAAAATGCACGACGGCACCTGGCTCAAATTCCAGCATGGTTTTCTCAAGAAACCCATAGTTATTAATATCGCCAATAAAGAGGTCGATGGTTTTACCTGTCAGGTCTTTCCAACGTTGGAGGCGTTGTTGAATAGGGGCAATTGGTGTGAGCGTTTCAACACAAAGTTCTGCATCCCAGTGTCGTCGCACCAAATTATCTAAAATCGCAACCTCGTAACCCCGATTTGATAGGTGAAGCGCCGTTGCCCATCCGCAATAGCCATCACCGCCAATAACTAAGACCTTCATCTCTCGAACCTTGCTTACGGATACTCCGCTAAATCTATCAGGTTTGTGTCCCCTTTGAGTCACTTACGAGAGGAATTGATCCCAATCCCTGTTTAAGTAGATGAACGGAAATAATGACACGCCTAATTTGGAGGAAGTGCGAGCCTTCGGCTCGCACTTCCTCCAAATTCGATGATTTATTTTGTCTGGGCACTTCTTATTTTTTTAGAGGCTACACAACATCCCTTCGGGGGAAAATTAACCCTGTCTTAACCTAATGATCAGAACTTACGAATCCAATAGCTATGGAGGGTTGAAAACTTAACCTGATCGGGGGTTTTCCAGAGATACAAATGCGGTATAAATTTGCCATGGTGTTTAGTCTGAAGGCAATTTAAAAACCTGTCTAAAAGGCTAATGTTATAAATTCGTGGAACACATCCAATTCGCGTTATCGCCAGTTGTCATAAGAGGATGTTTAAAGCGTCCTACTATTAGCAGCAAACGAGTAAACCCAACTAAAAGTTTTACGACAGGGGTGCAGGAGTTCCATCCCTGCGTGGGGACTGCGCCCTCAGCCCCCATGTTGCAAAATTGAGGGGTTGCAACTCTAGTATTAATCTTGAACGATCGCTCAGCGTATCTACCATGCGTGAACAGGTCAAGTTTTGGCGATGGCAGAGTTCTTCTGGGTCAGGAACGTCTCAGGCTCCCCAGATAGAGTTGCTGCGAGCGCATTACATTACCCACTCGTTTAATCGTCATATTCACGACACCTTTGCGATCGGCATTATTCAACAGGGTGCGGAAGAATTTTCCTATCGGGGTGCCACCCATGTGGCTGGGGCAGGCAGTATTGCCCTGATTAATCCGGGTGAGGTTCATACCGGACACGCTGCCTCTGAAGCCGGTTGGATTTATCGGATGCTGTATCCCGATGTCAGAATTTTGCAGCAAGCCGCCTCGGAAGCAGCCGGGAAAGCCTGTGCGATGCCGTATTTCCCCAATCCTGTTGTCTACGATGAAGAACTGACAGGGCTGATTTTGCGGTTGCACATCGCGCTGGAACAGCAACCCTCTCAGTTAGAACAAGATGCTCGCGTGTTGTGGACAATGACCCAACTGATTGCCCGATATGCTGGCGATCGCCCTACGCTTAAAACAGCGGGTCAAGAAGCTCAAGCTATCCGCCATGTGCGCCAATATCTTGATACCCATTACGCCGACAATCCGGCATTAGCAGATCTGGCAGCGATCGCGAACCTCAGCCCTTACTATCTCCTGCGCAGCTTTCGGCAGCACGTCGGACTACCACCCCACGAGTATCTGACCCAGGTGCGGTTGTATCGAGCCAAAGATTTGCTGGCAGCGGGTTACTCAATTACCGACGTTGCCCAGCTCACAGGATTTGCCGATCAGAGCCACCTCACCCGACAATTCAAACGCATGATGGGCGTTACACCCGGTCAATATCGTCGCTGACGCCATAGTCCCCCTCAAGGGTGCGCAGTAGAAGGTATTGAGAGAGCCGCGCTCCGCGCGGCTCTCTCAATACCCCTAATCCAGTTAGACGGTCAGCAATACTTTTTTCCGATCAGCTTCAACAGGGGCAGACAGGGCTTCCTCTAGGGGCGCACAACCAAAGCGTTGTTCCAAAATCTTCATCACCTCGCGCCCAAAGTCGTCGGGATTTTGCCTCCAGGCTTGCAGACAGACGTCACCAAACATAGAACCGAGGGGTTCTGGATTCCACAGCAATTTTTTGGCAACCCAGGGCAAGTGAATCGCGAGGGGATCGTAGCCGCGCTTGAGAATGTTGTGTTCAAAAGCGTAGTCTTCTAGATGGGTGTGGGGTTGCAGCCCAATGAAGAAAATGGCTGGCTCTACTTTATCGGCACCAAAAATTCGCTCTAACTCGCGGTGATAGGCGATCGTCTGGCGAATCGTTTCCGGACGTTCATCGATCACATTAAAAGAATAGTTGACCGAAACCAGAGCATCGAAGCCTGCGGTTTTGAGATCACGGCAGTTTTCTAGCACTGTGCGCAGGTTATAGCCCATTCGCATCTTGCGCACCAGCTCTTGAGATCCGCTGGTAATGCCGATCTCAAAATAATTCATGCCGGTTTTTACCATCAGATCGCAGAGTTCGGGCGTGAGATTATCAGCTCGAATATAGGCTGCCCAGTGGATATCTTCCATGCCAGCCTCTAGAACCTTTTGCAGCAGGTCTACCGCATCGTCGATAAATTTACGGGCGGGGATGAACTGAGCATCCGTAAACCAGAAATTGCGCACACCCCGATCGTAAAGTTGGCGCATTTCTTTGACCACTTCGTCTGCCGGATTAATCCGAACTTGCTTACCCTCGACCACGGTATAAACGCAGTAGCAACAGTTATGAGGACACCCCCGTTTGGTTTGCACCCCGACGTAAAAGTCTTGTTCTTGCAGGTAATACTCAAATTCTGTCCAGATGCTACCGATGTAGTCGTAATCGCAAGCCGTTTTTTCAATCGGGGCAGGTTGTTCGTGAATCATGCGATCGCGAGGTTTGGTTTCGCCCACGACATAACACCGTTCACCCGAAAAATCGTCTGCGTTCAACAATTTTTCTAATAGGGCTTCGCCTTCACCCACGGAGATGATGGTGCCTTTGGGCAACATCGTTCCCAATTGTTCGTAAAACACACTGACCGCACCCCCACCGACGACGGTACGAACTTCGGGATGATAGCGCTTTGCTCGTTTGGTGCCGCGTCTGATCAGCCCTAAATTTTGCTGAAGTTCTGCCAGATAAGACGTCACCATCCTCAATCCCCCGATCGCACCCCGCAGTTTTACCAGAGGATTGAGGGCGTAATAAAATTCAAACGCGTTTTGTAGGGGATTGCCACCCCGACCCCCCACAGGCGCATAGATCTGAATATCGCGCCAGGAGAAGACCAGCAAAGTGGGGCGAAAGTCATCAATACAGCGATCGAGTGCCGAACCAAAATCTAGTGGCGGGATCGTTCCCAAATCAAAAATCCGTTGCTCTACGCTGGGAAACTGTTTGTGAACGTGATCTGCCAGATACACGACCCCGATCGGAAAGATCGGATTACAAGGAAGGCGGACGTAGAGGATACGATTTTCCATGGGGATTTATCCTGACTCACTATAATTTTGCGATCGCCCCAGGACAAACCAGGGAGGGGCAGTGCGCACACAACTCGTTTGCAGTCATCCGGTGGGGATGAGAATTCTGAAAGATTGTTTATATAACTTCACGATACCACCGACTCTCCGGGACTGCATGACGTTTCTGCGAAACCAGGAGTCTATGAAGCAGACTGTCAGGATAAATTGCTTTACTATTCTTAGTATCTTGTCAGCAGGAAGCGCTTGGTAGTCGGGTTTACAGCCCGTAGGGATCGCAGATGTTAAGGTTCATAGGTAAATGCAAATCTTAGATGAAGCTCCTCCTAAGCTTATGTCTCAAATCTTTGATCCCTTACCGTCTGATTTTGGCGACGGCGTCCTCTGCTGCTATGTCAATGCCACCAGCAAAATTCAGATCGTTCGCATCACCAATGTCCCTAATTGGTATTTTGAGCGGGTGGTCTTTCCGGGACAACGTCTAATTTTTGAAGCTCTGTCTTTAGCGATGCTTGAAGTTCATACAGGTATGATGGCAAGTGCAATCTTGTCAGATACGATTCCTTGCGAACGATTGCGGATTGAAGCTGAGCTAGAAAGTTCCCTCAACGTTCCCGATCCCCTTTTAAGCACCACTGATCTGGTACGAGAGTCGCTGGCGACTGCCGTTTCTGTCCCTGCGGAATAATATCTCAAGGCTATACAGAATCTCTTGATACGAGAAAACGTGTTTCCTGCTTCTGATTCTAAATTTGGTTTAACAGAAAAACATACCCCAACAGCGATCGCGCTTCAGCATCTCGTGAATACACCAATACCGTGTTAGGTGTCTTTAGAGATCAGCCAGATTGTTGAACATTGAGAAAACACTGAAATAAAGGGTGCCAGCGCCATCAGCGCTGGCATTGTTTTTATCAACGCGATCGGTTCAAAGCTAAATTAGACGGTGAACCCGAAGGGTTCACCGTCTAATTCACATCCAAAACCAGCAACACCGGATTTGGGGATGAGTTTGAACGTGAAACCTTTGGTTTCACGTTCAAACTCATCCCGTTATGAAGCAATGCCGCAAATTTTGACCTAAAACTAGCAACGCCGCAGTTTGGGATAATAAGTTTTGGGATGATAAGTTTGGGATGATAAGACCGATAATTTAGTAGAACACGCTCGCGTAGGGAGGCGATCGCCTTGGATCTGCCCTCATTTCTATGGTTATGGCGCATTGCCGCCTGGTCAATGGGGTTATCGACCACTGCCTATTTGATATTGGCACTCTCGGGTGGCTGGCTGATGTATAGCCGTCGCGCCGCACAACAACGCCCCAAATGGTTGCGCCCCTTGCATTACATCATTGGCGGCAGCTTAGTGGGTATGGTGCTGCTTTTGTTGTCCGTTGGCATAGTCGGCACATTGGGATACTACGGCAACCTCGGACATTCGTTTCATCTGCCCGCAGGTCTGGGCGTGGTGTGCTTAACCCTGCTGTCTGCCTGGAGTGCCAGCCAAATTAGCCCAAAACGTCCCTGGGCACGTACACTTCACGTTGGCACCAATATGGTTCTGTTCCTGGGATTTGTCACCGTATCCCTTACCGGCTGGGGCGTTGTCCAGAAATATTTGCCCTAGAATGCGATCGGGACTCTTCCCAGTCTTGTCCCCAGTCCCTATCACCCATTCCTCTTGATATTCATGTCCTCAGATCTATCTCCCCCACCTCAGCCCTTGGATGCGATCGCCTTTTCAGAAACCTATCGCATTTCTCCGCTGGTACGTTTGACCTTGTTGGCACTGTATATTTCGCTAACGCTGCCGTTGCCCTTTTTGGCGCAATTTACAGCCGCACCCGTTCCAGCCAGTGTGCTATGGGTGAGTCTGGCGTTGGGGTTTATCGCCTTGTATGGGGCATTGAGCGATCGCATTGTGTTGAATGAGCACGGCATTCAAGTCACCTATCCAAAATGGATCCCTGCGTTTTTTCGCCAAGGTTGGATGTTGCCCTGGGCTGACATTAAGGCACTCAAACCGCGCTCAACAGGACAGGGAGGGCTGGTTTACTATTTCCTCAGTACATCGGGAGACGCGCGACTCTTGCCGATGCGAGTTGCCGGATTTGCCCAACTGGTTCGTCGGGTACAAGCAAAAACGGGTATTGACACAACCGATGTGCGCCCGTTATCGCAACCCTGGATGTATTTGATCTTGCTGGGGTTGACAGTGCTATTGCTGGCGATCGATGGTTGGACGATTTGGATGGCACTGGGGCAGGGTATGTAGAAATTCGCAAGTGTGTGACGTACATGTTTTTGAGAGAGCCGCACTCTGCGCGGCTCTCTCAAAAATCGGAATCCATCCAGGCGCAAGGCGCTATAAAACCATCTTGAGTTTTTCAACCGTGTCAACCCATACCCCTGTTTTGCGATTACAACAGGTCAGCCTGAACGCCAAGTTAGGGGAACAGGCGTTGTTACAGGAAATATCCTGTGAAATTTTTGCGGGCGATCGCATTGCTATGGTCGGTCCGTCGGGAGCCGGAAAAACCTCTTTTCTCCGATTGCTCAATCGCCTGCACGAGGCAACCCAAGGAACGATTTATCTAGACGATCAAGACATTCGCCACATCCCTGTGCAGCAGTTGCGTCAACAGGTGATGCTGGTGTTACAAGAGTCTAAGTTGCTGGGCATGACCGTGCGAGAGTCGCTGAAATATCCCCTGAAACTGCGTCATCTCAGCGACAGTGTCATACAACAACGCCTGGTTAGCTGGATGGAACGTCTGCATTTGCCCTCAGAATGGCTCGATCGCACCGAATTGCAGCTATCGGTCGGGCAACGACAACTGGTGGCGATCGCTCGGGCACTGGTGACGCAACCGAAAATTTTACTGCTCGATGAACCCACGTCTGCGCTCGACGCCGGACGGGCAAACCATGTTTTGCAAGTGCTGGCAGAGTTGGCAGAAACCAACCCAACGGCGATCGTCATGGTCAACCATCAGTTAGATATGGCGCAGCACTTTGCCAATCGCATGTTTTATTTAGAATCGGGTCGGTTATTGATGGATACCCCCGCTCAGACGTTGGACTGGAGCAACCTGAAAACAACCCTCGTCCAGGCAGAACTGCGCGAGTCCCAAGAATGGGAATAAAAGCGGGCATTGCTTATCCCAAACGTTGAGCAAACTACACTCCGCGCAACTCGTTCAACACATCATCTGTTCTAACTGGATTGAGTCAGGCTATCGATCACTTCGCGCCTAGATGGATTATGGGTGTTATGAAAGAGCCGCGCTCCGCGCGGCTCTTTCATAACACCGTGTACGTCGCGCCATTGGGAATCGCCATAGTTCAAGAAAATTAATTGAAGATTAGCGATATAAATAATCTCAGATAGAAGCATTTGTATATAACTAAAGGCGAATCAACTCAAATCCAAACATAATTGAATGTGTCATCAAACTAAGTCGCTTAACTTGCATGATCTGCTCAAGTAGGGTGTTACGTTTGACTAGGTTTTCGATTTAGATCGTGATCCATCACGATTTCTGCACATTTTCTCTCCTGCTCTACACAATTTTTTGAGTGCGATCGCCCAACAGATAATGACGCAACATTATTGCGCAAATATGATCGTGAGCAGCTGGCACTTGATCCAAAATTCACGGAACCAGTTCTTCTAAATAAATATGGTATTTACCAATTTCAACCTTTCTTCACTCGACAGCAAAAACGGCTTTACGATCAACGGCATTGCAGGCAATGACCAGCTTGGCAGCACGGTCAGTGGTGCAGGCGATATCAATGACGATGGCATCGACGACATTGTGATTGGTGCGCCAGACGCAGATCCCAACGGCAATGCTTCCGCAGGGGTCGCTTATGTCATTTTTGGTAAGGAAAATTTCACCAATCCCCTTTTGCCATCCGCACTCAATGGCACAACAGGTTTTCGGATTAATGGCATCACGGCAGAAGATGGGGCAGGCTTCTCGGTGAGTAGTGCCGGAGACGTTAATGGCGATGGCATTGACGATCTCATCGTCGGCGCACCGGATGCAGACCCCAATGGGCTTTCGTCAGGACAGGCATACGTCATTTTTGGTAAGCGTAGTGGCTTTTCTGCCAGCTTAAATCTGTCTAGCCTTAACGGTAGTAATGGATTTCGCATCAGTGGCATTGCAGCAGGCGATCGCACAGGGTTTGCGGTTGGCAGTGCAGGCGATATTAACCGGGATGGACTTGGCGATGTTGTTATCGGTGCGCCTGACGCCGACCCCAACGGCAACGCGTCTGCCGGACAGGTGTATGTCGTATTTGGCAAGCGGACTGGATTTACCTCCAATGTCAACCTCGCCAGCCTCAATGGCAGTAATGGGTTTGCGTTGAATGGCATTGCCATCGATGATCGCACAGGGGCAACCGTCAGCGGTGCTGGTGATATCAATGGCGATCGCGTCAGTGATCTGGTGGTCGGTTCTGCTGATGCAGATTTTAACGGCTTTAACTCTGGCAAAAGCTATGTGGTATTTGGGCGATCGGGTACCTTTGCAGCCAGTGCCAGCTTCAGCAGTTTAGACGGCAGCAATGGCTTCACCATCGTTGGCAGTGCAGCGGATGACCACTTCGGCACATCGGTCAGTGCAGCTGGCGATGTCAACGGCGATGGACTGGGAGATCTCATTGTCGGAGCCAGCGATGTTGACCCCGGTGGCAAATTTTCTGCGGGGCGGAGTTATGTCATTTTGGGGAGTCGGGGTGGATTTGCCGCAACCTTTAATTTGACAGGACTGAATGGTCGCAACGGGTTTAGCATCAACGGCATTGCCACAGAAGATGAATCGGGGCTATCGGTCAGTGGCATCGGCGATTTCAACTTTGATGGGCTTGACGACTTATTAGTAGGTGCGCCTGCTGCCGATCCGGGGGGACGAGCATCTGCCGGACAGAGTTATGTGGTGTACGGAAGTCGCAGCTATGGATCGGCTGTCAATCTGTCGTCACTAAACGGCAGCAACGGGTTCACCATCAATGGCATTGGTGCAGGCAATGCCTCTGGTAGCTCGGTCAGTCGGGTCGGGGATGTCAACAACGACGGTATTTTCGACTTGATCATCGGTGCGCCCGGTGCTGCCGCCAATGGCAACGTTTCCTCAGGGCAAGCCTATGTGATCTTTGGCTTCTTTGGCACCATTCCAGGGTTTACAGCCAGCCCACCCACAGTTGATGCCAGCGGTGTGACGTTTGGATCTGTGCGCGCCAGTCTGGCACAACAACGAGTCGTGTTTAACTTCAAGCCGCGTTCGGTTAGCCGCGAACTGGTGGGCAAGTATGTAGATATTTATGGAACGGCGTTTGGCGATACGCTGATCGGTAACGGTCAAGCCAATATGCTGGTGGGCAATGGCGGCAACGATGAGATATCAGGGTTGGCAGGAGCCGATACCCTACGGGGTGGCACCGGCAATGACACGCTAGACGGCAGCACGGGGATAGACACAGTGGTCGAATTTGCTCAGACAAATTTGACGCTAACGAACCTCTATCTCACCGGCTTAGGGCGCGATCGCCTGATTAAAATGGAATCAGCTAAGTTAATCGGTAATGCAGCCAACAATACGCTCAATGCCACCTCCTACACACGCGGGAAAGTGCAGCTTTTGGGTAAAGCAGGGGATGACCGTTTGATCGGTGGCAAGCGGGACGATACGGTGTTGGGTGGTGATGGACGCGATCGCCTTACAGGAGGGGTCGGAGATGACACCCTGCGAGGCGGCAAAGATGCCGATCTACTGGTAGAAAAGGGCAATGTCAATTTCACCCTCAGCAATAAACGGCTGGAAGGGTTGGGGATCGATCGCCTGTTTGGACTCAACGGGGCCTCACTCTCTGCCGGAAATCGCAATAACAAAATGGATGCGTCTGCCTTTACCCTGGGTCGAGTCACGTTGGATGGCAGTAGCGGCAACGATACCTTGATTGGCGGCAGAAAAGGAGATGTGCTGATAGGTGGGACAGGGAGCGATCGCTTAACAGGTCGCTTTGGGCGCGATGTGTTAAATGGAGGCAGTGGACGCGATCGCTTTATATTCAATACCGACAAACCCTTCAGGCGTGCCACGATGGGCGTAGATGTCATTCAAGACCTGCGCCGATTACAAGACTGGATCGTGCTCGATCGCACCACGTTTACAGCCTTAGGAAAAGAATTGAGCTTTGCTGTCGTTAGCTCTAGAGCTGCTGCTCAAAAGAGCGACGCAGTCATTACCTACGTCCGTTCTACAGGCGCATTATTTTACAACCCGAATGGCGAGGAAATTGGCTTTGGTAAAGGAGGACGATTTGCCAGCATCACCGATCAACCTCTCCTGTCGAAACAAAACTTCCTGATTCAGGCATAACGAGTCGTGCTTCAAAAGCGTTTTAGATCATGACCCTTTTCACAAGACTATTCAGACTATGTCATTGCACCCCAGTTAGCCAGATTTCTAAATCAGCCAGGTTAGTAAAGTCAAGCAGTGCTTCGCCCAATACGTCTAGTTGGGTCAGCGTTAGTCTATCCACCAGCGATCGCACGGATTCAGGTAATTCTCCAAAGCGATGGGTTAGTTGACGCAAAATGAGCGATCGTTACCTCTCTTGCCGTCCCTCTGCCTTCGCTTCCTGATAAACCTGGGTTTCCTCAAGCTTTAATCCGAGCATTGCTTCTACCTCCACTCGACTCAATTAAGCAAACTTATACGCCTATCGCCGATACTCATCGCCACAGTCGCCAATGATTTGAAATAGATCGCGAGACTGGTTGACGACTGCCTCAATCTCTGCCAGATCTTGGGCATCCAAGGTCAGGTTAAACACGTTGGCATTATCTTGCAAATGTTCACTGATTCCCAGGCGGGCACCGACAATCACCCCGGCAACGGCAGGCTGATCTAGCACATACCGAACTGCCACGTTGGCGATACTAACCTGATGTTTTTGGGCGATCGCAGCTAGCGTTTTAAGCAAGGTTTGAAACAACCCCCACCCGCCCCAAGAATCGATCATTTGTTTATATTTGCGCTGCGATACCGTTTCCAGATCCCAATTACGAGGTTCCGGGCGACCAAGATATTTTTCTGACAGAAACGCACCGCAGAGGGTGCCATAGGTAAACAGTTGTACGCCTTTTTCCTGGCACAACTTTGCCATAGCAACTTGTGGACGACGGTCAACCAACGAATACTGCACCTGGTTGGATACAACGTTGATGCCATTTTCTAAAATGATCTGGAGGTGCTCCGTGTCAAAGTTGGTCAATGCCAGATGCTTGATTTTGCCCTCTGATTGCAACTCTGCCATATATTTCAGAGCATCTAGATACCCAGAATCGCGATACTCCCACCAATGAAATTGCATCAGGTCGAGCGATCGCACATCCATGCGACGTAACGAGATCCCAATATTTTCTTCAACGATGCCACGGGTCATACGACCGGGACGAGGTACCCACTTTGTAAACGCTTGCAAGTTAGATAACGCGGCTTCGCCCCGACTTGTCCGCAACTGTCTGCGAAATTCACCAATAAAATCTTCAGCCGGTCCATAGTGATCGGCTAGATCCCAGGTTGTGTAGCCTGCGTCTAGATATTGCATCATCATGGCGATCGCCTTTTGGGGGTCAATCCGTCCATGTGCCCCCGACACCTGCCACATTCCATTCAAGAGGCGACAGATGTTTAAATCTGACGTGAATTGCAATCGACTTGACTCAGGCAGACTCATTTCAGTATTTCAGTGCAACATCTACAATTATGTTGCCAATCTACAGATTTAACTGCGACCATCCACCAGGTCGTTCAGACACAAAATTCCCCAAGGGCGATCGCATGCTTACAGCACTTCGCGCTTGGGTGTGTTGAGATTTTGAGTTGTGTGCCGCGCGAAGCGCGGCACACAACTCAAAATCTGTAGCAGATCAAGAATCTTGTTGCCGCAATTTTTCTAACTCAAGCCGCAATGCCGCAATTTGCGCAGTCAAATCTTTTAGATCTGCCTGCACCGTTGGCGACGCCGCTGGCGTCGCAGCAGATGCGGAAGATGACCCCGTTGGGCTACCAGAGTGGGTGGGCTGATTGAGAATATTTTCAACAAAACTACGAGCTTCTTGTTCCGTCACTTCGCCTTTAGTCGCCCATTCTTCCATCAGCTGATTCAAGTCAGTTCTCAGGCGGGCAAGGTTTTCGTCACGTTGCTCTGGGCGTTGCACCAGGTCAATCATAAAAGAAGTCGCACCCAGGGTTGTATGAAACCCTTTTTGAAAGGATTGCAGAATAGTATCAGGATTCATAGAACGTTTGAGTCAGTGAGTAAAGGTAGGGGTCAGTCGAGAAACAGGATTTGTAGATAAAATCCCCTTGTGCTCTGTCCAATAGTATTCGCCAGTGATAGGGGTAAGAAATGTTACGTGCAGACAGACATTCTACCCCTGCATCCCATGAACAAAATTAACAGCTCACTAGTCGAAGCTTAGCGAATAAATTTGATTAAGAAAATTGTTCTAAATATTGATTGACATCTTCAATCACCCGCGTCAATTCGGCTTCTGTATTCAAGCGAATCCGTTCGTCTCGCAAAGTAATAAGGACTTTTGCCGCAAAAGGACTGGGCCAAATATTGGGATTACAAAAGATTTCTAAAAAAACATCTCCTGTAAATTGATATTCCATCGATTTTTGAGGACTGGGTCTACCTCCGGTAGCTCCATGAGCAGCTACAGCTTTAAGGCTACTCATCAGTGTTGCGATCGCCAGTTGCAATTGGCGAGCCGCATCCGGTGTAAAGCTAAATGAAACGGAACCTTCTACCAGGTTTAAGCGCAGTTGGGAAGAAGACATGGGTCGGCAGTATTTCCGTACAAATGAGTGGGATTGACCCCATAGTAAAGGGCGAAGGGGACACCCTGCTAGCGAATCAGGTGAGCATACCCTCTTTTGAAGAGAACCACCGCTTCACCGTGTCTCTTCAACAGAGTAACAGAATGAGAAAAAACAATGTGTGCAGAGCGGCGTTGCCGCTCTGCACACATCAAAGTCCCACTTTAGAATGAGTCAGCCGCTTAGTTAGCAACCGCTTTTGCAGCCATTTTGGTGTCAATTGCCGTTAAACGCTCATAGGTAGCGCGCATCTTCAAGCCCACTAACACCTGGAATAAACCACTGCCGTTGGTAGACCCCGGATAGTTTCTGTGCTTCAGCAGCAACTCAGTCATCTCACCATGAAAACGGGTCGAAGTATTGCTGAGATGGCTCTCGACATAGATCATTTCTTCCAGACGTTCGAAGTTACCATCAACTTCTAGAATGGAAACACTGTTCTTGTAGTAAACATCAGGACCGTAGTACATCCGAATACCTGGATACGAACAGGTCAACTTGCGACCGCAAGGAATCCAATCGATGGTCGAGCCTTCGTCAAACAAGTACACAGGCTCAAATCCTTCAACTCCGTCTTTCTGGACGAGACGAACCCGAAGAATCTTTTTCTCCTTGTCGTCTTTAATCAACTGAGTTGGCAGAATTTGGATAACCACATCAGCGTGTTGCTTTTGAGGATCGATGTATGCTTCAAAATCTGGACGACGAGCATTGATGGAAGCCAACACGTCTTCATAGGTATGACCCCGTTCAGACATATCTCGCTGAATCTTCCAGGCAATTTTAACTTCGTCATCAATGTCTAGATAGACGCTGAAATCAAGCAGCGATCGCACCCGTTCATCATACATGGGGTGCAACCCTTCAATCACAACAACACGATTGGGATGAACCACCTCTGGGGGGTCAATCATTCCCGTTTCATGGTTGTAAATGGGCTTATTGATGCTGTGACCTTCTTTCAGTGCCTTGATCTGCTCATACATCAGATCAAAGTTATTGGCCTGAGGGTTCAGTGCTGTTACCCCAGCTTCTTTGCGCCCCTTACGATCCAGACTGTGGTAATCGTCCAGACAAATCACTGTCATAAACTCTTCGCCAAATAAATCTTCCAGGCGGCGCAAAAAAGTTGATTTGCCACATCCGGAATCTCCGGCGACGCCAATTAGAACCACACGGTCTGGCTTACTGGTCATAAGTGCCCTCTAAAACAAAAATAAACAGTCTACTAAATCAAAATTTTGAGCAAACCCAACCCTTTGTTGCTAGCTTTGTCGCAACCACCTGAGCAGCTATGTCAAAGCTAAAGGCAACCCCCAAAACCATGAGCCGCAATAGGGACTCAAAACATGGTTCACGGAGTAATCCCGCCTAAAAAATCACCCCTTCAACGGGGAGACTCAAACCATTCGATAGGTATTTAGTCCTATCTCCTACACCAAAATCCTACCAGAAGGAAATCATCCCTACAAGCTTAAATTGGGGATGAAAGGCTATCAGATCAGCGTGAGCTATCTTCGGATCAACGTTATTATTTCTTCCAAAAAATAAGCCTGCTGCCTGAACGAGAAATTGATGCTTTAGTAACTATGCTAAGGGTAATTGAGCATTTAAAGAAAATAAAAATGATTCAATATTGACATTCTGTAACTAAATTGCTCGCTATTGTTAAGCCTGAGTAGGTGCTTATTTTTTCCTATCTTGCCTGCCCATAGAGGTTTGCATATGCCAGAGACGGTTGTGAGTCCGCACTCATGTGCTCTCAGCCAATTGTTTCTCAAAATTATGCAGCACTTGCTTTTAAGTGTAGAGAGACTCGCTGTGCAATGCTACGCTAATTAAAAGTCTGATCGAGTCTCAGGAGTTATTCCCGAGATTGGCTGACTTGTGGTGGAAGTAGCACGATCGAATGTGCTTAAGTCGGGTTCATTGAGTTACTGATTTAGACATGTACAATCCAAGCGCAGCGGGTGTATCCGGGAATACGCCCTCCGGTAGCCGCCTCTTTATATATGAAGTGGAAGGTCTACGCCAGAATCAACAAACTGACAATACAGACTATCCGATTCGGCAGAGTGGTAGTGTTTTTATCACAGTGCCCTATGCTCGGATGAATCAAGAAATGAGGCGGATCACTCGCATGGGTGGCAAGATTGTCAGTATCCGTCCCATGACTGTCGATGGCGTAGATAACGGTAGAGTCTCTGCTAACACTGCATCCCCGCAAACAAAGTCAGCAGAAGAAGCTAAGCCCATGACTCAAGCCAAAGAAAAGAAAAAGTCTGATATTCCTGTTAATACCTATCGACCCAATGCGCCGTTTATCGGCAAATGTATCTCAAACGAAAAGCTTGTTGGAGAGGGCGGTATTGGTATTGTTCAACATATTACGTTTGACCTATCAGATGGTGATTTGCGCTATCTGGAAGGTCAAAGTATCGGGATTATTCCAGAAGGGAAGGATGATAAAGGCAAGCCTCATAAGCTAAGACTTTATTCGATTGGGTCTACTCGTCATGGCGATAAACTGGACGACAAAACCGTGTCGCTGTGTGTTCGTCAGTTGGAATACAAACATCCTGAAACTGGGGAAACCGTTTACGGGGTTTGTTCAACCTATTTGTGCAATCTTCAGCCTGGGGCAGATGTAAAAATCACAGGACCTGTGGGCAAAGAAATGTTGCTCCCAGATGATCCTGAAGCTCAAATCATCATGATGGCAACGGGTACAGGAATTGCACCATTCCGGGCATTCCTCTGGCGGATGTTTAAAGATGAAGAACGGGCTTTAAATCCTGAGTATCAATTTAAGGGTTTAGCCTGGTTGATCTTTGGCATCCCCACCACACCCAACATTCTCTATAAGGAAGAACTGGAAGAGATGCAGGCAAAATACCCTGACAACTTCCGTTTGACCTGTGCCATCAGCCGTGAGCAGAAAAATGCTGAAGGCGGCAGAATGTATATTCAGCACCGGGTTGCAGAACATGCTGATGAACTCTGGAAGCTGGTTAAACAAGAGAAAACCCACACTTACATTTGCGGGTTGAAGGGTATGGAAGAAGGTATCGACGAAGCCATGACTGCTGCGGCTGCTAAAGAAGGAGTGGTTTGGAAGGATTATCAACGCTCCATTAAAGAGCGCTGGCACGTTGAAACCTACTAAGAATAGTAGATCTTAAAACCGGATACCCAGTTAAGGGGAACCGCAGCGTTCCTGCCTTTCCCTTTTATGCACTTCTGAGTTTTATAGCAGTGTGTCTACAGATCGCATCGTATAGATGTCAGGCGGGGTGCAGAGTTAGAAGCTCTGCACCCCGTCGAAATTTAAGCAGTGCTACATACATCAAAAGTCAGGGCAAATCGATCAATTTGCCCTGACTTTTGTCTTTAGAGAATGAAGTAAGAAGTCATAAGAGCTCATCGAAAAAAATTAGAGAATTTTAATTGGTTGTGCTCTTTAGTCATGAAACCTTAACAGTTTAGATTGACGCTTAAGGCGATCGCCCATTCGATTCAGTGCGGGGAAACCTTAATTTCTTTAGAGATAAGTTTTGCCTCTGCCTCCCAAACAACGCTTACAACTAAATCTGCCTGGGGATGTGAAAAATTTCTCCATGAGGGAGATTTTTTAACATCCTCAGGTCAAAGTAGCCTGCTGGATAAGATTTTACAGAAAGTACCAGAAAGAAGGATGGCGATCGCCCCAACTATCTCGCAAGGTGGATGTTAAGGAAAAGATTTCTTTACAAAAACTCCATTAAATTTTGGGAACTCATTTGAACAAGTTTTATGTCAGTTCGATCAGGCTTAAACCTACCCAAGGCAAAAAATTTGGAAGACAAGCCAGAATAAGGACAGCTTTGCTCGGTTTCTTCGTCTTTGCCCCGCCGACCTTTCCAGAACAGGTTGCTTTATGAATACGCTGTTCTTTGCCCCGCCTGCGATCGCTCACACCCTATATCCTCGACCATTGACTCAACGAAGAGCTCGATCTCCATTGTCCTGGAAAACCGTGTTGACCAGTGTCGGGGTTGGTTTATTACCTGCCACCTGGATAACGTTGGCACGTCCTGTCCTGGCTGCCGAGCGCATTTATGCAACCTACGGCATTTTAGAAATCAGCGTTTCTGTTGATTCGCTAGAAATTTTTGCAGACAAGGGAAAAGTTAAAGGCGATTTGTCTGCTTTCACTCGCTATGCCACACCTGAGCAACTGATAGAGCTACAAAGTTTTCTATCAACCCGTGCCCCGGTGAACCAAGTTGCGGTTGCCCAGTTTCTCTATACCCCTCAGGGAGAAGCGTTACTAAGGCGGGCAGGGGAAATTATTCAAACTGAAAGCAGACAATCGGGATTTTATGCGATTCGTGCCGCATTAATTCTGGCAGCCGCAGATCCAGAAATAGGACTGACCCCGATTAATGTGTTACGGCATTTTCCCTTAGCGGGTATCCGGGTTGATGTCGAACGAACGCTAGAAATTGCTCAGCAACTGGAACAATTAATTAGTCAGACCAATCGTGCGATCGCTGCTATTGAGCAACTTTCTGCTATCGAAGCTGCTTCAGAACCTACCGTTGACTTTACCACAATGGCAGATCTGCGGGTTGCAGGTCCGTTTACGTGGGACAAGGATGAGATTCACCTGTCTGATGTCAGTCGCGATCGCAATTTTAGTGCCGACATTTACCTCCCCACGGCTGCGGATGGCTCATTCCCCAAACAAGCCCCTGTTATCGTAATTTCTCACGGCTTAGGCTCCGACCGCACGACCTATGCCTATTTAGCAGAGCATCTCGCATCCTATGGCTTCGCGGTAGCCGTTCCCGACCATCCTGGAAGCAATGCCGAGCAACTGCAAGCCCTAATCGAGGGCAGAGCCAGTGAGGTCGCTGATCCCCAAGAATTTATCGATCGTCCTCTCGATGTCAAATTCCTTTTAGATTCGCTAGAAGCCGATCCAGATTCCAAGTTTAAAGACCGACTTGATCTACAAAACGTGGGTGTTATTGGGCAATCTTTTGGAGGCTACACAGCTCTAGTGTTAGCTGGCGCAAAAATTAACGTTTCTGCATTACAAACAAACTGCCCCGATGAGTCATTAAATTTGTCGCTTTTACTGCAATGTCGGGCGCTGGCATTGACTGATGTTCCCTCCGACTTCAGGGATGATCGTGTTAAAGCCGTCATTGCCATTAATCCAATTGGCAGCAGTTTATTGGGTGAAGCAGGGTTTAGGGATATTCAAATTCCCGTGATGCTGGTGACGGGCGATGCTGATACCGTTGCGCCTTCTTTACTCGAACAAATTTATCCCTTTACCTGGCTCAATGCCTCCCACAGATATTTGCTGCTACTGCGGGGCGCAACGCACTTCTCTACCATTGGCGAGTCAGACTCTGACAGCGGCAGTGTCCAACTGCCACCCGAAATCATCGGACCCGATCCGGCGATCGCCCGTCGCTATCTCAATGCTATGAGCGTTTCGTTTTTTGAGATTTTTGTGACGAAACAGATGAGCTATCTTGCCTATCTTGGGTCTGGTTATGCCAGATTTATCAGCCAAAACCCAATGCAGCTCAGGTTAGTCAGCTCGCTCAGCCCAACCCAACTATCAGATAGTCTGACCAACCCGTCCGATAGTTCCAACCTGTCAGATATTTCGATTCCTACAAATATTTCGATTCCTAACGACATTTCATTACAAGACAGGTCAGATCTGCGCACGTCCCCAGGAAACGCCCAGTAATACCAATTTTTTGTGAAGATGCGCTAAACCCATGACCCCCTGTAGTCCCCCTTGGCAAGGGGGACGGCGGCAGCCGGGGGTAAATCGGCGCAGCCTCATATATAGCGCTGTGCAGGTTGATTCAGTACGGTGTTGTGGGGCGCTCCGCGCCCCACAACACCGTTTCTGTACTTAACGAACTTGCATACTGCTATAAAAACGGTATAACCAGACTAATTAGAGCCATCAGTACAGGCTTAATGGCTCCGACACCCTATTCGCCAGCCTCAGGTATTGATTAATGTTCAGAATGAAGTTGAACGTGAAACCAAAGGTTTCACGTTCAACTTCATCTCTAAAATCAGCAACGCCCAGCATCAGCCTCTGATCATCGCAGGGTTGCCGCTCAAAACTGCCCTAAAAGCTTCACTTCAGGTTCGAGATGGATCGACCATTGCTCTTGCACCTGCTGTTGTACATAGCGAATCAGATGCAAAATATCCATCGCTTTAGCCGCATTGCAATTCAAAATAAAGTTGGCATGGCGTTGGGCGACCTGTGCCCCGCCAATCTGATAACCCTTTAGACCCGTCTGTTCAATCAACCACCCTGCCGAATAGGGCTTGGGGTTACGGAAAACGCTGCCACAACTGGGTAAGTTATAGGGTTGGGTGGTATGCCGCTGTTCTAAATATTGGCGAGTCGTCGCAATCACGCGTTGTGGATCGTGTCCGGGTTGTAGTTGAAACGTTGCCTGACTGACCAAACGGTGATCGGTTTGCAAAATCGAGGTGCGATAGCGATAGCCCATCTGATCGGGTAACAAAATTTCTGGCGTGCCATCTGGGTTTAGCACAAGAGTGCTGGCTAAAGAATCGGCAGCACACCCATCATGCGCTCCAGCATTCATCACAACGACACCGCCCACGGTGCCAGGAATGCCAATGGCCCACTCCAGACCGCTCCAACCTCGTTCGGCAGCTTGCCAGGCCAAACGGACAATCGGTTCTCCCGCTGCCGCCGTAATCTGAGCCGTGTCTGGGTCAAAGTGGCTATACCGCAGGTGACGAGTACAAATGACTAATCCGGCTAGCCCGCGATCGCTAATTAATAAATTACTTCCTGCACCTAAAACGGTGACGGGTAAACCGTGTTCCTGCGCCCAGAGAAAACTTGCTTGTAAGGTTTCTGAATCGCGGGGAGCAATGTAAAATTCTGCGGGCCCGCCCACTCGAAAAGATGTCAGGTTTGCCAACGGCATTTGGCGCTGGATAAAACTTGAAGTTTCAGGCAATCGAATGGGTTCAAGCGATGGGTCTAATGAAGAGATAGGACTGGATTTTGGGTGAGCGATCGCTACTCTAGAAGTCATTGCAGTTTCGGCAGTATTCCTGGCAGAAGATCTAGGCTTAGATAGAGTCATAGGTGATATGAAGCGAGAAGGCATTTAATTTAGCAGGAGCACCCTTGCAAGGCTGACCTAAGGTATTCACATCTAGTTTTAAAAACAAGGCAGCCAGAGCAAGCGTCTAAGGTTTCTTAAAACTAGGTGCTAATAAATGGTGATTAATAGATGGGTATAAAAGCAGACTTAAATACCCATTAGTTTGTTCAGAAAATCTAAAAAACAGCAATTGTGCTAAAGAAGCATTTTGAAGGGATTAGCATGGGGATCATTGAAAACGCTATTACAATATGAACCGGATCTAATGTTGATCCTGAACATTTGAGAGATTTCAAGCTCATCAATCAGCGCCATCAACTCGTTTAGCCAATCATCTCTCTTAGGCACAAGTGGTTGTAGAGTCTTGACTCTGTTCTAACTGTTGGAAAAACGTCATGAGGTCTGGAATAGTCCGGTTTAAATTACCGGCACCCAGAAACATGACTAAATCGCCAGGAATTAAAACATTTTTCAAATAGGTCACAACATCCGCCAGGGCAGGTTGATAAATCACGTTCGGATGATAACCCGCGATCGCATCGGCAACTTGTTGCCCACTAGTTTGCCCCAAATTTTGTTCGCTAGCACTATAAATTTCAGTCGTTACGACTAAATCTGCATCTCCAAAAGATTGGGCAAAGTCAGCTAAAAACGCTAACGTGCGACTGTATCGATGGGGTTGAAATACAGCTACAACGCGACCAAAGCCTTTTTTGGAGGTATCTACTTGCAATCGAGCCGCAGATAATGTGGCTTGAATTTCGCTGGGATGATGCGCATAGTCATCAACAAACACAATCTGGTTGTATTCTCCTCGTCGCTCAAACCGTCGTCGAGCACCCTCAAAGGTGGATAGAGCCGATGCAATTTCAGCAAACTCAAGCCCCAGCAACCGCCCCACCGCCACTGCTGCCAGTGCGTTACTGATGTTGTGCCGTCCCAATAGCTTCAAGCTCAACAGCCCCAAGACTTGACCTCGTTCCCAAATTCTAGCGGTCGTGCCACTGGCATCAAAGGCAATATGGTCTGCGATGTAGTCTGCACCCGAATCGGACTGTAGACTATAAGTAATAGTGGGTTTGAAGTCACTACGAACCGTTTCACAATCCAGACACCCAATCAAAATACGGCAGTGTTGGGCAAACGTTTTGAAGATGTCGATGACTTCATCCAGCGTATCGTAGTGGTCGGGATGGTCTAGCTCAATGTTGGTAACGATGCCAATTTCAGCAGAAAGTTTCACCAGAGAGCCATCCGATTCATCTGCCTCTGCGACCAGATAAGGACCTTGCCCCACTCGCGCATTTCCTTCCCAGGCATTGACTTCACCCCCAATCACAATGGTTGGGTCTAGCCCCGTTTGCAGCAGTAAATAGCCAATCATGCTGCTGGTTGTGGTCTTGCCATGCGTTCCGGCAACTGCGATGCTGCGGTAATCTTGCATTAACCCCGCTAATACATCAGAACGATGAAAGATAGGGCAACCCAGGTCTAATGCTGCTCGATATTCTGCATTGGCAGGGTTAATTGCCGTCGAGCAAATGACCTGGGGTAAGGTTCGGTCTGACGCTGCTGTTGTAACGGAACTGGTGGATGCAGGTGCATCTTTAGCGGTTTCAAGGGCAACTGAAGTGGCGATCGCCGTTGCAGACTTTGACTCAGATGTATCCGCTACTGATCGATAAAATTCTAAATTAGACGCATCTTGACTCCAAAAGATATGAGCACCCTGCTCTTGAAGTCGTTGCGTAATATGGTTAAGACAGATATCAGAGCCGCAAACTGGCAGTTTTCGCTTTGCAAGTATGTACGCGAGAGCCGACATTCCAATTCCACCTATCCCGATGAAATGGAACGGTTTCCCGCTAAAATCAACAGAACTCAGCATTTTAGCTCCTCAAACACCACACACCACACCAATATCACGCGATATCATAGCAAGAATTGTTTTGTCCCGATACAATTTGCGACGCAATTCATGCATTCTTCCCAAGAGTTTTCCCGGAAATTTCACTCCTCATTCATCTCAGGATCGGGGATTAACTAAAACCGAAGATTTATTTTTGTAAGCGCGGCGACGCCGCGCTTACAAAAATAAACTTCCAAATTTTATTTAATTTTTGTTCGGATCCCACGTGTGTCCATCAACCTTGCTAATTGAGTCTATGCAACGGGTAGCCATTTTTGGGGGCACATTTAACCCGATTCATTGGGGGCATCTCATTACAGCAGAAGCTGCCTTAAACCAGGCACACCTCGATCGCATCCTTTGGGTACCCAGCCATCGTCCGCCTCATCGCACCTACTCAGATGTAGTGAGTTTCCAGCATCGGATGGAAATGGTAAAACGGGCGATCGCAGATCACAACGCTTTTTTCCTTTCCACGGTTGAACTGGACAGACCCGGAAATTCATATGCGATCGATACATTTACTGAGTTGCAAATACTCTATCCCAATAACCAATGGTTTTGGTTAATTGGTTTAGATGCATTTCAAAGCTTGCCTCGCTGGTATCGGGGTCAAGAACTGGCAGCCCAATGCTCCTGGTTAATTGCACCCCGCGCAGCAACAGCCAGTTCCACTGCCGCCACCATGCCCACACCCGCTGGTTCAACAGCAGAAAATACATCAGCTGATTTAGCCTGTCAGCACATCGCACACCGCATGGCGCAGCAGTCAGTCCCACTTCAATGGCAATTGCTGGATATGCCATTCATCAATATTTCGTCCAGCATGATCCGTCGTTATAGAGGCGATCGCCATTCGATTCGCTATCTACTTCCCGACCCGGTCAACGACTACATCATCGAACACAGTCTTTATCTATAGAACTCGCCGTAGACACAAGGCGGATATAACGATCCTAAATCAGTTGTGAAAGCGCCCGCCCGAGGGGCAGACGCTTTCACAACTGACATTTTCACGAATCCAAAAGTATTGCTAATTGCTATAAGTTTTCGAAAGGCTGGCGAGCTTCTCAAACCATATCCGTCCTTCAGCTTTCAAATCGGCATGAGCTGGAATCAAGGAAATTCCGGGTGGGGATCACGCCTGTGATAGCAGCGGGGGCAGAAAAACTCATCGATAGGAATTTCTACCTACCAACTTTTTCATCGATAGGAATTTCTGCTTATCAATCAGGATCTCTTGAGTGCGTAACTCGCTAACGTGTATGATCTGACTCATTAATAACCTCTTGCAAAACTGGCTTATCTATCAAGGGATGCAGCCTATTGACAGTAGCTTTTGTAGGAGATTCCGCAGGTATTCACTTAAAGACAGAGGGCAAGACGCAGTGATTAGAGTAGCAATTAACGGCTTCGGGCGCATCGGGCGCAACTTTTTGCGGTGCTGGTTAACCAGACAAAATAGCGGTATTGAGTTGGTTGCAATTAATGACACATCCGACCCCAAAACCAATGCTCATTTGTTGAAATATGACTCTATGTTAGGCAAATTAAATGCCGACATCAGTGCCGATGATGACACGATTACCGTTAATGGAAAAACGATTAAGTGTACCTCTGACCGTAACCCTCTCAACCTACCCTGGGGAGCCTGGGATATTGATCTGATTATTGAATCAACGGGTGTGTTTGTTAGCAAAGAGGGTGCTTCCAAACATATTCAAGCAGGCGCTAAGAAAGTTTTGATTACAGCCCCCGGAAAAGGCGAAGACGGCACCTTTGTGATGGGCGTTAACCACCACGACTACGATCACAATCGGCATAACGTCATCAGTAATGCCAGCTGTACCACCAACTGTCTCGCCCCTATCGTTAAGGTCATCAACGATAACTTTGGCATTATCAAAGGCACCATGACCACCACCCACAGTTACACGGGTGACCAGCGGTTGCTGGATGCAAGCCATCGCGATGTCCGACGGGCAAGAGCTGCGGCACTCAACATCGTCCCCACAACCACAGGGGCAGCAAAAGCCGTTGCTCTCGTGATTCCTGAAATGGCAGGGAAGCTCAACGGCATTGCCCTTCGAGTCCCAACGCCGAACGTTTCTGTTGTTGACTTTGTGGCGCAAGTTGCCAAGCCAACCATTACCGAACAAGTCAATGAAGCTCTAAAAGCCGCGTCTGAAGGTCCACTCAAAGGATTCTTGGCTTACAGCGAGTTGCAACTCGTGTCTTGCGATTATCGCGGTACTGATGAGTCTTCGATTATTGACGCTAACCTGACGATGGTTATGGGCGGCGACATGGTCAAGGTCGTGGCTTGGTATGACAACGAGTGGGGTTACAGCCAACGGGTTGTAGACTTGGCAGAACTCGTTGCAGCTAAGTGGGCTTAAGTACTACACCTGCGGAAACTGATGATTAAGGTTTAAACTGCATCCCAGGTTAAACCTTAATCAGGTCATGGCTCGTTTGTCAGCGAGTCATGGCTTTGTGCGTTTAAAACGAAGACATTGCTGCAAGATGGGGATGGATTTGAATATGAAACCTTACGGTTTTACATTCAAATCCATCCCCATCTGTAGATTCAATCAAAACAGACTTCGTGAATCTGTTATCGCCTATTTCAGCAGATGGAATTTTTCCAAAGGAAAAGTTTCACCTGCCAAGATAGACGGGGTATATCAAGCCCAGTTCTAGCATCTCAGCGACGGTTAGACAAAGGTTGGGACAAGCCAGACACAGTAGAATTTACATAATTTAACCTATATTACATGACGTCTGTGCTCGCTTTTTGGCTTAGTTCTGGCGCTTCGAATTTGTAGCCGACTCCTCGCACCGTCTGAATCAGAGCAGGTTGAGAGGTATCGATTTCAATTTTCTTGCGAATTTGCCCGATATGGACATCAACGACCCGCTGATCGCCGACATATTCGTAATCCCAGACTTTTTGAATGAGTTCGGCTCTGCGCCAAACACGACCAGGATGGCTCGCTAAGAAGTGCAGCAGATCAAATTCTAAAGCCGTTAACGGAACAATACCGCCGTTAAGCGTGACTTCACGTCGTACCGGATCGATCACTAATCCGTTAAACGATAAGCATTGTTGTTCGGCAGTGGTAACTGGGCGTTGACGTTTGAGGATAGCCCCAACTCGAACTTCCAATTCTCCCAAACTAAACGGCTTTGTCAGATAATCATCCGCGCCTTGACTAAAGCCTCGAATTTTGTCTGCTTCATCAGTACGGCTAGTCAACATCAGTACAAAAACGCCGGTTCGGCTTTGCATCTCTTGGCAAAGTGCATAGCCAGTGGCGTCTGGTAGATTGACATCGAGGATAACTAAGTCTGGATTAAATTGCTCGAATATCGCCAATGCTGTTTTCCCATCTTCCGCAGATTCCATTTGATAGTTCTGCTTGGAGAGAAAACGATGAATGAGAGTTCGGATAGATGGATCATCATCTACTACGAGAATCTTGGCTGGGGCCATAACCTTTCGCTAGAGGGTTGAAGAACATCAACAAGCTTCAGATTGCACTGGGCAGTAACAGGATAACTCTGCCTTTGATAACTCGGTTTGCGATGTAACGCATGCACCCGACATATTTTAGTACCCATTAAAGCAATTATCGTCTAGAAAATAGCAATGAAAATACATTGTCGTGGCGAATTCTGGGGCGAATTCTTGAGTCATCGGGTAGATGGTGCAACTGTATGATCTTTATTTCTAACGCTATTTTCGAAAAACGAGCAGACAGTTACACTAATTGCTAACCTGATTACTGGCAATTCCCTGACTTCAGTTAGTTGCCCAACTTTCTTCTATTGCAATCATAATCAAATATAGTGGGGGTCTTCTGGAGGTTGCAAATGAGTGATCAAAATCACTATGCAAAGCTTGGGGTAGCTGAAGATGCTTCGTTCGACGAGATTCAAGCTGCTAAAGAGCGCTTGTCGAAAGAGCACAACAGCGATCGCAAACAGCTTGAGGCGATTGAGGCAGCATATGATGCCATTCTGATGGAACGATTGCGAATGCGCCAGGAGGGCAAAATCAAAGTGCCTGATCGCATTCGTTTTCCCGAAAAAGTAGCTGAGCCACCCCCCGACCTGATTCCTTCAGCCATTAATCAGACACCGGGCTGGTTTCAACGCATGATCGACACCCCTAGCCGTGCCGACATTCTATGGTCAGCAGGAATCTTTTGCGCGTTAAGCCTACTCAGCGTATTTCAGCCTCCTATTGCTTTGGCACTAGGTGTCGCCTGCACCATTTATTTTGTCAACCGAAAAGAGCATAAATTTGCTCGAGCGTTGCTGTTCACGGTGATCGGTTTGGTCGCAGGCATTTTTATTGGGGTGCAAATTGGCAGTTTGTTAACGGCTCAGCTAAGTGCAATTCAGCTTAGTGTCGATGCCTTCGCCGCCCTGATCACGTTTATTTTTCTCTGGATCATTAGCAGCTTTTTACGTTAATTGGCTTAGGCAATTGGCTTGGGCATAGCTTAGGCATAGCGGACAGAGGCTTGCTGCAAGACAATATCAACAGCTTCTCTGAGGTCATTTGCAATCCAGTCAGGCTGATGTTGCAACAACTGAGTCTGGTTGCGGATGCCACAGAGTACGGCAATTACTTTGATCCCGTGAGATTTAGCCGCTGCGATGTCTGCCTCTGTATCGCCAACCATCCAGGTGTCGGCGGCTGGGGGCAGCTCTGCCAGGGCTTTTTGCATCAGTAGGGACTTGTCTTTGACATCGGTAGTTTTTACGTAGTCATTGCTGAGGCAATAACGACGGTTGTCTGCAAAAAACAGCCCCAAGTCGTAACGTTGAAAAGCATTTTCCAACTCGCGCACTCGCCGCATGGTCATGACAGCCAGGTCTAGACCACTTGCCTTGATGTATTGCAGCGTGTCGATCGCACCTGGCGTCGGAGCGTCATATGCCAGATAAGGGAGAGTATGGACTGTTTGTTTACGCAGATGGGCGAATTCTTGCGCTTGCAGGTCGTCTAATCCGGACTGTGTACCAATTTGCCGTTCAGGGACTTGCGATCGCTTTAGCTGCCAAAATTCGGCTTTTGAGAGGATTTTTACACCTTGATTGGGTCGGCGTACCTGTTGGAGACAAAAACGGTAGACCTGGTAGTACCGTTCTGAAACGTCCATGACTGGACCATCGAAATCAGTAATAATTCTTATCATTTTTCCAAGCGTTGAATACTGAAATTATTTAAGTTTCATTACAGATTACAACAGCTTCCTTTAAAAACTAAAGACTCCTTAGTAATACTTTTGATAAAGTATCTGTCTCAACCAGACAGATCAGAGGCTGCAAATAACTTGGGCTCCCAATAAATTGCTCTGTCATCCTGTGTTGAGGGGGCGACGGCTACGCTGTCGTCCCCTCAATCGGAATGGGGTTTATTCAATTCACAATCTCTGGGTGTCTGGGCAAGGTTGAAGCCCTTCAATCCCATACAGACATGATTCGGGGCGTTGGTTTATCTCATAGGCAACCACGACCAATCAACGTTCGAAAAGCAGCGGTTTAGAACGATGGCGATCGCATTAACTGACGCTTCGTAGCTTGCGGGTGCTATCTACTAAACTCTGGGCAAATTGATCAAATCGTTTCGACAAATTCTCATCAAGAAGTTTGCCGTCTTCCCCAAATGCCTTCCAGGCTTGTCCGATGGCAACCTGTTCGGGGATTACCCAGGCATGAACCCAACGCATCACAACCCGTAAGTCATTCAGTGCATTGCTGTTGGGCTGACCTCCCAGAACACTAATTAAACCCGTCACTTTATTGGAGAGTTCCTCAAAACTCATCAGATCGAGGGCATTTTTCAGCACACCGCTCATACTGCCGTGATATTCCGGAGTCGAGAGGATGAGAGCATCGGCATCTTTTACGGTTTTTTGGAGTCGCTCAACATCAGGATAGGCTGCATAATCGTCGCCACCGTGACACCAGGGCAACTTGAGTTGTCGCAGATCTAAAATTTCAACGGTTGCCCCTAACGCCTCAACTCGTTGCCCTGCCAATTCCAGGGCTTGCTGGCTGTAGGAGCCAGATCTTAAACTTCCGCCAATACCGACGACTTTAATCATGGGATGAACCTTGAGATCAATGGATTAAGTGTGCCGTTCGCCAAAATTTATCCCCGCATTGCCTGACATCCATTCTCCAAATCTCACAACAGATCTGGCAAAAGCAGATTGGGCAACCGCAGTCCTCTGAACCTGCATCTGTAGCCAAAACTCAAGGAATGAGGATCAAAATCTCTATCCAAAAAGTTGTGGTCTATGCGTTCGGTTACAAAAAACCGTTCTTCTCATCACGTTTGCAGGGGTGATTCCAGAAGCAGTGGAGGACATCGAACAATGGTTTAGGGATGAATCAATCTAACGGTCGCTGGGACTCAAAATTGCTGTAAGTTCAGTATAGATCAAAAAGTGAAATCGTAACGACTTCGTTTTAGGAATTTTATTTAATTAAAAACCGAAGATTTATTTTTGGAAGCGCGGCGTCGCCGCGCTTCCAAAAATAAATCTTCGGTGATCTCATGCTGTCAACAATCTCTATCTACCTCACGATGAGGATAGGGTAGAGCTACACTAGTGTCAGAGATAGCAATCCTCTCTGGGTTGTGAGTACTGTTTCTACACAGCTCGGTGCTCGCTAACCGCAAAAGTCTGAGACATCACTTTGAGGACGATTAACAAGCTGGCTCGCACACATGGGAAAAGGCGATTGGGTTATGACGCACTTAGGCAAACGCTCGTTTAAGCAGAATACCGCTGGTCAAGGCAACCGATCGGTGAGCACAACTGTTGCCATGGGAGTGTTGACGGCTCTCTGGATGGCGATACAGGGAACATTGGCAACTCCTGCAACTCTGGCACAACAGTCTCCCAAACCGGATGACCCGCTCACCTATAGTGAGCTACTAGAAAAAATTGAGCAGGGTCAGGTGAATGAAATCACGCTTGATCCGGTGCAATCGATCGCCGAAGTGCAACTCAAAGGCAATGATTCTCGAACAGTTGAACGTGTGCAACTGTTTGCTGGCGATCGCAACTCAGAGTTAGTCGAAGCGGCTCGTGACAACAACGTAGACCTGGTGGTACAACCCTCGGCAGATCGCAATGCCGTCACCTGGTTGTTGACTAACGCGTTGTTGGCGTTTTTGCTCATCACCGTTTTAGTCATGTTTTTCCGTCGCTCTAGCAACTCGTCGGGGCAGGCGATGAACTTCGGGCGATCGCGCGCTCGATTTCAGATGGAAGCCAAAACGGGTGTGATGTTTGACGACGTTGCTGGGATTGATGAAGCCAAGGAAGAGCTTCAGGAAGTCGTCACGTTTTTGAAAAAACCGGAAAAATTTACCGCTATTGGTGCCCGCATTCCCAAAGGGGTCTTGCTAATTGGACCCCCTGGAACCGGGAAGACGCTATTGGCAAAGGCGATCGCTGGCGAAGCCGGGGTGCCTTTCTTTAGCATTTCGGGATCAGAATTTGTTGAAATGTTTGTTGGGGTCGGCGCGTCACGGGTGCGCGACCTGTTCAAAAAAGCGAAGGAAAATGCCCCCTGTCTGGTATTCATCGATGAAATTGATGCCGTAGGTCGGCAACGGGGTACGGGTATCGGTGGCGGCAATGATGAACGCGAACAAACCCTCAACCAATTGCTAACAGAAATGGACGGGTTTGAAGGCAATACCGGCATTATTATTATTGCGGCAACCAACCGTCCTGACGTGCTCGATTCTGCGCTGCTGCGACCGGGACGTTTCGATCGCCAAATCAATGTCGATCTTCCAGGCTATAAGGGGCGATTGGGAATTTTGCAGGTGCATGGTCGCAATAA
The DNA here is from genome assembly GCF_055793305.1 of Calyptranema fuscum S582. Taxonomy (NCBI): domain Bacteria; kingdom Bacillati; phylum Cyanobacteriota; class Cyanophyceae; order Oculatellales; family Oculatellaceae; genus Calyptranema; species Calyptranema fuscum. The sequence continues at coordinate 214,275 of NZ_JBSLYH010000003.1, forward strand.
AAAGCTAGATCAAAACGTTTCTTTAGAAGCGATCGCTCGTCGCACTCCTGGATTCTCTGGTGCAGAACTTGCCAACATGCTAAACGAAGCGGCAATTCTCACGGCACGACGACGCAAAGAAGCCGTTACCATGCTGGAAATTGATGACGCGATCGACCGTGTCACAGCAGGTATGGCACTGGCTCCGCTGATGGATAGCAAGAAAAAACGCCTGATTGCGTATCACGAAATTGGTCATGCCCTGTTGATGACCTTACTGAAAAACTCTGACCCGCTTAACAAAGTCACAATTATTCCTCGCTCCGGCGGTGTGGGTGGCTTTGCCCAACAAACTTTTAATGAAGAAATGGTGGATAGCGGTCTGTATACCCGTTCGTGGTTGCTCGATCGGATCACCATTGCTCTGGGTGGGCGAGCAGCCGAAGAAGAGGTCTTTGGGGATGCCGAAATTACAGTGGGTGCCAGCAACGATATCCGTGTGGTGGCAAATCTGGCGCGGGAAATGGTAACACGCTATGGCATGTCTGATCTGGGACCCTATGCGTTGGAAAGTGGCAACAATGAAGTCTTTTTAGGACGAGACTGGATGGCTCGTTCTGAATATTCTGAAGAAGTGGCAACTCAGGTGGATCATCAGGTGAGAGCGATCGCCACTCGTTGTTATGCCGATGCCCGTCGGATTTTGCGAGAACACCGGGAGTTGCTCGATCTTCTGGTCGAAGCGCTGCTAGAGCAAGAAACGATCGATGGCGAACAATTCCGCCAGATAGTCTCGCAGCACACCACCTTGCCCGAACAGCAACTCGTTACCCCAACCCTTTAAGGCTCGGCAATAGACTAAAATGCAATTCGTTTCTGAGAGAGCGACGGCAAAGCCGTCGCTCTCTCAGAAAATTATCCGTTCCAGTCGTGCGTCATCGTCGCGGGATGTGCCGCAATGACCCATTCCCCGTCCTTTATCCCAGCGCAACACGCTATTAACCCTCGATTTGTGGCAAAACCCGATCAAAACCAGGTCTTACGCAACCTACCGATTGTTGTGGGCATCTTGGCAAGTTCTTTGCTGATGTTCAACCGATTTCTGACGCCCAATCTGACCGATTCTCAAGCGCGATCGGATGCCTTGGGCGTAATTTTGAGTGCGGTGTTAGTGTTGGTCGGGTTACTTTGGCAACAGGTTCAACCCAAATCTGCCGAAGCCGTTGAGCTAATTGGCACGGAAGGATTTGAGTTAGCCGATGATCTGCCGGATGCTGTGAAAACTGAGCTGGCATGGGCATCGCATTTGTTGCTAACCAATACAGCAACGCGATCGCTCCTAATTTACTACAAACAACGAGTTTTATTACGTCGGGGCATTCTCGGCACGCAAGCAGAAGTGAAACCGGGAGAGATTCTCAAGCGGGTGATGGAAAAGCAAAAACCCGTTTATCTGGTCAAGTTGAGTTTGTATCCTGGACGAGTCGAGTTTGACTACTTACCCGAAAATACTCAGGGCGTGATCTGTCAGCCGATTGGCAGCCAGGGAGTATTAATTTTAGGTGCCAATGCACCGCGCAGTTATACCCGACAAGACGAAGTTTGGATCGAGGGATTAGCAGATAAACTAGCTAATACCTTTAATTCGATGTAATGCGTTGTGGATATTCAGGGTCACCAATAAACGAACTTACCATCCTGTCTGAGAAGACGACGGCTCCGATGCTGCCCTCTCAGACAAAACCGGGTCTTATGTCACCCCCGATCCTTAGCTGATGCAACGCTGAACGTAACTCAAGCAGCAACCTGGCAAAAGGAGTCTTATGAACCACTCACCCAGAGATGCAGAAGTTCGACAGTGGGCAATGTTTTTGCATTTTTCCTTGTTGGCAGGTTTTGTCGTTCCCTATGCCGGATTGGTAGCACCTATTATTATTTGGCAGATAAAGAAAAATGATCTGCCAGAACTCAATCCCCACGGCAAGATTGTAGTCAACTGGATCATTTCAGTTTTGATCTATGGAACGGTCTGTTTCACCTTAACGTGGCTCGTGTTCTTAGGAGGAATTCCTCTATTTGAGGGTGGCTATGCAGGTGCACCACTGTTTGCTATCTTTGGAATCCTTTGGATATGGGTCATGATCATTGGAATACTAAATATAATTTTTCCGATTATTGGGGGGCTTAAAGCAAATAATGGGGAAATTTGGGAATATCCATTATCGCTACGGATCTTGAGGTAAATCAGTGCCTCAGCACGGCTAAGCCCAGGGGGAATAGTATTCATGTGATGGTTTTTTGTGGCGCGGGCGACGCCCGCGCTACAAAAAACCATCACGTTCCCAGGACTAACAACCCAAGATCTGAAGTTGCGTTTCATATCTTGAGGTGATGTGTTGAGTCGCGTCGCAGCTCAACACATCACCCGTCCTGGCTCAATGGCGTCAAGATATGAGCATCTCTACATTCCTTTAATGGGCAGTTGTGGATTCTGGCGTTATCGCTTCTCGCGGGGCAGTAAATGCCCAGGTGTTGGCCTGAACGTGGATCTGACCCTTAAGAGTAGGATTTGCAACACTGTTGATCTCTCCGGATAAAGAGATTGGCGCAGCCGCAGTCATAGGGGTGCAGGTCGAGAGGTCGGGAGCGGAGCCAGACAGAAAAATTTGCTGATCGTGCCACTCGCCAAAGAGCAGGGAATGCGGGTCGGCAGCATTGGGAGTTTCAGTAGCATTGGGAGTTTCAGTAGCAGGCGATCGCTCTAAAGATTCTGCCTGTTCTACCTGCAACAGCCCGTTTAAGTAAATGCCCGATTGTTGGATGGTCAACACCAGGCGAGATGAACTAGGACAACCAGGAAACGGCATTTCGGTGGTATACCGACCATTGAGATTAGGGGGAGCCTCAAGATTTTTTTCCCCATACTGGCTAATCACACGAAATAACAGGGTTACAGAGCCGATCATGACCCCATAAAACAACAACGATTTGGGCTTGAAGTGATTCATAGCGCTAAGGATTGGGCAGGGTATTGGGCAGAGTAGTATTCGCCGTCAACAGCGCGGCAAGATGAGAGGTGACTTGGCTATAGCGACGGGTGATTAATAGAGAAGAGTGACATCGCACTGCCAATTCGTCGGTATATTGTCCCAATGTTTGCCGTTCGATACCCCACTCGCGGGACGCTCCAGCAATGGTGAGATTAACCCCCTCTGAGGCACGGATAGCCGCTTCTAGAGGATTGTTGGACTCAACAACGGGCATTGTGATGCGATCGCGCACATGGGTCGGCAACTGCTCCAGCACTTGACGAAACTCATAGCTCAGATCAGCTACAGGCTGATTCAACGATGTCACTCGCAGCAGCGTTAAGTGACTGTTTTCTTGACTGGAAATAATCCGGAGCGCCAGTTCTAGCCCCAGATCATTATGAAGACCGGCGACGTAGGGAACCAGGATTTTGTCAAGCCGCTCCGATTGCCGATCGAGAAACACCGCAACATCCGTTTTTGCCATGCTCAGGATTTGCCCGACCCTGCCGCCCAAACGATTGCTGCTAAAGGCTGGACGGTGCCAACCGACTAAAATCAAATCGGCATGATCCAGTTCAGCAATTTCTGTGGTTTCAAAGGCTACATCGTTGGCAATTCGGACGATGGGGTGAACCAGCGATCGCACATGGGGTGGCTCCAAAATATCTACAACAGCCTGTAAGCGATCGCGTTGATTTGCCAGCAGTCGTTCCGCTTCCAGCGGCATACTATCAAACGCATAGTCTTCCTCAAGCTGAATCAGACTGAGCGGATGGACAACCGTGGGTTGAGACGGGTTACTGGCGATCGCCACTGCCAATTTGATTAAACCTGACTGGGTTGTGGGATTTGCCACAGGCACCAAAATCCGATAAGTCGAGGTGGTCGCTGTTGGCAGGTCTGTCTCAGATTCTAGAACCGTCTCGACCAGATCTTGTCGGATCAATTTCTTGGAATACGTCCACTCTAACAACGGCGACGTCATCACCGTGGTCACCAACGCCATGATCACCAGCATGGTAAACAGCAGCGGTGAAATGACGCCCAGAGACAAGCCAATATTGAGAACGATCAACTCCGTCAAGCCGCGTGTGTTCATCAACCAGCCCAGCGCCGATGCTTCACGATGCGATAAATTGCTGACCCGACCTGCCACATACGTGCCAACGTATTTTCCGGCGATCGCGACCAACAGCACGGCACCACATAGCAGCCAGAGAATCGGACGATTCAACAAACCAATTTCGGTGCGTAACCCACTGTAGGCAAAAAAGATGGGTAACAAAAACGTCAATACAAAATCTTCAGTTTTAAGCGCCAGTTCACGGGTCAAGCCCGCGTTCTTGGGCATCACGGCACCCAATAAAAATGCTCCAAAAATCAGGTGAATCCCGATGATTTCAGTCATCAACGCCGAGGCGACGACCCCCATGTAAATGCCCGCAAGCACCAATTGTGTCAGGCGTCCTGTCCGTTCATAGTGAATTGCCAACCGTTTAAGAAACAGCCGTCCGACCGTCACCATCAGCGTAATGTAGATGGCTGATGCCAGAATCGTCGGCAGAGCACCTATCATACTGTTGGTTCGGGTAACGGCGATCGCCAATGCCAGCAAACACCAGGCCGTCACATCATCCACCGCCGCACAGGTCAGTGCCAATGTTCCTAGTCGGCTACCTTGCAAGTTATTTTCAGTGATAATCCGTGCCAACACTGGGAAGGCAGTGATCGACATAGCAGATCCCAGAAATAGCGCAAAAGCCGTGAAAGACACATCGCCATTCGACACCAGCGGATAGAGTATCAAAGCTAGTAAACTGCCCAGGGCAAAGGGCGTCACAATACTGACATGAGAGGTGAGAATGGCAGTTTCTAATTGACCTTGAAGATATCTAGGATTCAGTTCCAACCCAATTAAGAACATGAAAAAGATCAGCCCAATTTGGGAAAGAACATACAAAAAGGGACCCGTTTCTACTGGAAAGAGGGTAGCTTCTACAGTGGGTGCAAGCAGTCCCAGCAAAGAGGGTCCTAACATAATCCCAGCCACAATTTCCCCAATGACCAGGGGTTGCTTCAGCCACCGAAATAACATTCCCACCAATCGGGATAATCCGATGACCAGCAAAACTTCTAGCAAGACCAGAACAATGGTTGACATAACGGATATGCGCCCAGAAGGAAATAAACGGAACGAATAGTGCAAACACTAAAGACCAGACATTAAACAAAACCCGGACGTTTATTTTTGGCAGCGCGGCGACGCCGCGCTGCCAAAAATAAATCTTCGGGTTTGTTAGATCCACGATCCTAAATTTGGCAACATAGGAGGTGGGGGCTGCGCCCCCAAAAAGGGAGTAAACCTAATGCATGCATTCGATACATATCTTTATTTTTAATTCTGTAGCTAGAATTACATTTCTCGACGGGGAACTCTAGACTAGAAAGTAGGACTTGCGCACGTTGCCGAACAGGGCGATCGCTTACCTCCCAGGCAACCGCTGGCAGTCTTCCATCCTCCTCCCCACCTGACACACCCCATGGGCAAACCTCAAACACCAACCAATCGTTTCCTTGAACCTGGAGATGTTATCTATGCATCGGGTTGGGATTTTTGCTATCACATCGTATCGGGTCCTTTCTGCCGTATTCACTATCTCCATTGGAAAGGGACTATCAGTACGACCCCTTCTGATCCACCCCTCTTCATCAGTTACTTAATTCGGGTGCTGGGTGGCAAAACCACCTCTCGCATTATTATCAAATCGTCTTTGCTCGATCTGCCCCTGTTGGATGGCGATCGCTAAGAGCCCATTGGGAAAGTTGATGTTGTGAGTTTTGCGAACACACACAATCACCTTATCTGATCACGTTTTTGCCGACCAAAAACGGCTCAATTCACGCTCTAAACCTGACGCCAGACATAATGTTGTTCGGGAACCGGATAACCCGCATCACCAAACGATTCGCAGATGATTTTGTTGGTGTCGAAATACACTTGCCAGTAGTTATCGTTGTGGCAATAAGGACGAACTGCCAGAACAGGGCCGGCAAAATTAAACTCTAGAATCTCTACATCTGGAGCTGGCTCAGCCATCACATTGGGGATCTGGCTCAGTTTTTCCTTCAACAGACTGATCGCACTGCGATGATCAACGCTATGGCTGAGCTGGGCAACCAGTTCAACCCGTCGATAAGGATTGACCGAATAATTTTGAATAGTGTCAGAGAGAATTTTGTTATTGCCGACAATAGTCATGACATTGTCGGGGGTATTGATTGTAGTAACAAAAATGCCAATTTCGTGAACGGTACCTGTGACACCCCCAGCAGTAATAAAGTCACCGACTTTGAAGGGACGGAACATGATGAGGAATGCTCCGGCGGCAAAGTTTGCCAGCAACCCGCTCCAGGCAGCCCCAATTGCAATACCAGCTGCTGCCAACAATGCGGCAAATGAGGTCGTCTCAACGCCAAAGAAGCCCAGAATGGCGACGACTAGAATGATCTTCAACGTAACCGAGAGAATAGAGCTGATGTAGTTTAAGACCGTCGGATCGATGGGTTGATTTCTCAAACTCCGTCGAGTGATGCGCACCGCAAAATCGATCAACCAGCGACCGACAAACCAAAGGGCGATCGCCCCTACAACCTTTAAGCCAAACTGAGTCAGCAGAGCCAGAACATCTGCCGACAATTCTGTAAAGTCCATCGCTTATTTTTAATCCTTGATGCAAACATGAATGCTGTCATTCTGGATGATTCTAAGCATGGGGCAACGTATTGTGAATAACTTGATAACTAAAATCAACAGCTTGTCCCTGGTTTGTAAATAAAGCTATCAAACGCTCTCATTTAATTCAGGGTTATAGATACGTCAATGAAGGAACCAGACACAACCATTAAGTCCCAGTTTTAATCGAGCGCAATTGTGGCACGGCGGAGTCGCGCCACAATCAACCTGCAATTTATAGCAGTGTGCACGTTCGTTACAGCGCTTCGCGCTTGAATATGTTTAGATTTTTTGTTGTGTGCCGCGCTCCGCGCGGCACACAACAAAAAATCTGTGGCTTAATCAATTGAAAATGGCTGTAAGTACAGAAACGGTGTTGCGGGGCGCGGAGCGCCCCACAACACCGTGCTAAATCAACCTGCATAGCGCAATAATCCTCAGACCGTCAGTTGAGACAATTTGGACTCCATTTTTCAAGCTTTCACGCATTATGTTGCAGCGTGTAGCAAAATCAAAAACTCACGCGTGGTATGGTTGAGCCTTGCATTTTCGGCATCAACTTTCGCTGTGTTCAAAGAAGGAGTCGAATAGCCATGAGGCTGATTAACTTTTCATCTGTGGTGGCATTGGGGCTAGTTTCATTCGCAGGCTGTAATATTCATGCCGCAATGGCAATGGAGGAGCCAGAATCGTTCGTTGCTCAAGAGCTAACCGATTCGGGTTTGAGCAACTCGACCATCGTCGATCTGAATGATGTGACGGCAAATCCGAGCAATTACGACTTTTTCAACTTCAGACCTAACCTAGAAAAGCTGATTCTTTCCGGTACTCCCGATGCCCAACACATCAGCATTTTGTGGTACACCGTCCCAGATGGCAGCGTCGGGCTGCACTACCATTCCATGACCGAGTCTGTCTATGCCATTGATGGCACCCAGACCGATGCAAAAGGCGTTTATCCGACTGGATCGCTTTACTTTAACCCGCCTGGTAGTGGGCATCAGATCTCAAACAGCACGGGTTTCTTTGTTCTTGCCTATGCTGCACCACCCGATTTCACGCATACTGACTTGATCCAAGACTATACGCCTGTTCAGATCAACACCGCCGATCCCAATCTTGAGACGATCTACCCATTTGAGACAGTGCAAGACGGCGTTTCAATCTACAGTATCCCCCTCGATCCGCAAGGTGGCATGAGTTCTGAGTTGATCAACACCACCTCATCTGAGGCATATGAATACACTGGCAATTATCTGCTGGTGCTCAGGGGCAGTTGTGCGATCGATGGCACAAACTTCGACGAGAGAAAGTTAGTGGTTGCCACAACAATTGAGACTCAGTCCTATAACGTTAGTGCAGCAGACGGTAATTCCTGCTTGGCGTTAGGTCTTTCGTTCTAGCGTCGCCAACACTAGATTTTGCAGCCTGGGGAATTGGGGACTGCACCCCCACCACCCCCTGCAAAACTTTTAGGTTGGTGTACCAGTATCCCAAATCATCCGTTGATTAATGTTCAGCAGCGAGGCAACGCCTTGCTGCTGAACATTATTTTTTTATTGATAGCGGTACGCATTAGGGTTTAGGACGGGGTGCAGGGGTTTCACCCCGGCGTGGGGGCACCGCCCCCGCCCCCTAATGTCCTAACTGAATTGCATAGAGCCACAGTCAATGAATACGGCACTACATGAGTTGATTCAGCACGGTGCTGTATGAGAGCCTCGCTCCGCGAGGCTCTCACACAACACCCATGATTTATCCAGGTGCGAAGTGCTCCAAAGTGCATCCAAACTCTCTGCGTCTGCGTAACTTCAAGACATAGATCTGAGAGTTACTGTATGTAGATCAACGGAGCCTTGCCCAAAACCTACCCGACATCTATTCTGCTGTGGATTTACCTCAGTAAAACCACGTAAAAACAACCCGATCGAATAAGGTCATATGTTGCTTAATTCGTTGACTGTATCTCGGAAGTAGCAGGAACGAACTGCTCTGTAACGCCCTCAGATACTTGATAATACCAACCCTTGCCAGACTTTTTATCCTGCGCCTGATCATGCCTGTAGATGTTCGTATGAGATCGAACAACGAACTAAAAAGAAATGTTTCTAATTAGTTACTTTTCTGTCATATGCGAAATGTTATGCAATTATTAAGTTTAGACCTGTGGTCGGTTTTGGAGGAAAGCATCACCCCTCAGATCGCAACATTCCAAGAGAGTTTCGTCGAACGCCATTGATATCACATCCAGCGATCGCCCACTCCCTTCATCAAAACCTCCTCCATATTAAGTTCCTGCAATAAGCTCCTCCTGATCTGAGTTTGACGATCAAGTGTTTACAGGTTTTCGGCTACATTTGTTTTCACTCATCTACTTTTTCACTCATCTACTACTTAATAAAATCTCGACTGTTTTCTTTTACCCCCTTTTTTTATCTTTGTTTTCGACTGAGCCTAACCCTGAGAGGTAACGCTATACGGCATACCCCTCACGTTGGCTTGCTTTCAGGGTGTAGTCATCTAGATTGTCCAGACTCTTTTTTTAAGATCTAGTCTTAAGTCTGCAACCCATGCAAAATACTTTTTCCATAGATGAAAATAGTTTGCTGCATCCCCTACTTCACCACGTTACCTGCCGCATCCACGCCTCTCTTGATGAAGCCGAAGTGTATCGGGCAATTGTTAAGCAGCTTTGCTGCGCTTTAGAAGGGGACTATGCCGGACTAATTTTATATAATCTCGATACCCAAACCATTACGGTTGCGGATGCCTATCAGCGGACTCAACCGGAAACCCATCAATCGATCGAGATGTCGATCGGCTCTATTCTGCACCTGGGATTAGATCTAAAGCAACAAACGATGAAGCACAATCTCACACCCTGGATTGTGCAAGACATCGACACGGCTCAGATTCCAGAAGCAGAACGGTTGTTGTTGCAAACGGCAAATTTGCAATCGTTGTTAATGGTGCCTATTGTCTTCGCTGGGGAATTATTGGGGACGGCTTATGTTGGGCAAAATTTGTCGTGTCGTCTCTGGTCAACGGCTGAAATCAGTCTGGCACAATGGATTGCAGCACAAGCGGCGATCGCCATCAAAAACGCTCGGCGGTTTAGTGACGTTCAACATCAGGCACACCGAGAGCAAGTGCTCAATCGGATCGCTCGACGCATTCGGGTCTCACTCGATATTGACACCACGATTAATTCAGCGCTAAAAGAATTACTTGATCTAACCCAAGCCAGTTCCCTTTTTTTTGCCAATCTATCGTCCGATCGCCCTAACCGGCTGTGTGTGTCACACCAAATTCAACGGCAGATTCAGGTCAAACCACCCCAATCTCAATCGTCTCCATACTGGACAACGTCTTGTCAAGCCTGGGAAGAAACAGTGGTGGCAATCGATCCAGAGCTTAATCTAGACAGTTGCGGTCATGAGTTTTTGCAAGCGTTGATCAGTCAGGACATGTTAGCGATCGCCAATACTCAAGCGATCGCGTCTCCTCAAACCCTGACCATTGCCGAACAGGGGCGCGCCAATTTTCAGCAACAACAAATTGGTGCATGGCTCAGTGCAGCGGTTTGGTACCAGGAAAAACTCTTAGGGTATCTGGTTGCCGTTCGTCCCGATCCACATAATTGGTCGAATGATGAGCGATTAGCCGTCGGAGAAATGGCAAATCAATTGGCGATCGCCATTTCCCATCGGCAACTCTATGCCGCAACCCAACGGCAGGCAGAGCGATCGCGCCGCCAAGCCGAACGGCTAGCCCAAACCCTGCGACAACTCTATGCCACCCAGACGCACCTGATCCAAAGCGAAAAAATGTCGAGCTTGGGGCAAATGGTGGCGGGCATTGCCCACGAAATTAATAACCCGATCAATTTCATTCAGGGTAATATCCCCTACCTTGCCAAATATGTAGAGGATTTGCTGACCTTACTCAATCTGTATCAAACCCACTTCCCAGACCTGCCCGAACCGATTCGAGCCTTTGTTTCAGATATTGAGCTGGAGTTCGTTCAATCTGATCTCACCAAAATTCTTAGCTCCATGCGAACCGGGGTCGAGCGGGTCGGTGATATTGTTGCTACCCTGCGCAATTTTTCACGGTTGGATGAGGCAGAAAAGAAAATTGTCAATTTACATGAGGGCATCGACAGCACACTGTTGCTACTCAAGCATCGCTTAAAACCCCATATTGAGGTGGTTCGACGCTATGGCGAGTTACCCCCGATCGATTCGTATCCGGGGCAACTCAATCAGGTGTTTATGAACATTTTGAGCAATGCCATTGATGCCATTAACGAAGTGCATTACACCCAGGCAGATAAAGGCGATCGCTCTCGTCAAATCACGATTACGAGCTGTCTGGTGCCGACCGAGGATAATACAGGCGATCGCGTTCAGGTACGGATTCGTGACACAGGGTCTGGCATTTCGCCCGAACATCACAGCAAAGTTTTTGATCCGTTCTTTACGACCAAGCCCGTTGGTAAAGGCACTGGCTTAGGGCTATCGGTGAGTTATCGCATCATTGTGCACTGGCACAAGGGCGATCTCTGGTTTGCATCGAGCGATCAGGGCACCGAGTTTGTGATCGAACTGCCGATTCATCAAGAAGAAAGATCGGCAGTCCCCCCAGTCACTGTGTCAAATCGCTTTCCAAGTGCCGTGAAATCCCAACGGGATTACTTGCGGCAATCGCAGACGACAAATCGGTTCGTCAGCTAGGCGATCGCCATCCCAGATCCAGACCTCGCTTTGGTTACGATTGCCATCAAAGACAACCGTCATCACCCACCCCTGATCGGGATGCTCTCGATCAGGCGCATACAGGGGTTCCATGACATAACAGTTTTCCCCCAAGTCAGCCTCGGTAAAGGTTTCGGTTTGATAGTCAAATCGAGCGATCGCCCCAAACGTTTCCTGACCGATATCGACTCCCGGACGCCGCAACGTGACATACGTAAATCGGGATGGCTGACCCACCTCTTGAGGATTGACCACTGGAAACTCTGCCGTACGGTCGATCCGTTCTGCCGCTTCTAGTAACCGCCCTGATTTTGGATCGACGCGCATCTGCCAGAGTGTCCCTTTAGCACGAGTCTGACTGTGCCCCGTGGCAATTTCTGCCAGATAGCGATTGGTCTGAAAGTCGTCATAGCGCACCAGATCGACGACCAAATTGCCGTCTCTATCTTCGTAGCCATTGCCATAATGCCATTGATACCAGGGCTCAGCCGTACTGCGGCTGACCACCGCCAAGGTCTCCCGATCAATCACTACCACCTGTGTGCCTAACTCAGGCCTCCAGGAAACGGCATCGCTGTAAGATTTGAGGCGAGCCAATAATGCCAGCGGACTCAGGGCAACCGGCGGCACAAAGAATAGTAAATATCGACCTGCCAGAACAAAATCATGCACCATCGGCAATCCTTCCAGGGCGATCGCGGCTTGTTTTAGAATTTGCCCCGACGCATCACTGCGATAGATATTCAAAACGCCTGATTTGCGATAGGTCAAGCCAAAATTGTAGATGTCTCCGCTGATCGGATCGCGCTTGGGATGAGCAGAATAGGGTTGTTCATGCGGCAGGACAGATAAATCATCCAGCCCGATCGTATCCAGCGTTTCTAAATCGAGTGCATGGGGCAGTCCGCCTTCCCACAATGCCAGCAGCTTATCGGGGAGTGCCAAAACCGACGTATTTGCCGCATTTTTTACAGGCTTCAACAGCCGTTGCCAATAGGGACCCGATGGCAACATGCCATAGCCACCCCACAAAAATTTGCCCTCAGCTTGCTCTTTCACGTACCCCGCCGTTTGAACGAAGCGATACGTTCCGGTTGCCCCTGTATCGGTGAAATGAACAGCTAAAATTGCGCCATCGCCATCAAACCAATGACCGACCCGTTGCCCGTTGCGCTCTAATCGTGCGGGTCCATTGCGATACAACGAACCCCGTAATCCGGTTGGAATTGCCCCTGAAATCACCTCTAAAGGCGTCAGCGGAAATTCTGACACGGGACAGGTCGCCGCATTGGTCGCGGTTTGCGGAATAATTTTTGCCCAATTACCTAAAGGTTTGGGCTGAGTCGCTGTGATCATGCGAAGCTCTCCAGCGTAAAGGAGTTGAATTCATGTGCCATCTATTCAACGGTATCGCGATCGCAGGGTTGATGGAGATTAGATAGAGGCATTTCAAGCTTCGAGAGGGTTGCCATATGAGGACGTGACGATATCCAACGGTGTCACATAGCAGAATCTCGAATGTGTTCCAACGTCAGCATCCCGACCGCTGTGCCGTTATCAAAAACGGTGAGATTTCGGGCTCCGGTTTTGAGGATCAACGATAGGGCTTGACGCAGGCTATCTTCACGGGCGATCGCCGGTTCACCGTTAGGAGAATAGTCCGCAGGCAACTGCATCATCGCCGTTCCGACGCGGAGCAAACTGAGTTGCCGCACAATATCATCGGCACCAATTAAGTCATAGACAAACGCATTCGCTGGTTTCGTCAAGATGTTAAACGGGGTGTCATATTGAACGATCGCACCTTCTTTCATAATCAAAATTTTGTCCGCCAGCCGTAACGCTTCTTCGACGTCATGGGAGACGAACAAAATGGTCTTTTTTAGGTGCCGTTGTAAGCGCAAGATTTCGTCTTGCAAGCCGGTACGGGTGATCGCATCGATCGCCCCAAACGGTTCATCCATCAGCATCACCTGCGGATTGCCTGCCAAAGCTCTGGCTAAGCCAACCCGTTGTTGTTGCCCACCCGACAGTTGAGCCGGATAGCGATCGCGGTACTCTTCAGGGGGCAATTTCACCAGCGTCAATAGTTCCTCAATCCGCATTTGGATTTGAGGTCGCGACCAGCCCAATAGCTTGGGTACGACTGCAATATTTTGCGCCACCGTCATATGGGGAAATAGCCCCGATTGCTGGATCACATAGCCAATCTGTTGTCGTAACCGAGTTGCTTGTATTTGACGGATATCCACCCCATCCAGCAAAATTCTGCCCGAAGTTGGCTCGTAGAGGCGATTGACCATTTTGAGTAACGTCGTCTTGCCACACCCAGAAGGCCCCAACAGCACCACCAGATTCCCGGCTTCAATCTCGCAACTACAGCCATCGACGGCAAACCAAGACGCACCGGGAAAGCGCAGAGAAGCCTGCTCAAAACGAATTGCACTCACAAAAAAATCCCATCGAGGTTAGTTACCAGGGTACCAACTTAACGCAAGAAGGTGGGACGCAGAATGCCCCACCCTCAATAGCGCTTCGCGCTCAGCTAGAATCAAAATTTTTTGTAGGGCTTACAACATGCCCTGTTGAGTCAAAAATTCCTTGGCTACGTCGGCAGGTTCCCGTTGATTGCCACTGACTTCATAGTTAAGTTGCTGCATAGTTTCATTCGTCAGTTTGCTAGACAACACGTTCAGGGCATCGGCGATCGCTGGATTGGCATCTAAGGTATCTTGTCGAACGACGGGCGCGACCTGGTAGGGCGGGAACAACTGTTTATCATCGTCTAACACCACCAACTTGAAGGCGCTAATCTCACCATCCGTGCCAAAGGCAACGGCTACATCCGCTTCCCCATCCGTAAGACCCTTGTAGCGCAAGCCTGCATCAACGGCTTTATATTCCTTTAGCTCAAAATTACCGTAGGCAGCTTGCAACCCCGGCAATCCATCTTCCCGTTCTTGAAATTCCGGTGGTCCAATCATCACCAGTTCGTTGGCTTTAGCTGCCATGTCGGAGATCGTTTTAATGCCAAACTTTGCCGACCCTTCCTGGGTCATTGCCAGTGCCTGGGTGTTGTTCATTGGCGCAGGCTCTAACCAGACCAGGCTGTATTTTTCTTTGTATCCCTCAGATACTTTGCTAAACACTTCAGCGGGGTCATTGGCTGCCGGTAACTTCAACACCGTCAGCAAACCCGTGCCCGTGTATTCGGGATATAGATCGATTTCATTGCTTTCCAGTGCTGCCTGGGCAACCGGCGTGCCCCCCAGATTTAACTTACGTTCTACCTGAAACCCGGCTTTCTCCAACACTAGCGCATACATTTCGCCAATGATGAACTGTTCGGTAAAGTCTTTCGACCCGACTCGAATTGTGCTGTTAGACCCCGACTCACCTCCTGTACCCCCTGTACAGGCAATGATGGTGACGGCAGTCAATAGGGCAAGTAAGGGCAAGATGAAGAGGCGATGAATTGACTTCATAGTAAGCGTCTCAAGGAGCAACGGCAGCGGTTGTCGGAAAAGATTATTTCAACCATAATACCGGACGGGTGCTGCTGCTACTGTCGCCTGGGAACTTAGAGATTGACGGTTGCGATCGCCGCGGGTTGTACTCCCAGCAAAAGCGCTATTTTTTCTGAACCGACTCGAATTACGGTGCCTCGACTGGTAAAACTAAACGATAGATCTGTCGAGCGAATGCCACCCATCAGAC
Source organism: Calyptranema fuscum S582 (assembly GCF_055793305.1). Taxonomy (NCBI): domain Bacteria; kingdom Bacillati; phylum Cyanobacteriota; class Cyanophyceae; order Oculatellales; family Oculatellaceae; genus Calyptranema; species Calyptranema fuscum. The sequence continues at coordinate 229,493 of NZ_JBSLYH010000003.1, forward strand.
CGATGCGATCCTGCGATCCAAAATCTTGAATCAGCTCAAAGCCACCCCCCTTCTCAAGCACAAACGTATCTCGCCCCTCGCCCCCCCTGACTTTATCCTGACCCACCCCGCCAACCAGGATGTCATTCCCCCAATTGCCCAACAGCGTGTCTTGACCCTGCCCGCCCACGAGAATGTTTTGACTTGCATTGCCAACTAAGCGATCGCCATGATTGGTTCCAATCAAACAATCGCGGTTGATGTTCCCTTTCTGCAAAAAGGTAGGAATCGTCATCCCTTGGGCGATCGCATTATTGCCTAGCTTGACCTGTTGTGACGTGGCGATCGACAGCTCGGCATCTTCGATCAGGGGATGTTGGGAATTATCCGTCAGCGTATTCCCCACCAGCTCAATATTGCGGCTGCGATAGAGATGGATGCCCCGCCCACCATTGCCATAGACCGCATTATTGGCAATCAACGTTTGTCCCGTATACGCATCCAAGGTCGAATCAAGCAACGTTTGCTGGGAGTCATCGACAATAATGCCATTGCCATCCGTGATATAACCTTGAGAGAAAAAAGGAATACGATTGGCATTGCCATACACCGTATTTCCCCGGATCACCATCTTGGTCGCTGTACTCTGATCCGAATTCCAGTTTTGTAAGGTTGAAATGCCACTACAGCCGTAGGGCGAATACCAGGCATTGTCATACACCTGGTTATTTTCGATGGTGATGTAGTCGGCACGAAAACTATAAATGCCACCGCCACCAAACCCATGCACCTGATTGTTGCGAATCACGACATGGTGAGAATAGGTCTTGCCATCTAACGACGAACCCACGCCAATGCCATTCCCCGACGTCAATGGATTATTGAGATTGGCTTGTTGGGCGATCGCCTGTGACTGCGTCATATTGGCATTATTGCCTTCCAGGTCAAAGCCATCGATTTTGATATAAGCCGCGCCCTGCACCGAAAACCCATGCCAATTGTGCGACTTCAGCTTAGGAAAGTGTCCTGGATATGCCTGATAGGTAATCCAGGCATCGGGTTTACCCGATCGGGTAATCGTCACAATATTTTTAAACGAATTGGCTTCGGTATAAGTGCCGTTCATCACATAGACGATATCCCCTGGCAAGGTTAAATCGGCAGCTTTCTGAATCGTCCGAAACGCCGATGAAATCCCTAAACCCGTATTAGAATCATTGCCGTTGCCGGATACGTAATACGTAGTACCCATCTCTTTTGTGCCATACGATACGGAGTTGATTCCGTATATTTCGCATGAAAGAGATGAAGGAATTGTATTTTGCTCAGAAAAATTGCGTAAAGATCATGGGTTTATCGCTACCTCTGCCGTACTTATACTGAAAACGTAGAATCCCGTCCTGAGACTTCATGGTTCCGTTACTCAGTTAGTTTCGTTGGGGGGTACCGGGGGCTACAAACTACTTGCTAATCCAGCGATCGCTCCACCACCCCAAGACCTCGGAGGTTTTGAAAAATCTCCCAGGTCTGAAGCCCGCTCGATCGCCCTTTATTGTCCCAGACGCGATCGCCCCTTAAAGTTCTAGCTTTATCCTTCTGAAGGGTTTTCGGGATGTAGCTGGTCTTGTTGCCACGACAGCGGATTCTGATGGATATATTGGCGAATCCGATGCAAGGATTCCTCGCTGCGGATGATGTGTTCGTAATAGTTGCGCTGCCATATTGAAACCCCTGGCGATCGTTTGATCCGATTGCACGATCGGGTTGTTACCGATTTAAAATTTAGAACAATTGCCCCCACAGATCCCGCAACCAAACGTGGCAGTGGGGGCGCGGCATTCGGCAGACCTTCTGTGATGGAATCCGATCGATCTTGCCCGAATGCCACGCCCGGTTCGGATAATCGATCGGAATGGAACGGTAGGGGCGCGGCATTCGGCAGACCTTCTGTGATGGAATCCGATCGGTTTTGCCCGAATGCCACGCCCGGTTCGGGTTCGGATGAACACAGGGATTCATCCCTGGATGCCACCTCCGGTTCAGACGAACCCAATGATTCGTCCCCAAATGCCACGCCCGGTTCGGATGATCGACCGGGGTTGGGCGTGGCATTGGAATGGGGGTTTCCGGTGGGTTTCTCTGAATCTTGATCCAATGCCGCGCCCCTACCGTCGGGGTTGGGCGTGGCATTGGAATAGGGGTTTCCGGCGGGTTTTTCTGGATCTTGATCCAATGCCGCGCCCCTATCGTCGGGGTTGGGCGTGGCATTGGAATAGGGGTTTCCGGTAGGTTTCTCTGAATCTTGATCCAATGCCGCGCCCCTACCGGGTGGGTCGGTCAACCCCAAAATACCGTGAATATGATTGGGCATTACCACAAACGCATCTAATTGAAGGTTGGGAAAATGAAATAGTAATCGTTGCCAACTGGCATGAACCAGTTGTCCCAATTCACTCAATCGCATTTTACCCTCTACAACATCGCCAAACAGACAGGCTCTCTGGTGTGTACAAATGGTAATGAAATACATCCCTGCCGATGTGTAATCGTATCCTGGTAACCGAATCGTGCGTCTGTGATGTTTTTGAGGGTTGTATTTCATGAAATTCTATCAATGCACCTGATAGGTAGAATTCCCAGACAATAAAGGGCGATCGCTCTTTAATCTCATCAGTGAAAGGAAAGGGCGATCGCATCACAACGCTCCTGTAGAGCATCAACCCTTCGTTAAAATAAGGCAAGACTGGCTTCTCCCTGACAAAATCCTTAGTATCACTCACGATTAACGTAGGCAGAACATATGGCAGCGCCCACCGTTGATATTGGCACTCTTATTACTTGTACGCCAGGACTTCACGGCGGTGCCCCCCATATCTTGGGCAAAGGTGTGACTGTGCGGCGCATTGTCTTTTGGTACAAACGAGGGCTAACACCAGAAGAAATTGGCGATCGGATTGGGCATATTACCCTCGCCGAAGTCTATGCTGCTCTTGCTTACTACCATGCCAATATGGCTGAAGTAGAAGCCGACATTGCCCATCAATCTGCTGAAGCCAAACGTCTTGAAGCGCTGCATCAACCAGTGTCAGGAACGATGGCATGAGCACTATTCGGCTTTACCTTGATGAAGATGCTCAAGATCAAGCATTGCTGAGAGCACTTCGTGCGCGAAATGTCGATGTCATCACCGTGAAAGAAACTCAAACTGAAGGGTTGATCGATACCGATCAACTATAGTTAGCCACTGCACAGAAAAGAGTTCTTTACAGCCATAATATTGGTGATTTCTGCCAACTTCATGCTGAATGGGTTGCCAAGGGAGATATGCACTCAGGAATTGCTCTCCTTGCTCAAGACTATTCAGTGGGCGAACAAACGCGAGCTATTTTAGAATTCATTGCCAGCAAAACTGCTGAAGAGATGGAGGGTCAATTGGATTTTCTTAGCAAGTACCCGCGAACGAACCAATAAAACGAACCAATAAGAAGAGGGCGAGATCGCTCGCCCTCATAGAGTGGTAGATGCAAAATTTAAAATCTTTTACTGAGCCGGTGTGAGTACCTTCTCTTCTACCCCATCCAGGCTGGCTTCGGGGCTATCTGCCTCCGATGGTGGCACCAATTGCCAGAACTTGGGCAGAAATTCTGACCAGTTCTCTAAAATTTGCTGGGCTTTTGGGCTACCTGTGCGATCGCCATGGGCTTTAATCAACGCCTGAAGTTGTTGCTCTCCGGCAGGGGTGATTACCCGTTGCATTTTGACAATTTCGGGATTGACCTTGGTTGGGAATGTGCCATCTTCATCCAGGAAGTAAGCCAGTCCGCCTGTCATGCCAGCGGCAACGTTGCGACCTGCTTTACCCAACACCACCACAATACCACCTGTCATATATTCACAACAGTGGTCTCCAGCACCTTCGATCACCGCCTGGGCTTTAGAGTTACGCACAGCAAAGCGTTCACCAGCTTGACCATTAGCAAATAAAGTGCCGCCGGTGGCTCCATAGAGGCAGGTGTTGCCAACAATTACATTGTCAGCAGGATTGTACGTTGCATCGGCAGGGGGCTGGATAATGATTTCACCACCGCACATGCCTTTTCCGACATAGTCGTTGGCTTCGCCTTCCAGCTTCAACCGCATTCCAGCCAGATTAAATGCCCCAAAGCTCTGACCAGCGCTCCCGGTGAAATTGAGGGTAATCTGTCCGACAAAGCCTGTGTCCCCATATTGTTTGGCGATCGCCCCTGCTAAGCGAGCGCCAACGGTGCGATCGGTGTTGACCAATGCCACGGCATGAGTCGCATGAGTCTGGGTTTGCAGAGCCGCTTGAATGGCTGGATCATTGAGCAATTCATCATCCAAAACTGGCCCGTTGCTATGAACGGGGGCATGGTTGAGCCAGCTACGGTTCTCTCGGGTATCGGGCAGATTGAGTAAGCAATCGAGATTCAAGGTTTGGGTTTTGTGCAGGCTGAGGTTATTACGTCGGGTGAGCAAATCTGCCCGCCCAATCACCTCATGCAACGACCGATAGCCCAGTTTGGCTAAGAGCGATCGCACTTCTTCGGCAACAAAGTAAAAGAAATTAACCACGTGGGCTGGGGTGCCGGTAAATCGCTGACGCAGCTTTTCTTGCTGGGTTGCCACCCCTACCGGGCAGTTATTGGTATGGCAGATGCGTGCCATGATGCAACCTTCGGCAATCATCGAGACGGAACCAAAGCCATATTCTTCGGCTCCCATCAATGCCGCAATCATCACATCCCACCCTGTCTTAAAGCCACCGTCGGCTCTCAGCAAGACGCGATCGCGCAGTTGGTTTTCGATTAGCACCCGATGCACTTCGGTTAATCCCAGTTCCCAGGGGACGCCTGCGTGTTTGATCGAACTCAGGGGCGAAGCACCTGTGCCGCCATCATGTCCCGAAATTTGGATAATGTCGGCGTTGGCTTTAGCCACGCCAGCGGCGATCGTACCGATGCCGACTTCCGCTACCAGTTTCACCGAGACTTGCGCCAGCGGATTGATCTGATGCAGATCAAAGATCAGTTGCGCCAAATCTTCAATTGAGTAAATGTCGTGGTGAGGCGGCGGCGAAATCAGTGATACGCCGGGTTTAGAGCGGCGCAGCATGGCAATGTAGGGACTGACCTTTTTACCGGGCAGTTGTCCGCCTTCACCGGGCTTGGCACCCTGCGCCATTTTGATTTCGATCTGTCTGCCACTCATCAAATACTCAGGGGTGACGCCAAACCGACCCGACGCTACTTGTTTAATGGCAGAACTGGCAGTGTCGCCATTGCGTAAGCCTTTGAGATGAGGGAAGAGGGGGGAATGTCCGGTTTCATCGACGTCATCCAAAATCTGGAAGCGAGTTGGATCTTCGCCACCTTCGCCACAGTTAGATTTGCCGCCCAACCGATTCATGGCGATCGCCAATGTTTCATGGGCTTCTCGGGATAACGACCCTAAGGACATTGCCCCGGTGCAGAAGCGTTTGACAATATCTTCCACAGGTTCAACGTCGTCCAGAGGAATAGCAGGGCGATCGCTGTTGAAGTCGAGTAAATCGCGCAATGCCGTTGCCGTCCGCCCCTCCAGATAGCTCATGTAGGTCTGGTAGTGGTCGTAATTTTTATCCGCAACCGCTTTATGCAGTGCTTTCGCCATTTCGGGGCTGTTCATGTGATATTCGCCCCCCGGCTTGTAGTTAAACAACCCGTAGTTCTCTAGCTTTTTGCCTGAGAGTTCAGGGAATGCCCGCTGATGGAATGCCAGCACTTCTTGCGCCAGGTCAGCCACACTTAAGCCGCCAACCCGTGATGCCGTTCCTCGAAATCCCAGGTCTAGCAGTTCGCCGCCAATCCCGATCGCTTCAAAAATCTGCGCCCCGTGATAGCTCGACAGTAGCGAAATTCCCATTTTCGAGAGAATTTTTAGTAGACCTGCTTCTAAGGCTTTGCGGTAGTTGTGTTGGGCTCCGGTAATCGTGGTAGTCGGCAGTTTGCCCCGTTCCATAAAGCTTTGAGTTTTAGAACTCGACCACCAATGGCGTACGGTTTCCCAGGTAAGATACGGACAAATCGCACTGGCACCATAACCAATCAAACATGCCGCATGGTGAGTACTCCAGCATTGCGCTGTGTCAATTACGATCGAGGTCTTCATCCGCAATCCCTGACGGATCAGGTGATGATGCACGGCACCGACAGCCAGTAGAGGGGGAATATAGCTGGTGGTCGCATTCAAACCCGCTGGCTGACTGGCAGCATTGGGGCGATCGCTTAAGACTAAAATTTCTGATCCGGCTCGAACGGCAGCGGTGGCCTGATCGCACAGGTTGCTAACCGCTTGCCGCAGAGCATCGTTCCCAGTGGTGATATCAAACAGCGTAGACAGTGCCGTGGTCGAAAAATTGGACTGCTGGATCGCGTCCAGATCCGCATCACTGAGAATTGGGGATTCTAGCTTGATCAACCGGGCATACTCGGGCTTCTCTTCTAGCAAGTTGCCGCGTGCGCCCAACTGGATTTTTAAAGACATCACCAGACTTTCCCGCAGTGGATCGATCGGCGGGTTGGTCACCTGGGCAAACCGTTGCTTGAAGTAGTCGTAGAGCAATCGGGGTTTGTTAGACAGCACCGCTAATGGGATGTCATCGCCCATGCAAAAGGTCGGCTCTTTGCCCTGCGCTGCCATCTCTTCGATGATCATCTCCATGTCTTCGGAGGTGTAACCAAAGGCAACCTGATGTCTGAGTAACGTCTCACCCTCTAACCAGGTGATTTCACCAAACGGTTGCGGATCGAGATCAACGCGATTGCTCTGTAACCACTGACCATAAGGCTGAGCATGGGCAACCCGTTGCTTGATCTCCCAGTTTTTGAGAATTTCATGGTTTTCCAGGTCAACGGCAATCATCTGTCCGGGTCCCAGCCGACCTTTTTCGACAATCTCCGATTCGGGTAAATCTACCACCCCCGCTTCAGACGAAACGACGATATGACCGTTGCGGGTAATGCTGTAGCGAGCCGGACGCAGTCCGTTGCGGTCTAGGGCAGCTCCGACCCGTTTGCCATCGCTAAACACCAGCAAGGCAGGACCATCCCAGGGTTCTTGGATGCCACTGTAATAGTCGTAGAACTCCACAATTTCGGGATGGCTATCTAAATCGGGCTGATTTTGGTATGCCTCTGGCACCATGATCATCAGCGCTTCCATCGGACTGCGTCCCGATCGCACCAATAATTCAAACACGTTGTCGAGGTTGGCAGAGTCGCTATTGTTTGCATTGACGGTCGGCAGCAATTGAGCCAGGCGATCGCCCCATTCTGAATGCACTAGATCGGCTTCTCGCGCCATCATCCAGTTGATATTGCCTAACAGGGTATTAATTTCGCCATTGTGCCCCAACAGTCGCATTGGTTGCGCCAAATGCCAGCGGGGCATCGTGTTGGTGCTAAAGCGACGATGGTAGACCGCAAACGCACTGGTATAAGCCTCGTGTTTGAGATCGGCATAAAACTCACCCAACACTGCCGATCGCACCATGCCCTTGTAAACCAGGGTACGGGACGAAAACGAGCACATGTATAACTCTTGCAGCTGAGCGGCTTCGTCTGGGGATAGCGTTTGCGATGCCGTGGCGATCGCCTGAATCGCTTGCTTGCGAATGAGATAGAGCTGTTGGTCTAGCTCATCCCCATGTGTATCAGCGGAGTAGACAAAGAGCTGTTCAATTTGGGGCTGGTTTTCTCTGGCTTGAATGCCTAACAATTCAGGATGGACAGGCACCTGCCGCCAGCCCAAAATTCGCAATCCGGCAGTGGTTAAAAGCTGGTCTAAAATCTGTCGTGCTGTTGCGGCGATCGCTGGAGATTGGGGCAAAAACACCATGCCAACCCCCATCTGCGATCGCGATAAATCGCCTGCGCCCTGCTCTGCCAACCAGGGTGAAAATAAGTCCCAGGGAATCGCCGTCATCAACCCAGCACCATCACCAGAGTCTTGATCAGCACTGCATCCTCCCCGATGCTCCAGACAGGTCAACGCGGCGATCGCCTCTGCGACTAATGTGTGGCTGGCTCGCCCATATTGATCAGCAATAAAACCGACACCACACGCATCTCGCTCTTCGACCAACCATCGTTGCCCTGCGTATCCTGACTCTGAACTCTGACTCTCTGGCCTGTGTTGATTCACGCTTATACCACCCATATAAATAACTGCGTTGGGAACTTATTGAAACGGTTGCTAAGTACTGCTTTTGCTGAAGTGGAGATGACAAAATTAAATAAAACTCGAACGTTAATGGATGCGATCGCAGCGACGCTGCGATCACATCCACTAACCAGATTGGAGGTCGAGTTTTTTGCCTCCGTCAACACTCTTTAGGTTTGGCAAGCCTGTACTGAGCTTTTTAATCATCAATTCACACAGAAGAAACTTAACTAATCGCTATGAAATCACGATCGCTTGACCGATTTCAGTAGTCACTATGCCTGTAACGATCTGTTCCGAAATATCAGTTGCTGTCTTCAATCCGATAGGTCGGCAGCTTTATTTCAATTGCACCTAACAGCCAGTGGTCTGATGACTCCCGACTTACCCAAACGGTCAACATCGGGCAAGGCTCATACAAGTGGGAAACCCTGCGGCAGTTAATCAACCGCAGAGGCAACACCGATAAGACGCCACATAGATTGTGCAAGCCCTGCATAGACGGACAGATTAAGAAGCTATTAAGAGTACTGGCGTCATCTCATCAAAGGAAGAGATTAAGGATCTTATAAAAAGTTAACGCGCTTTGCAATCCCTAATGACGAACCCAGGGTTTGACTGGCAAGAAGAAGGCTATACCCCCATTATGAAATGGGCATACGCGAGTTGTGGGCAGCACCCACTACAAACTTAAATTTTGTGAACCAAAAGACGGAAACAAAAGAGATCTGATGAATTCTTAAAAACAGATACAGATATATAGCAATCCTGAATGGGTTATGAGCGGCGCACCCCTGCGGGGTGCGCCGCTCATAACCCGCTTACCTTACAACTCAAAAAGAATTACAGATTAATTAACCTGTAATTCTTTTTGAGAGAGCGGCGGCTTCGCCGCCGCTCTCTCAAAAAGAATCGGGTTTTAATTAATTTGTAATCCTTAGGACTGCTATAGCCTAATTGCCAATGCTCTTTAAGGTCGAGGAGCGTAGATTGGATACAGCCCAATTCTCTAAAAGCGCGACGGCAATGCTGTCGCGCTCTGACAAAGAGTTACAGGTTTATCCATCTATGATCCTGAACGAATGGAGAGATTCTGTCAGACCCCTCTCCACCTGCCCAGCATAAGAGGTGGCTTATTTCCAGGCTTATGTCATTCGAGGCACATGGTTAAAAAGCGTCGTCTCCCCACACCGTCTCAGACTCATCTATCTAAATCTGCGTTCTGGCAGGGATGGAACTCCCTGTTTGGCATACAGCCCCCCAACCCTCGAGGTCTAAAATCTAGGGCTGATAAAACGCGTCCTGTTGGTTTCTTCCCATCGTTGCGAGTTCGTCGCTCTCTGTTTTGGGTGCTGGCGATCGCTATATCGTTTTACTTGGGTATTTCGAAAGTCAGCCAGGCGATTTCGATTACCCGTCCTGCGACTCCATTACAGTTAAATTTATCCTGGCAACCAACTCTGGCACAGGCTCCGGCAGTGCAAGTGATTCGCCAAGGCAATCAGGTGATTTTAAATGGCAAAGCGCTGAACGTACTCTGGAGTCAACGACAACAGGCGATCGGCATTGTCGATTCAAGTTTATTGCAGAGCTTTGGAGTTGAACTGTTAGATTCCAGAAATGCAGCTCAGCAACCTGTGCAATGGTTCTCGCAACCCACGGTCGAACCCATCGTGTTGCCCACCTGGTACACCAGTCAATATCGCTATCTTGATATCACTCCACTGGCACAACAGGCTGGCTGGCGAGTTCAAGTAGATGGTTCGGTTTTAAGAATTTCTACGCCCGCTTCACGCGTCCTGGGCTTACGGCAGGGCAGACAAGACTGGGGCGATCGCATTGTGGTCGATTTAGATCAACCGGCTCGTTGGCAAGTTTCAGAGCAAGATCGCGAGGTTATCGTAACGCTTGATGCTCAGATTGACCCTGCCACTGTGCAATCGTTTAGATTTAGCCCCGCCAACCGCATCACCTCTGTGAGAGTGGCATCCAGTAACGGTCAAACGAATGTTCACATTGGCATTCCCAGTGGGTTACGGCCTCGATTGTGGACATTACCAGATCCCAACCGAGTGGTAATCGATATTCGTTCAGACTCTCTGGTGGCGCGAGACATTCTGTGGGCACCCGGCATCCGCTGGCAACAACGCTACGTGGCATTAGGCTCTGCCCAGTTCCCGGTGATTTCATTGGAGGTCAATCCACGTCAACCGGGGGTCAGCCTTAAACCCATTACCAGTAGTCCTTCTACGACCATTGGGACGACACCTCTGGTCACTATGGCTCAGCTTTGGCAAACTGCGGCTGCTATCAATGGTGGTTTTTTTAATCGCGATACTCAAATGCCACTCGGAGCCATCCGCCAGGATGGACGCTGGGTTTCGGGTCCCATTCTCGGTCGAGGGGCGATCGCCTGGGATAACGCCGGGGGCGTTTATATCAACCGCCTGAGTTTGCAAGACTCCATCACAACCTCGACCGGACAACGATTCCCTATCCTCTCTCTCAACAGCGGTCTTGTCGGAGCCGGAGTCTCTCTCTACAGTCCAGACTGGGGATCAACTTACACGTCCATAACGGACAGTGAAGTATTAGTCACCATCCGCAATAACCAGGTGGTCAGCCAACAATCTGCTTCAACGGCTGGACAAGTTTCTGTCCCGGTTCCCAGAGATGGCTATCTTTTGGTGATGCGCTCTTACGATGAGGCTGCCCGAGCTATGCCTGTTGGCACAACGCTTCAGCGAGAAACCCAAACTTTACCCGTTGAATTCGGGCAATTCTCTCAAATTATGGGAGGGGGTCCTCTTCTTTTAAAGAATCGTCAAGTGGCTTTAAATGCCGGAGCTGAGAACTTTTCAGATGCCTTTAGTCGCCAAGCTGCCCCCCGCAGTGTCATTGGGCTAAATGCGGAGGGTAATCTAGTAGTAGCTGCCATTCACAATCGCCCCAATGGCTTTGGTCCAACGTTGTCAGAAACCGCACAGCTGATGCAACGTCTGGGGTTGGTTGATGCAGTCAACTTAGATGGGGGCAGTTCAACAAGTCTCTATTTAAGCGGACAACTGATCAACCGTTCACCTCGAACGGCAGCTAGAGTCCATAACGGCATCGGCATATTCTTGCAACCCAATTTTTAATAGTCCCTTCTAATAGTCTCTTCTTCCCATCCCATCACGGTTTGGATCTACTTAAACAAGTCTTGCTGGTTTTATCGCAGCCGCAGGGCTGGGTAGGACAGGGGTTCTACCGCTGCACTCCGTCCTAAATTAACCCTTCAGTTGCTATAGGAACGACTTTGAATGTGAAACCTTCAGTTTCACATTCAAAGTCATTCCAGAATTCAGCAATACCACTCAAAAAACTTTGAGAGTCTACGCAAACCGTTTATGTTTTGTGCCCAAAGGGCACAAAACATAAACGGTAGAGCGATAAGGATGAAGACTCTGTATAGATCGGTTGATTGGGGCTTGGTTTGAGTGCGGTACCCCAGCATATTTTGCTATCTTTAATGACGGTTCGGGTAGAAACTCCGTCTTTCATCCTTGGCAATTCTCCTACCCAATTGAAAGAGCAAAGGTTAAAACTGGGGAATGTTAGGATACTGACCTCGGTCTGAGGTGTACCTCCACATCGGCTCTAGATGACTTAAGTTCTATTTAATTCGGTAGTCATTATGCATCAGGTCAGTTTTCTGTTAACGGACTCTGTAAAAAATCAATTGTGAGTGTTTTCTGTTCAGCTGGTTAGGGTCAGCCATGTAAGTGTTTGGAATCTGTACCCTATGCAGAGCCTCTAGCTCTGCCCCCCTTGAATCACAATCTATTTCCGATGACGTGTACTCAGACGTTAGAGAACAGAAACCTAAATCAACTTAGGAGAAGATATCATGGCTCAACCTCAAGAAGTCGCTCAATCCAATGTTTCATCCTTACCTGTGGTGACAACACCAAAGGGCGTTGCTGCAACCGAACTGAGACCATGGGGCTCGTTTACTATTCTGGAAGAAGGACGAGGCTACAAGATCAAGCGAATTGAAGTAAAATCTGGGCACCGCCTCAGTCTCCAGATGCATCATCATCGCAGTGAACACTGGATCGTGGTATCGGGTACGGCAAGGGTGATTTGCGGCGACAACGAGATTTTGCTATCCAGCAACCAATCCACTTACGTTCCTTCTTGTACAAATCATCGTTTAGAAAATCCTGGGGTCATTCCCTTGGTGTTGATCGAGGTTCAAAACGGTGAGTATTTAGGGGAAGATGACATTATTCGGTTTCAAGATGACTACTCTCGCAGCGATCGCTAGTTTGACGGTGAGCTGAGACGTAAATATCTAATACACCAAATTAAAAGGGTGGAGGAGATTGGGGGCGTCGCCCCCAATCTCCTCCACCCTTTAGTGTTTACGCGACTAGACTCACCCGCTTGCATATAGATAGCTGGACGTAACCCTGTGTCATACTAGATCTGCGCTCTACTCAAAATTTTTGTAGTCCGTATCTTGCATGATTCATCTCACTCCGTCAGCGATCGCTGAAATTAAACGCCTCATGGCAACACATCCCAACTCAGCGCAAGCCGTTTGCCGTTTGCGTATCCAATCAGGGGGCTGTGCCGATTTTTATTATTCACTGGGGTTGGATCTGGCGATCGCCACAGATGAAATCGTTGTAGAACGAAATAATATTCAAATTGTCTTGGATTCTCAAACTCAGAGTTACATCAACGATTTAACAATTGACTACTCAGAAGACTTGATGGGGGGTGGATTTCGCTTTCATAACCCCGATGCAATCAAAACGTGCGGGTGTGGCAATTCCTTTTCCTTAGCCTAAGCTCGTTAAGAAGTCTCCACAAAATCCTAAAGATAAAAAGATAAATTGACAGCAATTCGCTAAAGTTGATAAAGTAAGAGACTGTTGAAAGTCAAGATCCCACTCAAAAAAGCATTCCTACTTATAGACCATGCCCACTATCCAGCAACTCATTCGTGATGAACGCCAGAAAATGCAGAGACGGACAAAGTCTCCTGCTCTCAAAAGCTGTCCTCAGCGTCGAGGTGTCTGCACGAGAGTTTATACAGCGACTCCTAAGAAACCAAACTCAGCACTTCGTAAAGTAGCCAGGGTTCGCCTCACATCTGGCTTCGAAGTCACAGCATATATTCCTGGTATCGGTCATAACCTGCAAGAGCACTCAGTGGTCATGATCAGAGGTGGGCGGGTTAAAGATCTTCCTGGTGTTCGATATCACATCATTCGTGGCACACTGGATGCTGCTGGAGTTAAAGATCGCAAGCAAGGGCGCTCCAAATATGGTGCAAAGCGTCCAAAAGCAAAGTAAATTAGCCTTTTTAGACTGAATAGAGACGAATTCCAATAGGATGAGTCTTTATCTCCTCTAATTTTCTGAGCGCGCACGATTTGTTCGTCGGTAGCGTATCATGGTCGCCCGGTTTCAATCTTTTCAGCAGTCCACCAGCTATTGAAGTTTAGATAATTTATGTCTCGTCGCACAGTTATTCAAAAGCGTTCCGTTCCGCCAGATCCGGTTCACAATAGTCGGCTTGTCAGTATGATGGCTCGGCGCTTGATGAGATCTGGCAAAAAATCGCTTGCTCATGGCATTATCTACGATGCCTTTCAAATCATTCAAGAGCGGACTGGCTCAGATCCATTAGAAACATTCGAAAAGGCAGTGCGGAACGTCACTCCTTTAGTCGAAGTCAAGGCTCGTCGAGTCGGCGGTGCGACTTACCAAGTTCCCATGGAAGTCCGTTCCGATCGGGGTATTGCTCTTGCACTCCGTTGGTTGACCCAATTTTCTCGGCAACGATCAGGTCGAACAATGGCAAGTCGTTTAGCCAACGAACTGATGGATGCAGCAAACGAAACAGGTAGTGCTATCCGGAAAAGAGAAGAAACCCATCGTATGGCGGAAGCAAACAAAGCCTTCGCACACTATCGTTATTAATTCTTCTGAGCCTTAATACTCGTCACGGTTTGTTTCAGCAAGATGTTTAGGCATTTTTATGTCTCTTTTTGATGCACATCTCGTTGCAATTCCGAGCGAGTTATGGGTTTGCGGCGAAAAGTATAAAATCTTAATAAAGTCGCTAGTATAAGTATCGACGGTAGATACTTGAGGAGATAGCTGTGGCACGCACCGTCCCACTTGAGAAAGTAAGAAATATCGGCATTGCCGCGCATATTGATGCGGGCAAGACGACGACGACTGAGCGAATTCTATTTTACTCTGGTGTCGTCCATAAGATTGGGGAAGTTCATGATGGGAACACCGTAACTGATTGGATGGATCAGGAACGGGAGCGTGGAATCACGATCACGGCTGCTGCCATAACCTCTAGCTGGAAAGATCATCAGATCAACATTATCGATACGCCGGGGCACGTTGATTTTACAATCGAGGTCGAGCGTTCTATGCGCGTCCTGGATGGTGTAATCGCAGTTTTTTGTTCCGTAGGTGGAGTTCAGCCGCAATCCGAAACCGTTTGGCGTCAGGCAGATCGCTATAAAGTTCCTCGAATTGCTTTCATCAATAAGATGGATCGAACCGGGGCAAACTTTTACAAGGTCTATAATCAGATTCGCGATCGCCTTCGAGCAAACGCAGTCCCTATCCAATTGCCGATTGGTAGTGAAGATGTGTTTGAGGGCATTGTTGATCTCGTTGAGATGAAAGCCTTCATCTATACAAACGATCTCGGTACAGATATTAAGGAAATAGAAATTCCTGACGATATTCGAGGGTTGGCTGACGAGTATCACAATAAACTGATCGAGTCGATTGCAGATACAGATGACAGCTTGACAGAAAAATATCTGGAGGGGTTAGAGTTTACCTCAGAAGAGATTAAGATTGGTATTCGCAAGGCAACCGTTGCAGGAACCGTTGTTCCTTTGCTATGTGGGTCTGCCTTTAAAAATAAAGGAGTTCAGCTCCTCTTAGATGCCGTCGTTGACTATCTTCCCTCACCTCTTGAAGTTGCAGCCGTACAGGGAACTCTGCCCGATGGTTCAGCCGTTGAACGGGTCGCAAGTGACTCAGAACCTTTATCGGCATTAGCGTTCAAGGTGATGTCTGATAAATTTGTGGGTCGTTTAACCTTTATCCGGGTTTATTCGGGCGTCTTAAAGAAAGGGAGTTATGTTCTCAATTCTTCTAAAGATAAAAAAGAGCGAATCTCGCGGCTGATTGTTTTAAAAGCTGACGAACGAATTGACGTGGATGAATTACGCGCAGGAGATTTGGGTGCTGTTCCGGGTCTATCATATACTTTGACTGGGGACACACTCTGTGATGAATCTTCTCCCGTTATTCTTGAGTCTCTCTATGTCCCCGAACCTGTGATTTCGGTTGCGGTCGAGCCGAAGACTAAGCAGGATATGGAGAAAATGTCTAAGGCTCTAAAGGCGCTTTCTGAAGAAGATCCTACGTTCCGGGTGAGTATCGATCCTGAAACGAACCAGACCGTCATCGCTGGTATGGGTGAGCTTCACCTTGAAATTCTAGTTGACCGAATGCTACGTGAATTTAAGGTTGAGGCAAATGTGGGAGCTCCTCAGGTAGCGTATAGAGAGACTATCCGTAAATCTGTAAGACAAGAAGGTAAATTTGTTCGTCAGAGTGGCGGGAAAGGTCAATATGGTCATGTCGTGATAGAGGTGGAGCCAGGTGAACCGGGGAGCGGCTTCGAGTTTGTCTCGAAGATTGTGGGCGGCATTGTTCCTAAAGAATATGTGCCTCCCGCAGAGCAGGGTATGAAAGAAGCCTGTGAATCTGGTATCTTGGCTGGTTATCCAGTCATCGATATCAGAGCCATTCTGGTAGATGGTTCTTATCACGATGTGGACTCTTCTGAAATGGCTTTTAAGATCGCTGGTTCAATGGCGATTAAGGAAGCTGTAATGAAGGCTTCTCCTGTTCTTCTTGAGCCTATGATGAAAGTTGAAGTAGAGGTTCCAGAAGATTTCCTAGGAGATGTGATGGGTGATCTGAACTCGCGTAGAGGACAGATCGAAGGTATGGGTTCCACAGACGGCATCGCTAAGGTATCTGCAAAAGTACCGTTAGCAGAAATGTTTGGATATGCCACCGATATTCGGTCTAAGACTCAAGGTCGGGGTATATTCTCAATGGAGTTCAGTCACTATGAAGAGGTGCCTCGGAATGTGGCTGAGACAATTATTGCTAAAAGCAAAGGGAACGCATAGTCAGTAAAGAAGGACAGATAGATTCATGGCACGCCAAAAATTTGAACGAACTAAGCCTCACGTCAATATCGGTACTATTGGTCACGTCGATCATGGTAAAACAACGCTGACAGCAGCGATCACAACGACTCTGGCTGCTATGGGGCAAGCCCAAGCGAAGAAGTACGACGAGATTGATGCTGCTCCTGAGGAAAAGGCTAGAGGAATCACCATCAACACAGCTCACGTTGAGTATGAGACGGGTGAACGCCACTACGCGCATGTAGACTGCCCCGGTCACGCTGACTATGTTAAAAACATGATCACCGGAGCAGCTCAAATGGATGGTGCCATTTTAGTTGTAGCGGCAACAGATGGTGCGATGCCTCAAACCAAAGAACATATTCTTTTGGCTAGACAGGTCGGCGTTCCTAGCATTGTTGTCTTCATGAACAAGGTCGATCAAGTCGATGATGAGGAATTGTTGGAACTGGTTGAACTAGAGCTGCGTGAGTTGCTCAGTTCGTATGAATTCCCCGGTGACGATATTCCTATCATCAAAGGTTCTGGCTTGATGGCTCTGGAAGCAATGCAAGCTAATCCAAAGACGTCTCGCGGAGACAATGATTGGGTAGACAAGATCTACGAATTGATGGATGCCGTAGATGCTTACATTCCTACTCCTCAGCGGGATATTGACAAGCCCTTCTTGATGGCAGTTGAAGACGTGTTCTCAATCACGGGACGTGGTACCGTTGCTACGGGTCGGATTGAACGGGGTAAGGTCAAAGTCGGTGAGACGGTTGAGCTTGTGGGTATCAGAGATACTCGAACCACTACTGTGACGGGGATTGAAATGTTCCGTCGTAGCCTCGAAGAAGGTATGGCTGGTGATAACGCCGGTATTCTGCTTCGGGGTATTCAGAAAGCTGACATTGAGCGGGGAATGGTTATCGCTAAACCCGGTTCAATCACACCTCATACTGAGTTTGAAGGTGAGGTTTACGTTCTAACTGAGAAAGAGGGTGGTCGTAAAACGCCGTTCTTCTCCGGTTATCGTCCTCAGTTTTACGTTCGGACTACGGATGTGACGGGTACTATCAAGGCATTTACTGCGGATGACGGTACGAATTCTGAGATGGTGATGCCCGGCGATCGCATCAAAATGAACGTTGAGCTGATCAACGCGATTGCTATTGAGCAGGGTATGCGATTTGCAATTCGTGAAGGTGGTCGCACCATTGGAGCAGGCGTCGTCTCCAAGATCCTGAAGTAACGCAACTCTCTAGATCTTATTAACCAGCAGCCAATAAAATTGACTGCTGGCTTATAGGTCTGTTTCGGATCAAAAAATTAAGTAAAGCCTAAATGTTATTTTTGGAAGCGCGGCGTCGCCACGCTTCCAAAAATAAGTCCTTGGTTTTATTAAATCTATGATTCCCAGAGAAGCACCGGGTGGGATACCTCTGTGGTTTTCTGACTGATTTCAGACTATCGAATCCGATTTTGGCGAGATTTGAGATACAGGTACTAGGTTAGAGCTTTTGCATTCTCAGACAATCGCTAGGTTGATCAACTGAGTGTCCCGACAAAAGCGTTGTCATCTCCTGTACTCGCTTTAAATTTGGTATGAGTTTTAGAGTTTGATTGAGCAATTCGATCGATTGTTTACACACCTTGATAATTCAAGAGTAACGTTTTTGACCTATGGCAACTATTCAACAGCAAAAGATTCGTATTCGCCTCAAAGCTTTTGATCGACGTCTTTTGGACACTTCATGCGAAAAGATTGTTGATACTGCAAATCGGACGAATGCAACTGCAATTGGACCTATTCCTTTGCCCACTAAGCGTCGTATTTATTGTGTTTTGCGTTCGCCTCACGTAGATAAAGACTCCCGCGAACATTTTGAAACTCGTACTCACCGTCGGATTATCGATATTTATCAACCGTCTTCTAAGACGATTGATGCACTGATGAAGCTTGATTTGCCTGCTGGTGTAGATATTGAAGTTAAACTGTAATTATTAGACTGGTTGTCTTAGCCGTTAGCGCTTGGGCACATGCGATACACTAAGTGCAGTGGTTGTACAGAAGACCTAAAGCTGATTTGCTGAAGAAGTTTAACACCCTGGGTCTTCAGTCTAGTGAGTTTTACACGGGAATGAGCCTATAATGACACCCTCTTCATCGGTTGCTGTTCGAGAGCTTCCTCTTTTTCCCCTTCCTGAAGTTGTTTTGTTCCCCGGTAGAAAGCTGCCACTGCACGTCTTTGAATTTCGCTATCGCATTATGATGAACACAATTCTCCAAAGCGATCGCCGCTTTGGGGTCTTGATGGTTAATCCATTGGATGGCAAGGTTGCTAATGTTGGGTGTTGTGCCGAAATTATTCATCATCAACGATTGCCAGATGATCGGATGAAGGTGATGACGCTAGGGCAACAACGTTTCCGAGTGCTAGATTACGTTCGTGAGCGTCCCTATTATGTTGGCTTAGTCGAGTGGATCGAAGATCATCCGAGCGATCGCGATTTACATCCTCTTGCGATCGAGGTTGATCAATTGCTTCGGGATGTGGTGCGGTTGTCTGCTAAGCTTACGGGTCAAGGGATTGAGTTGCCAGATGATATCCCCGATCTACCCACTGAGTTATCGTATTGGGTTGCGGGGAATTTGTATGGTGTGTCTCAAGAACAACAATCCTTATTAGAGATGCAAAATACGGAAGATCGGTTGACCCGAGAGTCGGAAATTTTGACATCAACTCGGAATCATTTAGCAGCTCGAACGGCTCTTAAAGACGCATTTCAACCGTAACCTGCGTCAGTTGGTTATAGGAAAAAACTGTGGAGAGCATCGCTTCGCGATGCTCTCCACTAGTGCTTTGTCAAGTATTTTCTGACGGGTGATGTGCCGCGCTTCGTACGGCACATCACCCGTTTTAAGCGTCAATTTTTAATGGACAGATCACTAGTAGTACACCAACTTAAAAGTTTTAGAGGGGGTGGAGGGGGTAAAACCCCCTCTTGGGGGCGCAGCCCCCAAACCCCCATGTTGCAAAATTCGTGTTTGCAACACTAGTTTGTCTTTAAATCGATAGTGGAACCCTATGCTGCTTGCTGCGCGAATGGCATAGGGTTTTGTAGCATGATTCCCAACAGATTGTGGTTATCTAGAGGCTGGTTCAACCGTTTAAAATGCTGTAGCTGCCCAGTATTTTAAGCGTTTCTGTAAACGTTTCTAATTCTCTAATGGCAAGTTGAACAGATTCATCAAAAATATTGGCTTCGATATCAATAAAGAAGAGATAGTCTCCTAGCGATCGTTTCGTCGGACGGGATTCGACCCGGCTAAGATTAATGTTCCGTTCTGCAAAAATCTGTAGGGCTTTTGCCAGAGAACCGGGGCGATTGGCTGGGAAACTGAAGGCTAAGGATGCATGACTGCCAACCGATGAAGGTTCCTGGCTCACTGCCCAAAATCGGGTGCAATTGTCGGCATAATCGTTAATTGGGTATGCCATCACAGGAGCGTCATACAGCTTGGCTGCTCGTTGTGAGGCGATCGCTGCAAAATCGGGTGTCTCTTTAAGCCGTTGAACGGCTTCACTCGTAGAACTAATAGCAACAACCTGAGCATTGGGCAAATAGGTTTCAAGCCATATCTGACATTGCGCCAGCGCTTGAGGATGAGAATAAACCGTCTGAATCAGATCGAGTGTTGTTGAATATGACAGTAATGCATGGGCGATAGGGAGGACAACCGCTTGCTGCACTTGTAAGTGATCCAGTTGCCAGAGCGTATCCAGGGTAACGGTGACACTCCCTTCAATTGAGTTTTCAACGGGAACTACACCAAAATCAGCTTGCCCATTAGCAACTGCTCGAAGCGTTTGAGCAATCGTGGGATACGGGTGTAACTCATAATGTTTATCTGGATTTACAGTGCGTAGAGTATCAGCGTAGGTGAGGGCTGCAACCTCTGTGTACGTTCCAGAGGGACCTAAGTGAGCAATAGAATAAATCTTCATAAGGAATGATAGGCTGGCAGCCATGAAAAACGGGGAATTTGCAACATTCAGTTAAGTTATCTCAGTAATTGACTGCTTTGATCGATATACTTCATGAAGTCAACCTAGATTTCTTGGAAAAATTGTAAAATTTAGTTACGGCTATTCATTTTGAGATAGACGTACTGTCTCTATCTTCACCATCATGCAAGTTTTATTCACCGCTTCTCAATCCGTCGAGTTAGTTGTTGCAGATCAGCCCATTCCAATTCACCACTATCTACGGCAGCCACAACGATTGATCAGGGCGTTGGTTGACCCTAGCCGTGTCGAGCAGATTGGTTCAGATTGTTTTCGACTCAAGATGCGTCCCTTGAGTTTTATGATGCTCAGCATCCAACCTACCGTCGATATTGAAGTGGTTGCAGAATCAAACGGCAGGATTGATTTGAAATCTGTAGCATGCGAAATTCGTGGGGTTGAATATATCAACCGTCGGTTTCATCTCGATTTAGTGGGCTGTTTGATACCCGTTAAGCAGGGAGAATTAACCTTTTTGGTAGGGAAAGCAGATTTAAATGTGCAGGTAGAGCTACCTCCGGCGTTGTGGATGACACCCAAGCCTATTTTAGAAGCGACTGGCAATGGGTTGTTGCGCAGTGTTTTGTTAACCATTAAGCAACGACTGATGCACCAATTATTGTCTGATTATCGGCAGTGGGCGATCGCCCAGACCGAGGTTGCAGGTGATTTGGGCATCGATCAGTGTTCTTCCGTATTGTCATCAACATTATCGGCAAACAGCTCGATCGGATAGCTGTATTGAATGATGGGTATCTGACATGGTTTAAAGGATTTTCGGTGGTGTCGGGAAGCTCCTAAGGTCAACAGACCCGATTGATGTTTGGCAGTGCCGTACCCTTTATTCGTTGCCAGGTCGTATCCAGGATATTTAATAGCCAAACGCTCAATTAACTGATCTCGCCACACCTTAGCAATAATGCTAGCTGACGCGATCGCAATAGAATGTTGATCGCCTTTAATCATCGTTTCCTGAGCCATTGGCAAGTCGGGCACCTTTTGATTGCCATCGATTAAGCATAGCTGTGGTTGCGGCTGCAAACGTAAAATTGCTCGCCTCATGGCTATGAGAGACGCCCGTAAGATATTCAGCCGATCAATTTCTTGGGCGGACGCCAGACCGATTTGACAGGCGATCGCTCGGGTACGAATGTCACAATATAGCTGTTTCCGTTTTGCTGGAGACAGTTTTTTGCTATCTGTGACCCCTAGATCCGCTAGCTCACTCAGTTCTTTCTCCGATACGATGACGGCGGCAGCAACAACGGGACCAAATAGAGCGCCTCGACCGACTTCATCAACCCCAGCAATCCATAGGAAACGGTCTGTCATTGGTAAGCAACAGAGATTAATTTAACAAGAGCCATGAAGGGCTTGCTTCTCAAGGCTCTCATCGGTCAGTCATGGTCTATATCTATACTTTATGGCGGTGTGCCAATGGTTAAGGATCACCAACTAATTAACCTGTAAATCTGTTTGAGAAAGCGACGGCTCCGCCGTTGCTCTCTCAAACAGATTTACGTTTTATTCAATCCACGATCCTACAGCGATTTTCAATCGCTTAAAACCAGGTTATTTTTGTGAGAGCCGCGCTCCGCGCGGCTCTCACAAAAATAACTATGGCTTACTCAAGCGCAAAGCGCTGTAAGTACAGAAGCGGTGTTGTGGGGCGCTCTGCGCCCCACAACACTGTACTGAATCAACCTGCACAGCGCCATATAGAAAGCCCGCTAGATGCGATTTTAACTGTCACTATCAGATGGGGAGTCTGCATTAACAGATGAGCGGCGGCGACGGCGGCGACGCACGGATGAGCTATTGTCGTCCCCATAACCCTCTGGCTCTGGTGTTGCAGGTGTTTCAAGCACAGCCGGTTCTACCTCATCAAACTGGGTTTGGATGGGTTCGGGTTCGATGTCAATTGGCTCAAAGCGTTCTGGGATGACGGGTTCTGCGATCGCAATTGCCGGTGGACGCTCAGGCATCTGGAACGTCGCAGGCGTAGCTCCGTTGGGAGGGCTTTGGCGTTGACCCGGTAGTGCGACCGAAATAATCACTGACTTCGGATCTTTGATCGGTTCGGATGCCAAAACCAGAGGAGAAATTCCCATCAATGCATAGATATCTTGCTCCTCGGGCGTCATTTCTACAGAGATGAATTGAGGCGGCTCAGGTGGCTGCTTTTCTCGACGATTTGGCGATCGCCCAGCCCGCTCTTGTTTTTCGGGTCGTCCTTCTTTGACGGGCAATGCCAATGACGGTTCTCTCGAAAACGGAACATCAGCAATGCCGTTTGTTTCTGTCTCATCGTCTAACTCAAGTCGATTAGACGATCCCTTGACAACCGTTTCGCCCACTCGTAAGCGGCTCCGACGACGACGGCGATCGCCTTTGC
The DNA here is from genome assembly GCF_055793305.1 of Calyptranema fuscum S582. NCBI lineage: Bacteria > Bacillati > Cyanobacteriota > Cyanophyceae > Oculatellales > Oculatellaceae > Calyptranema > Calyptranema fuscum. The sequence goes on from NZ_JBSLYH010000003.1 coordinate 252,397, forward strand.
CCCGTTCTTGATAACTGGGATGGTTGAGTAAATCTAAATCTTGCGTATCCGCCAGGGCATCCAGATCGGACTCCTCACCCACTTCATCCCACATCGGCTGGGGAGGTGCAACCCGCGTTTGGGGAACGGATGATGCCGCCCGCAACATATCAATCGGTTCGGCGATCGATTTTTCAGCTTCTCCAGGTAAATGCACAAGATGCCCTAACCCACCGCAGGTTGGACAGGTCTGTCCAAACAATTCGTAAATGTTTTGCCCCTGACGTTTACGAGTCAGTTCCACCAGTCCTAATTCAGTCAGCTGGGCAATTTGAGGTCTGGACTTATCGGAGCGGATCGCTTTATTAAAGTTCTCTAAAACTTGGAGCTGATCGCGGCGAGAGTCCATGTCAATAAAGTCAACAACAATCACTCCTGCAATATTGCGCAGGCGTAACTGTCGAGCAATTTCGGTAGCCGCTTCACAATTGGTCCATAGTACGGTTTCACGCGCCGTTGCCGAGCGGGTAAAGGAACCCGAGTTGACATCAATCACCGTCAACGCTTCAGTACGCTCGATGATGATATATCCACCTGAAGGCAGATCTACTCGTGGTTTCAGGGCTTCGCGGATGGCTGCATTGACCCGGAAATATTCCAGGATGGAAATGCGATCGTTATGATGATCGATCAAAACACCTTGCGGCGATCGCCCCCCACTCCAGTTCATCAAGTGTTGTTTGACCCGTTTGACCCCGGTATGAGAATCCACCACAATGCGATTAACATCGGCACTGTAAACATCTCTTAAGACTCTTTGAATGAAGTCATCATCGCGGTTTAGTAAGCGGGGCGGACGGGTAGAAAGCGCCTGTTGTTGGATACTTTCCCACTGTTTTTGCAGCAATTCTAAATCTTCTAAAATCGCTTCTTCAGCAACCCCTTCGGCTTCCGTGCGCACCAACAAACCCATACCCGCCGGTTTGATTAAAATCGCTAATGCCCGGAGACGGTTGCGCTCATTTTCATTTCGAATTCGACGGGATAGGTTGACCCCACGTCCGAACGGCATGAGGACAAGGTAACGACCTGGCAAACTGACATTCCCGGTCAGTCGAGGTCCTTTATTGCCCGTGGGCTCCTTCATAATCTGGACTAACACCTTTTGTTGAGGTGCCAGTAGCTCTGTGATAGAGCCAGCCGTACGTCTCAACCGCAGAGGTCCCAAATCACTGACATGGATAAACCCATTTCGTTCGGTGTCGCCGATGTTAACAAAGGCAGCGTCAATCCCTGGAAGAACATTTTCAACGACCCCTAGATAGATATCGCCAACTTGATGGCTACCCGTAGCGACGATAATCTCTTGGATTTGGTCTTCCGAAAATACAGCAGCAATTCGATGCTGCTCAGCAATAATTATTTGCTTCGGCATTCAATTTCCTCAAAAACTTGCAATGTGGCTGCATCAATCTCATAAATGCCAGCCTGCGATTTCTAAAGCTTGTTGGAACCCAAAATTCTTGCACCATAAAGCGGCGACGAAGCTCTCTTGGAAAAACTAAGAGCTATCCAACCTTTTGAAATTGGTTTGGATAGGGTGACGAGAAATTTAATCAACGCTCAACAGAGGACTCTTTGAGGAATACCTTACCCCTGAGGAATGAGGTACCCGAATTGATTAAAAATAAATCAAAGCCTCTTAGAAGCGATGTGTGCTCGGTAACCGCTGTCGATTAAACCACTGACAACCTACGAGTCACTAACCCACAACAACTTCTTTTAGAGAAGCATTATAGCGTGGAGCAACAATTGTGCTATGCAGAATGACTTAATTTGTGAGAAATTCCGAATGGAAAGCTTTGACAAGGCTAAAAATGAGGCGATGCGACCTTATTAAGCACCCGGTTCATCAGTTATTCCAACTGTAAATTTTACCGAGTAAGCCTTGTTTTCGACAATCCACTCTAATTATCTATTATTCTGTTCTGCTTGCCCAGTCCTGAAAGCATAGTACTGGGCAAATGAGAACGATTTGGATGCCATTTTGATCGTTTAAATGTTTGAGGCTTCTGCTGATTTAATTAAACTTCAGTTGAATTCCAACCAATAGTTCTTAAATTGAAGTGCAAATTTCTATTCATCAAGTGCGAGCTTTGCTCAAAACCTGATCAGGACGCTGACTTTTTGTACTCAAGGAACCTAAAAAATCAGCTCCTCTCATCACTTTTGGAAGAGGTTCTTAATACGGAAGTGTGTTTGAAACCTGGAAAGAAAGAACTATTTGGGGCAACATCTTGCAACTCAAATTAATCATTGACACGGTTTTGGGTTTGCAGGTGAATCCTGCGGATTCACCTGCAAACCTATTTTGAAATGGCATAGTACGCCATGCTCAGACAGCTAACAGGAGTTTTTGCCGATGCACATGCAAGAGTTGGAGTGGTTGTTGAGCAACCTGTTCAAGCATGGTTAGCACCTGGGTTGGACGCAAAAGATTGCCATCGTTTTGGCAACTACCAATGTAGTGAATGATGAAGGCATCGGGGGTCAATTTTGTCGTAGGAATGTAGGTCTTCAGGTCAACGAGGTGAGGGTCGAGTAATGCCAGGTGGAATAAGCGATCGCGAAGATTGACCTGCCGAGCTTTGCCTGATTTACTAATGTGCTCTGCGTAGATTTCTGAGGCAGCATTGATAGTTTCAATCCAGGTTTGCCAGTGTTCTACGGTTGGTAGTGTTTCGGGCAAGGTAGAGGAATCACTCTCAGTTTCAGCCAGACCCATCACCAGATAATATTCTGCTTTTTCCAACAGCCGAGTGGCAGCGGGTGTATCCAGTGCGATCGCTTCTACTTGATAAATCGGAATATTTTCAGGTAACTGGGCTGCTAGACGCTGACGAAAATCATCTAAATCCACCACTTCGGTTAGCTCGAAGTCTACAATTTCACTGGCACTGGTGGCACCTAGCGGCAGTGCATTCGCCGGTGAGATACGAGGTCCTGGATGAAATCCACCTGTGAAGGTAATGGGGATAGATGCCCGTCGAATGGCGCGATCGAAGAGACGGATTAAGTCTAAATGGCTTAACAATGCCATGTCTGCCTGTTTACCAAACCAGACTCGGATGCGTTGGGCACGATGCTGATTGGGCACAAAATGCCCTTTAAATTCTGGAATAGCAGGGGCTGCAACGACAACGTTATGCCCGAAATCAGTGCCACAGATCCCACAATGAGAACAGCCATCAAAGGAACAGTCTGGCACTGTTGCCGCCGCCAGTGCTCGTTGCAAGTCAGCTTGTAACCAGGCTTTGTCAATTCCTGTGTCGATATGATCCCATGGTAAAGGGGCATCTAGAGATGGTTGCAACTCGGTGGCTAACGGTTCAGAGGATGCGGAGATAGCTGTCGGCTCTGTGTCATCAGGCTTGAAAACGTTCCATTCGCCGCTTTCCACTTGGCGATATTTCCAGGTCAAACCGGATTCGTCAATCGCTTGTGTCCAGGCTGCAAACGCTCGTTCGAGACTTTCCCACCAGGCATCCATCCCTGCCCCCAGTTGCCATGCTCGATGGATGACAGAACAGAGACGGCGATCGCCCCGACCAACAAAATCCTCCATGGCAGAAATGCGGATATCCGTAAAGTTAGCCTTTAGCCCTCGAATTGACCGAAACGCTTGACGCAACAATTGTTGTTTCCGCTCAAACTCAGCCGTCGAGACAGAATGCCATTGAAAGGGCGTATGGGGCTTGGGTGTGAAGTTAGAAATGGTGACATTGAAGCTCAACGGTTTACGTTTTTGCAACCGGCATTCTTGTTGGAGCCAGTGCATGGTTTCGGCAATTCCCAACACATCGGCATCCGTTTCACCCGGCAACCCAATCATAAAATACAGCTTGACTCTATCCCAACCCTGTTCGTAGGCAGTTTTGACGCCTCGAAGCAATTCTTCGTTAGTCAATCCTTTATTAACAATGTCGCGCATGCGTTGCGTTCCGGCTTCCGGCGCAAAGGTCAACCCACTCTGTCGCGTGCCGCCAATAATATGCGCAATATTTTCATCAAACCGATCAACCCGTTGGCTGGGCAACGAAAGGGAGATATTTTCGTTATGCAGTCGATTTTTAATTTCGACCCCAACGGCTGGAAGTGCCAAATAATCAGAACAACTTAAAGAAAGTAACGAAAATTCGTTATATCCGGTTGCTTGCATTCCTTTTTCGACGGCATTGACTACCTGGACGGGGTCAACATCGCGTGCCGGACGGGTCAGCATACCAGGTTGGCAAAACCGGCAGCCACGGGTGCAGCCTCGACGAATTTCAATCGTCAAGCGATCGTGAACTGTTTCGATATAGGGAACCAGACCGATAGAGTAGGCTGGAATTGGCGTAGCAACTCGTCGGAGGATGCGATGGGGCACGTCTGGACGATTGGGCGTAACCGAACCATCGGCTGCCATATCGTAAAACTGAGGGACGTAAACTCCCGGTACCTGAGCCAGGTCTAGTAAAATCTCCGTTCGACTCAGTCCGGCAGCTTTGCCTTCTTCTAGAACTAAGCCAATTTCAGGCAATAATTCTTCTCCATCCCCTAGCGCCATGAAATCAAAAAAATCGGCATAGGGTTCCGGGTTAGACGTTGCCGTTTGTCCACCGGCAAAGATGAGAGGATAGCTGCCTTGTTCTACATTCCAGACGCCTGCCTCGGTTCTCTCTCGCCAGGTGAGGGGGATATTGGCTAGATCTAACATTTCTAAAATGTTAGTGGCACCAAGTTCATAACTCAGGCTGAAGCCTAAAATATCAAATTCATGCAGCGATCGCTTAGATTCCACTGCAAATAGAGGCGTTTGACTTGCCCGCAGTTTTGCCGACAAATCAGCAGCAGGCAGATAAGTGCGATCGCAGAGTTGTCGAGGCTGCGCATTTAAAATGCTGTACAGAATGATATGACCGAGATTAGAAGCACCTACCTCGTAGACCTCTGGATATGTCAATACCCATCGGATTGCTGCCGAATTCCAAGGTTTATGAACCGCTCCTAACTCATTGCCTAAATAACGAGCAGGTCGAGTTATTTCCGGACTGAGAAGTGCTTCAACAGCTAAAGTCACTATTACTTGCCTTTGTAAATGAAACAATACGGGATTGATCTCAATATTACAGACAGGCTTCGTCTTGTGTCGCAAGCTTTTCTTAAAGGAATCAGGCTAGGGTAAAACGTTAGACCTCCGAGGTTTTAAAAACCTCGGAGGTCTTGGAGAGTGCAACCACAGACGGGTACGCTAGAGTTTAATGCTGGCATAGCCCTAGAGTCGTCTGCTGAATGCTATACCCGTAGAAGCCTGACGCTGTTGGTTTTATAGCACTTCACCCTCAGCTGTAACCAAGTTATTTGTTTGAAAGTCATACTTTGCGTTGCTTTCAAACAATAATCTGTACCCTGCGTAAGTTTCTTGGATAAAATGTTGATAGCTCTGGACGATAGGCTTTTGGTGCAGCCTGCCCCCAGAGCTATGGTCAAGATTTATTAAGATCCATCGAAGCACTAAGGTGATCCAGGTCTGTTAATCCATCCCTCTAAGGATCATAAGTCGTGCGCGAAACTGCCTTTTTTTGCTCTATTTATGCCCTAACTCAAGCAATAGATGCTTCAAATGCAGAGCTATCTTCGTGAATTTCAAATACTCGGTCTAGTTGGGTCAGTTCAAAGATAATTCGGATAGACGGTGAAATATGACATAATCCAAACGGTCTATCTAACTGTTGTGCCAGGCTCAACGTCGAGACTAGTGCCATCAAACCAGCGCTATCAAGAGACTCAACCTGGCTTAAATCAACTAACAAAGCTACGCAGTCTTGAGCAGAAACAGCCGAAACCAAGTCTTCTTGAAAACGGGCTGCGGTAGCAGCATTAATGTGCCCAGAAGGTTGAGCAACGGAGATACGAGGCTGAACGAGAACGCTTTGCATTATTTCAGTCCTGTTTCCAACAATTTCAACGTCTGTTACGATGTCCCGAAGATAACTGTAGATCTCTGGGTAAACCAGTAAATTAACTAGGTTTGTTGAACCCTTAACAGTTAAACCCTGTTATTTAAAGTTTTAGGTAAGTGTTTCTACGGAAAGGTGCTCAGGAATACGAATTCGCAACTTTTTGTGAACCATCTTTACAGAAAATCGATTGGGCTTCTTAAAGATTAATATTAGCGATCGCAGAAATTCAGTTCACCTATCCTGAGGCTGAGTTTTCCAGAGGCTGCTTCGCTAGTCTGCGCAAGCTTTTTGAGGTGTGATGAAAATCACACTATTGCACCTTATAGATCACTTTCATCCCTAAGAATGCGTTAGAAAATCTGGGTTGAGTATGTTAAGCCCCCTAGATTGTTCTTTAGCGCTATTACCCATGAATACTACCTGCGCTGTCCGGAGACTTGTAGAAAAGGCTCTTTATATTAAGCAACTGACCCCTGATATTGAAAACGAAATCAATTACGAGCTGACTCGTTTGGGGTACATTTCTGATGCAGATTATGAAGCACTTGAATTGTTGATGTCTGAAATGGATGCGGGTCGAATTCGGTTAGTACCCAGTCCCTGAAGCCTTATAGATTAAGCATTGGGCAATATTTAAGCAGATCAGGAGATAGCACTCTTACGCGGCGATAAAACGTCTGCACCTGTCGAGTTGCCAATATGCTGGAAACACGAGTCAAAAAGTGAAGTTGTTTGGGTGCAAAACATTTGTCAAGAATTCTATTTACCGTCCTTCAGCTATTGAGTCTCACAATTAAGGTTATTAACGCAATATGGCGCAGGCTGAGTCTGCGCCATATTTTGCATTTGAGCAGAATTGAGAAACGCGAAGGGGCTGTAGCAGTTTTTAATTGCGTGAAGTATAAGTTGTTGTACGAGAGCGTTATACGAGAGTGACGGTGAAGCATCGCTCTTTCAAACAGACTAGTATTCAGGCTCATTTCCCAGGGGCTAAGCATTTTGTTGTACTGCTCTATGCCTGAATCTCACAGCCCAGCGCTTCATCACCCCGGAGACCAATACTAGGATCGTAAAGAGAGTGTTATAAATATTAAACAATTGATAGACTTTAAGAGGCGTAACGCGTAAGAAATTCAAGGCTTGTTTTATACGCCATCGATGATGTAACAGTCAAGAGAGGGTAGATCCGTGTCAGTTGAGACTATTGAACAGCGTTCGACGACGATTAAACACGCACCACGCTATCGGGTTCTGCTTCATAATGATGACTTCAACTCGATGGAATATGTCGTCGAAGTGCTTCTTAAAACGGTTACCAGTCTCACGATGCCCCAAGCCGTTAGCATTATGATGGAAGCCCATACCAATGGGATTGCACTGGTCATTACTTGCGCTCAAGAACATGCAGAGTTTTATAGCGAAACCCTGAAAGCACACGGGTTAATTAGTACGATCGAGCCTGAAGAATAATGATTCTTAAGGGCGTTAATCAAATTCATCATCTTTAACTGCTGTTTAGATTCTAAAGTTTGCAGAATGTTAGGCTTTTTCCAAACCAGTCATCTACGAATTGAGATTGATGCATCGGAAATAAAAATCCGAGACACGTTACTGCGGACAGAACTCCTTCGTACATGGCTCCTGTCGCAAACTAGCCCTGCCGGATTGCCAGAATATTTAGTGCCGGGTACGGTCTTTACCAGCTGGGTCGGGGCTATTCCTATCCGCCATGAGGTGCAGTCAGTGACATCAAACGCGTTGTGCTTATTGCTAAGCCAGGGAATTGATGGATGTCATCAATGGTATTGGGGTACGGGATGGGTACAATCTTGCCTGGAAGGGGTTTCAATCTTGCCGTTAAATCTAGGGCAAACGGCTGGCTTAGTAAGATTGCGCCAGGCGCTGACCCATGGAGTTGCGTAAAAGCAAAATACTCGTGGTGCGTTGCGGCTAGTGCCTAACACACCCTACACGTAGGGATATGCCCTTCCTGGAAATCTCTAACGCTTAATTACTAAAACTGAACAGGGCGCATCAGCAACAACCTGGCTGCTTACAGAGCCTTGAAGGATACGATTGACTCCCTTCAGCCCTCGGCTACCCATAATAATCAGGTTGGCTTGGTGAATATGAGCGAGACGGATAATCTCCTCGGCAGGGTCACCTGTAACTACTTCTAGTTCACTGTCGTAGGGCAATTGGCTTTGATAATACCTGAGCTTGTCTAGGTATAGATCCGGCAAATCTTCGATGTCGGTAGAGGGGCGACCGCTGGCAATATCGGGGCTAGCGGTCGAACTATCTACCACATGAGCCAAGCAAATTTTGGTTTGCTCATGGAGGTGAAGGTCTTGCAAGGCATCAATGACTCTTTCTGTAGGGTCTGATCCATCGATGGCTATCAAAATATTTTTTAGCATCCTACACCCCCACCTCTATCTTATGAAACCTTAGCTCGATGCCTAAAGATTAGCCGTCTTCAGGTTCAGTTTGCGATTGCACCCGCAAGCGGATGGACTCAGCATGGGAGAACAATCCTTCCGCTTTTGCTAATACATCGATAGCTCCAGCAACCTGATGTAAAGCATTCGCAGAATACTCAATCAAACTTGAATGCTTCATAAATGTGTCTACACTCAACGCCGAGGCATACCGAGCTGACCCAGACGTGGGCAAGGTGTGGTTAGGTCCCGCAATGTAATCGCCTACAGCTTCAGGGGTGGAATTTCCTAAGAAGATCGCTCCCGCATGACGGATCTTTTGCAGCAAATCCCATGGGTCGGTGACCTGCAATTCTAAATGCTCGGGTGCAAATTCATTGGAGAGTTCGGCAGCAATGTCTAGCGACTCTACCACAACGACTAGTCCGTAGTGGGCGATCGCCTTTTCTGTTAATAAACGACGAGGATGATTTTTTAGCTGCAAATCTACCTCTGCCACGACTTTTCGAGCCAAGCCCATATCTGTCGTTAACAAAATTGCCGCTGCCATCGAGTCGTGCTCTGCTTGTGCCAGCAGATCAGCTGCCAGATGGACAGGGTTAGCTATTTCGTCCGCAATAATTAAGACTTCTGAGGGACCCGCCAGAGAATCAATGCCAACGGTGCCATACGCGAGTTTTTTTGCCAGTGTTACGTAAATGTTACCGGGACCTGTGATCACATCCACTTTGGGGATGGTTTCAGTCCCATACGCCAGAGCGGCGATCGCTTGCGCTCCCCCAACGCGATAAATTTCATGCACACCTGCTTCTTGCGCGGCAACCAATACCGCAGGATTAATGCTCTTATCGCGCCCTGGAGGCGTTGTGATTACGATGCGAGGCACCTTTGCCACTTTTGCCGGAATCGCATTCATAATGACCGTGCTGGGATAAGCTGCCTGTCCACCTGGTATGTACAGCCCGGCGCGGTCAACAGGTGTATATCGCTTACCCAAAACCACGTCTTGCTCACCAAATTGAACCCAGCTCTTAGGAATGCGCTGAGCATGGAACGTCTCTACTTTTTGGCACGCTAATCGGATAGCATCCAACAGTTCTTTGGACACCTGTTGATAAGCAGCTTCTAGCTCAGACCCCTTCACCCTGAGTTCTTCAGGCTCAAGGATGACTTGGTCAAATTCTTCGGTGTAATGTAAAAGCGCTCGATCTCCCTTGCGCTTTACTTCTTGGAGGACCTGTTGAACAGTTGCCTCTTTATGAACAATCTGGTCGTCATGAGTGCGATCGCAGATTCGACGCAGTTCGGTAAGCGCATCAGACCGCTGAGTAATAATTCGCAGCATTGCCACAGTGGGTTAAAAATGCTAAATGGGAAATGTCCCAGTAGAACGACGACAGGCTTAACCTAAAGAGTCAGCGATTACAGCCGCCAGACTGACCTGTTATGTATCTAGCTTAACCTGGATTTTCCGAGGATTTTGTATTGTAGACGCAGAAGCTATTGTAATTTTTCTGGTATTTATTACAGATCATTCGCTAGAATGGTTGATTGCTAGAAGTTTTCCCCTCGAAGAGTAACAGTGGCAAATATTAAGTCAGCAATTAAACGTGTCCAAATCGCAGAGCGCAACCGCCTGCGTAATAAATCCTATAAATCTGCGGTCAGAACCTTGACTAAACGGTATCTTGCTGCGGTTGATTCTTTCGCATCGAACCCCACTGCTGAATCCATGCAGGAGGTGCAACAGCGCATGAGTTCGGTTTACAGCAAGATCGATAAAGCCGTCAAGCGTGGCGTTATCCATGTCAATACGGGGTCTCGTAAAAAGGCTCGTATTGCTAAAGCTCTCAAAAAACACGAGACCCCAGCCCAAACTGCTTAGAATTTCAGCATTCAGGTTGCAGTTTCTTTCCTTAGTAGTGCCAATGTCACTACTTTTACCTGACGAGTAGATTCTTGTAGCAGGGTTCTGAGTATGCAACTCGTTGATACCCACGTTCATCTTAACTTCGACGTTTTTCAAGCTGACTTAGACCAGATCGCTCAAAGTTGGCAGGATGCGGGTGTCGTTAAGCTCGTTCATTCATGTGTGGAGCCTGAAGAATTTCCAGGTATCCAGGCATTGTCGAGGCGATTTCCAGAACTGTTTTTTGCAGTTGGGTTGCATCCTCTGGATGTAGAGGAAAAATGGGCTGATGACTCTGCCCACACTATTTTGACCCTGGCTAGCTCAGATGGCAAAGTTGTTGCCATCGGCGAGACAGGGTTGGACTTTTATAAAGCAACCAATCATGATCAACAGAAATCTGCGTTTGAAGCGCAACTGGCGATCGCTCAACAACTCAATTTACCCGTCATTATTCACTGTCGGGATGCAGCCGACGCCATGCTAGATCTGTTGCGCTCTTTCTGGGAGCGCAATGGTTCTGTGAACGGTGTAATGCACTGCTGGAGTGGCACCCCCGAAGAAACGCTTAGCTTTCTAGAATTAGGGTTCTACATCAGTTTCAGTGGCATCGTGACCTTTAAAAATGCAATCCAAGTTCAAGAGTCCGCAAAAATCGTACCGAGCGATCGCCTGTTGATTGAAACAGATTGTCCTTTCCTGGCACCTGTGCCAAAACGAGGCGATCGCCGCAACCAACCCGCATATGTTCGCTACGTTGCTGAGCAAATTGCCAACCTTCGACAACTACCCGTTGAAACGATTGCTGATCAAACGACAGCTAATGCTCATCAACTCTTTCGTCTCCCGCCCACGCAAGCTTTAATATCGTCTGAAAAAATTCTTCCCTATCCTCCCCTCCTCTCTGAGGCAATGACTTAGTGGTCAAAGGAGGTGAGCGAAGAATCACAAAAATGCTGATGAACTGTTTCTAGCGAAGTACTACCCTCCAAAGATGGGGTCTGGCACAAAACAATGTTGGGGAGTTGCACCGATCGACTATAGTATTCGCGCTAAAGATCCCTGAGCAGGGGTTTTATCCTCTGCACCCGGACTCCCATCCTTATATTTAAGGTGGTCTGTACTAAGTCTAGAGAATGAAAACGATGCTTACCACAGATTAGCCTTGCTGAGGCATAATGTTGAGAAGTATTAGTAATTTTGAGCTAACATGGTTAGCCTGTCCTGTCAGCACGGTTTTAATATATTTCTCTGACTTCATGATCGCAGCAATTCTTAGGTACTCTGATTAGCAGCCATTTTCTAGCTTTTGCATAGCACACCCCAACAGCCAGTTATCAACTAAGTCTAGCCAGCTATTGCAGTATTCAAATTTGTCTAAGTTTACGTATGCATTTAACCGGATTTTTTCTGGACTGCTCAGTCCTCTTGCGAGAGGTCTGTTTTCCCCATTGACCTTTTCCGTCGATGCCCTGTGGTACGAAGACACTACGCCAGGCTTAACTTGTTCCGAGGACACGCATGACTAATTTAACCCAATCCGCCATCAACTTCACTCTCCCCGATCTTGTAGAAATTCAGAGGGCTAGTTTTCGTTGGTTTCTTGAAGAAGGTTTGATCGAAGAACTCGATAGTTTCTCCCCTATTACAGATTACACTGGCAAGCTTGAACTTCATTTTATTGGCAAAGATTACAAGCTCAAACGACCTAAGTACGACGTTGATGAAGCGAAGCGTCGAGACAGCACCTACGCCGTTCAAATGTACGTGCCGACTCGGTTAATCAACAAAGAAACGGGTGAAATTAAGGAACAAGAAGTATTTATTGGCGATCTACCCTTGATGACGGATCGCGGTACCTTCATCATCAATGGTGCTGAACGGGTCATCGTTAATCAAATCGTTCGGAGTCCCGGCGTTTACTACAAGTCTGAAACTGATAAAAACGGACGCCGTAGTTACAATGCCAGCTTGATCCCCAACCGAGGCGCTTGGCTGAAATTTGAAACGGACAAAAATGATCTCGTCTGGGTTCGCATTGACAAAACCCGTAAGCTATCTTCCCAGGTGCTCCTGAAAGCATTGGGTTTGAGCGATGGCGAAATTTTTGATGCTCTACGCCACCCGGAATATTTTCAAAAGACGATCGAAAAAGAAGGGCAGTTCAGCGAAGAAGAAGCTTTGATGGAGCTGTATAGGAAGTTGCGTCCCGGCGAACCTCCTACTGTTTCGGGTGGACAACAACTGCTAGATTCTCGCTTCTTTGACCCCAAACGTTACGATTTAGGTCGAGTTGGACGCTACAAACTCAACAAGAAATTGAGGCTCAACGTTCCTGAAGCAACCAGAGTGTTGACCCCTCAAGATATCTTGGCGGCGATCGACTATTTGATCAACTTAGAATTTGACATCGGTAACGTAGATGACATCGACCATCTAGGCAATCGCCGAGTTCGCTCTGTTGGGGAATTGTTACAAAACCAGGTTCGAGTTGGATTAAACCGTTTAGAGCGCATCATTCGTGAACGTATGACCGTTTCCGATGCTGACTCTCTAACGCCTGCTTCACTTGTTAACCCCAAACCTCTGGTTGCGGCGATCAAAGAGTTCTTTGGTTCGTCTCAGCTGTCTCAGTTTATGGATCAAACGAATCCACTCGCTGAGCTAACCCATAAGCGACGCTTAAGCGCTTTAGGTCCAGGTGGTTTAACTCGAGAACGGGCGGGTTTTGCCGTTCGAGACATTCATCCCTCTCACTACGGTCGAATTTGTCCCATCGAAACGCCTGAAGGTCCTAACGCAGGTCTGATTGGTTCGCTAGCCACTCACGCCCGTGTGAACGCCTATGGCTTCATCGAGACACCCTATTATCCGGTTGATAGTGGTCATGTGCTAAAAGATCGTCCTCCTATCTATATGACCGCCGACGAGGAGGACGATTTTAGGGTTGCTCCTGGAGATATTCCCGTAGACGAAAGTGGCTATATCCAGGGTGAACAGGTTCCCGTTCGCTATCGTCAAGACTTCACCACTACTAGCCCACCGGAAGTGGATTACGTTGCGATATCCCCAGTTCAAATCATTTCGGTGGCGACTTCTCTCATTCCTTTCCTAGAGCATGACGATGCTAACCGGGCACTGATGGGCTCGAACATGCAACGTCAAGCTGTGCCCTTGTTGCGACCTGAACGCCCTCTAGTCGGTACAGGTCTAGAAGCACAAGCAGCACGTGACTCTGGGATGGTAGCGGTGAGTCGGGTTGATGGGGAAGTCGTTCATGTCGATGCGAACCGTATCCGTGTTAGAGATGACCAGGGCAAAGAGTATGAACATATTCTGCAAAAGTATCAGCGGTCTAACCAAGATACCTGTCTTAATCAACGCCCGATCGTTTTTGCCGGAAATCGAGTGGTCGCTGGACAGATATTAGCGGACGGCTCGGCAACAGAAGGCGGCGAATTGGCTTTAGGTCAAAATGTCACCGTCGTCTATATGCCTTGGGAAGGCTATAACTACGAAGATGCCATTCTCATCAGTGAGCGTCTAGTGTTTGACGATGTTTACACCTCCATCCATATTGAAAAATATGAGATTGAGGCGAGACAAACGAAACTGGGTCCCGAGGAAATTACTCGTGAAATTCCTAACGTCGGGGAAGATGCTCTCCGGCAACTTGATGAGACAGGGATCATTCGAATTGGTGCTTGGGTAGAGGCAAGCGATATCTTGGTGGGCAAGGTCACACCGAAGGGTGAATCAGATCAACCACCTGAAGAAAAATTGCTCCGGGCTATTTTTGGTGAGAAAGCCAGGGATGTCCGTGATAATTCGTTACGTGTACCCAACGGTGAAAAAGGGCGCGTTGTAGATGTGCGGGTTTTCACCCGTGAGCAAGGGGATGAACTACCTCCTGGAGCGAACATGGTCGTTCGGGTCTATGTTGCCCAGAAGAGGAAGATTCAGGTAGGCGATAAGATGGCGGGACGCCACGGCAATAAGGGAATCATTTCCCGAATTTTGCCAGTCGAAGATATGCCTTACTTACCGGATGGTTCGCCTGTTGATATTGTCCTCAATCCTTTGGGTGTACCGTCTCGGATGAACGTTGGTCAGGTGTTTGAGTGTCTATTGGGTTGGGCAGGGGAGAATCTAGGGGTTCGTTTTAAGATGATTCCCTTTGATGAAATGTATGGCGAGGAAGCATCTCGTACATCTACCCACTCGAAATTGATGGAGGCTCGCGAGACCACGGGTAAGGATTGGATCTTTAATCCGCACAATGCTGGAAAGATTCAGGTGTTTGACGGTCGTACCGGCGAACCTTTTGATCGTCCCGTTACGGTTGGCAAAGCCTATATGCTTAAGCTTGTGCATCTGGTAGACGATAAGATTCATGCTCGTTCGACGGGTCCTTATTCGCTTGTGACGCAGCAACCACTTGGGGGTAAAGCACAGCAAGGGGGTCAGAGATTTGGAGAAATGGAAGTTTGGGCATTAGAAGCCTTTGGCTCTGCCTACATTCTTCAAGAATTGCTAACCGTCAAATCAGACGATATGCAAGGTCGTAACGAAGCACTGAATGCGATCGTTAAGGGCAAAGCAATTCCGCGACCAGGAACACCCGAATCCTTTAAAGTGCTGATGCGCGAGTTGCAATCGCTTTGCCTTGATATCGCTGCACATAAGCTAGAAACCCGAGACGATGGTACTAGCCGTGACATTGAAGTAGATCTGATGGCAGATGTTGGCAACCGTCGCACTCCTTCTCGACCAACCTATGAGTCCATTTCTGCCGAAGAGATGGAAGAGATAGAAGACTAACAAGACTCATCATTTGAAACTCAGCGGTCAGAACTCATTGATGGTTAATTGAGTCCTCTTGACCGCTGAATCCTCTATCAAGCTTGTCAAACTCAATAAGGGAGAGTTACTGATGCCAAAACTAGAGCAGCGATTTGACTATGTCAAGATTGGTCTGGCATCTCCAGAAAGGATTCGTCAGTGGGGTGAAAGGACTCTGCCGAACGGTATGGTTGTGGGTGAGGTGACAAAACCTGAGACCATTAACTATCGAACACTTAAGCCGGAAATGGATGGGCTTTTTTGTGAACGTATTTTTGGTCCGGCTAAAGACTGGGAATGCCACTGCGGTAAATATAAGAGAGTCCGGCATCGGGGCATTGTTTGTGAGCGTTGTGGTGTAGAAGTAACCGAGTCACGGGTGCGACGCCACCGAATGGGCTACATCAAACTGGCTGCACCTGTCGCTCATGTTTGGTATCTCAAAGGAATTCCCAGTTATATGGCAATTCTGCTGGATATGCCGCTCAGGGATGTAGAGCAGATCGTTTACTTTAACGCTTATGTGGTTTTGAACGCTGGTAACCATGAGGGGTTGACCTATAAACAACTGCTTACAGAAGACCAATGGATTGAAATCGAAGACCAACTTTACAGTGAGGATACTCACCTTCGAGATGTAGAAGTTGGCATTGGTGCAGAAGCTTTGCAACGTCTACTGCAAGACCTCAATCTGGAAGCTGAAGCTGAACAACTTCGAGAAGATGTCACAACAGCGAAGGGGCAGAAGCGAGCAAAGCTAATTAAGCGGTTGCGGGTCATCGATAACTTTATCGCAACGCAATCTAAGCCCGAGTGGATGGTGTTATCGGTAATTCCGGTGATTCCGCCAGATTTGCGCCCAATGGTGCAATTGGATGGTGGACGTTTTGCCACATCCGACTTAAACGATCTCTATCGCCGAGTGATTAATCGCAACAATCGCTTGGCACGGTTACAGGAGATTTTGGCTCCGGAAATCATTGTTCGCAATGAAAAACGGATGTTGCAAGAGGCTGTGGATGCTCTGATCGATAATGGACGTCGAGGACGCACGGTTGTCGGTGCCAATAACCGACCTCTGAAATCGCTCTCTGACATCATTGAAGGAAAGCAAGGACGTTTCCGACAAAACCTGCTCGGAAAACGAGTCGATTATTCCGGACGTTCTGTCATTGTGGTGGGACCCAAGTTAAAGATCCACCAGTGTGGGTTGCCTCGGGAAATGGCGATCGAGCTTTTCCAACCTTTCGTCATCCATCGATTAATCCGCCAGGGTTTGGTTAACAACATCAAGGCAGCGAAAAAGTTAATTCAACGAAATGATCCCAGTGTTTGGGATGTGTTGGAAGAAGTAATTGATGGTCACCCGGTTATGTTGAACCGGGCACCCACGCTTCACCGACTAGGGATCCAAGCATTTGAGCCAATTTTGGTAGAAGGGCGAGCAATTCAGATTCATCCACTGGTTTGCCCTGCTTTTAACGCTGACTTTGACGGTGACCAAATGGCTGTCCATGTGCCGCTTTCGTTAGAGGCGCAGGCTGAGGCGCGGTTGTTGATGTTGGCATCAAATAATATTTTGTCGCCGGCAACCGGAAAACCTATCATCACCCCCAGCCAGGACATGGTTTTAGGGTGTTACTATTTGACCGCCGAGAATCCTTCAGCCCAGAAAGGTGTAGGGCGCTACTTTTCGAGTATGGAAGATGTCATTGTTGCGTACGAACAGCAACAGGTCGATCTTCACGCCTACATTTGGGTTCGGTTCGATGGTGATATCGAAGACGATGGCACGGATCTGTTGGAAGAGGAACAGAGATTGCCAGATGGGACAGTAACGCAAATCTCTAAGTTCAGGCGGATTCGGCGAGATCCAGAAGGACTTTTGATTTCTCAGTATCTTCGAACTACTCCGGGGCGAATTATTTACAACAAAACTATCCAAGATGCTTTGCTCTAATTAGGGCTTGAGCGATTTGTATGGAAAGATCTCACATTACGTGGATCTTGTGCTGGACAAGGGCAGATCATCGATTTTTTGAGGGCAGAGATTGACGATGGAAGCGGAAAATTCAATTCAGAAACCTCAGCAGTCGGCTGTGTTCCGGAACCGAGTTATTAACAAGGGGCAACTGCGCGACTTGATCGCGTGGGCATTTACTCACTACGGCACAGCCAGAACTGCGCAGATGGCTGATGACCTAAAGGACTTGGGTTTCCGGTTTGCGACAAAGGCAGGCGTTTCTATTAGTGTGGATGATCTTCAAGTTCCACCGAGTAAGCGGAGTTTGTTGGAAGCTGCTGAAGAAGAAATTCGGGTGACGGAAACTCGTTATACCCGGGGTGAGATTACTGAAGTAGAGCGTTTCCAAAAGGTGATTGATACCTGGAACGGAACGAGCGAAGAGTTGAAAGATGAGGTGGTTCGCCACTTTAAATCTAGCGATCCTCTGAACTCTGTTTACATGATGGCTTTCTCGGGAGCACGGGGAAATATCTCTCAGGTGCGGCAGTTGGTAGGTATGCGGGGTCTAATGGCTGATCCTCAGGGAGAAATCATTGACTTACCGATTAAGACCAATTTCCGTGAGGGTCTGACCGTTACTGAGTACATTATTTCTTCGTATGGTGCCCGTAAAGGGTTGGTAGATACGGCTCTACGTACGGCAGACTCTGGCTATTTAACCCGTCGATTGGTAGATGTTTCTCAGGATGTCATTATCCGTGAGATTGATTGTGGTACTCAGCGAGGTGTTCCTGTCCGGAGTATGACGGATGGTGAGCGCGTTCTCATCCCTTTAAAAGATCGTTTATTGGGGCGTGTTGCTGCGGTTGATGTGGTTCATCCGGAGACGGGAGAGATCATTGTTGCGCGCAATGAAGCGATTTCAGGGGATACAGCTAAATTAGTCGGTAAAACAAAAATTGAGGAGATCGTTGTGCGATCGCCTCTAACCTGTGAAGCAACACGCTCTGTGTGTCAGTTGTGTTACGGGTGGAGTTTGGCTCATGCGTATTTAGTTGATTTGGGAGAGGCTGTCGGAATTATTGCCGCGCAGTCTATTGGTGAGCCTGGAACCCAGCTAACCATGAGAACCTTCCACACGGGAGGAACGTTTACAGGGGAATTGGTGCCGCAAGTGCGTGCGCCGTTCGATGGGGTTGTTCACCTTAAACCTAAACAGTTCCGTTCTCGCCCCTACCGCACCCGTCACGGTGAAGATGCGCTGATTGTCGAAACAAATATTGATCTGAGCGTGGAAGCGGGCGGCAAACAGGAGAGATTTTCTGTACCCCCTGGTTCTATTTTGTTTGCCCATGAGGGTGAACACGCAAAACTGGGTCAGATGCTGGCTGAAATGCCGGCGACGGGTAGAGTTCGCAAAGTCACAGAAAAAGCGGCAAAAGACGTCGCGTCCGACCTAGCAGGAGAAGTTAAGTTTGCTGACCTGGTTCCTGAAGAGAAGAAGGATCGACAAGGCAACACGACTCGGATTGCCCAACGGGGTGGCTTGATCTGGATTTTGTCGGGTGAGGTTTACAACCTACCTCCGGGTGCTGAACCGATCGTTAAAAATGGCGATCGCGTTCATGCCGATAGTATTCTCGCTGAAACCAAGTTAGTCACCGAGCACGGTGGCATGGTGCGTCTTCCTCAAAGTGGTGAAACGAAGGGAGCGCGCGAAGTTGAAATCATTACGGCGTCTGTTTTGCTAAATCAGGCACAAGTTTTGGTTGAGAGTCGTCAGGGTCGAGAGCATTATTTAATCGAGACTCAAAATAACCAGCGCTTTTCCTTAATTGCTACCCCAGGAACTAAAGTTGCCAACAACCAGGTTGTGGCAGAACTGATTGATGATCGCTATCGCACGCAAACGGGTGGAATCATCAAATATTCCGGGGTAGATGTTGCGAAACGCGGCAAAGCTAAGGAAGGCTACGAGGTGGTTCAGGGTGGAACCCTACTCTGGATTCCTGAAGAATCTCATGAAGTTAACAAAGATATTTCTCTGCTGCTCGTAGAGGATGGTCAGTATGTCGAAGCCGGAACAGAAGTAGTCAAAGACATCTTCTGTCAGAGCAATGGTGTGGTTGAAGTCACGCAAAAGAACGATATTCTTCGGGAAATCGTGATTAAACCGGGCGATCTACATATGGTAGATAACCCCGATGCCGTTATGGGTAAAGATGGCACTATTGCAAATCCGGGGCAAGAGATCATGCCAGGATTAGTGGTTTCAGACTTGCGCTATGTTGAATACGTAGAAACGCCAGAAGGACCTGCGCTTTTACTGCGCCCTGTGACCGAATTCCAAGTGCCTGATGTGCCTCCTGTACCAAGCCAATCCTCTAGCAAGGAAGATTCTGGTCGCTCTATTCAGTTGCGAGCTGTCCAACGGATCCGGCACAAAGATGGGGAAAGAGTCAAGTCTGTCGAAGGTCTTGAGCTGTTACGGACTCAACTTGTCCTCGAAATTGATGATGATGCGCCTCAGTTGGCAGCCGATATTGAACTGATTGCCGATGAGACCAACCCGGATGTTTTACGTCTTCAACTGGTTATCCTAGAGTCTCTGGTGATTCGAAGAGATGTAGCCGCTGACCAAACTCAGGGGAGTACTTGCACACGCTTGCTCGTGCAAGACGGCGATCAAATTGTTCCAGGATCTGTCGTCGCTAGAACGGAGATTTTGTGTAAGGAAGCAGGTGAAGTTCGCGGGATTCGTGAAGGAGCTGAAGCGATTCGTCGGATTTTGGTGGTTCGTGATGCCGATCGCACGATTGTCAATACGAATGGTGAAACTCCGGTGGTCAAAGTTGGCGATCTGTTGGTTGCCGGATCTCCGATTACCCCAAATGTTGTAGCTGAGGACTCAGGACAGGTCGTCCGCATAGAAGATTCTCAGGTTGTGCTGCGAATTGCTCGTCCCTACCGAGTGTCTGCGGGTGCCGTGTTACATATTGATGATGGAGATCTGGTACAACGGGGTGACAACCTGGTACTACTCGTCTTTGAACGTGCTAAAACAGGAGACATCATTCAGGGTCTACCTAGAATTGAGGAGCTGTTAGAAGCACGGAAACCCAAAGAAGCATGTGTGTTAGCGGCCAGACCTGGTGTCGCTCAGGTTGTCTACAGTGATGACGAGTCGGTCGAAGTCAAGATTATCGAAGAAGATGGCGTTGTGACGGACTATCCGATTGGTCCCGGACAAAACGTGATGGTTTTGGATGGACAGGAAGTCGAAACTGCCGAATCTTTAACTGATGGTCCTGCTAACCCTCATGAAATCCTGGAAGTCTTCTACAAATTCCATCGAGAGAGCTTAGGTGAGCATGAAGCTGCCTTGATTAGTTTGCAACGAGTCCAAAGCTTCCTTGTGAACGAAGTCCAGTCGGTTTATCAGTCTCAAGGGATTGAGATTTCTGACAAGCACATCGAAGTGATCGTGCGTCAGATGACCTCTAAGGTGAGAGTTGATGACGGGGGTGATACCACGATGTTGCCCGGTGAGTTGGTAGAACTACATCAGATTCAGCAGGTTAACGAGGCGATGTCAATTACAGGGGGTGCGCCTGCACAATATACTCCTGTACTCTTGGGAATCACTAAAGCGTCTCTGAATACGGATAGTTTCATCTCAGCGGCAAGCTTCCAGGAAACGACTCGGGTTCTGACGGAAGCGGCGATCGAAGGTAAATCCGATTGGCTGCGAGGGTTGAAGGAAAACGTTATTATTGGTCGTCTCATTCCGGCAGGAACGGGTTTCAATGCCTATGAAGAGTCGATCATTAATGATGTCGATCTGAGCTACGAAGCGGGTGTCTACGATGATGATGTGGACTTGAAGGATGTTGTTTTAGATGATCGAACCGCTCGAACCTATGAGCTAGAAGGGGGGTTAGATGTTTTCTCTCCTGAAGCCCGACGAGATTGGAGCCGCGATAATCTAGGGTTTAATCGTCCTACCTATGGGCTTGAACCCACGACTCCTGAACCATTCTCTGCCATTATTGAGGACGACGATGACCTCGTCGAAGACTTCAGTGACGACGATGACGATGATGACGACGATGACGATTAAGTAGCGGTGTAGGGCTGATCCGGAGATGTGATGGTTCGCGCCCTGCGGGCGCGAACCATCCTCTAAGAGAAGATGGCTCAATCTGCTTTAATCTGGTTTCACTATTTTGGTGTCGGGCGTGAGAGCTTTGCTTTCACGCCCGAAAATTTTGAGCCAAGTATAGAGCAGTGCTACGCGCTCGGAAGCCTAGTGCAGAGAATCAGTAGGGAGCATAATTAAACATAAACCCCTGAACTATAGCGATCCTATTTGATTTGTGAATCTGATCAGTTGTGAAAGCGCCCGCCCTTCGGGCGGGCGCTTTCACAACTGATTTAGGATTGCTATATGTAACCATCTGTATTACAGGAGGTGCAGGGCGTGAAATCAGTTTGTTAGTTTGTGCAGAATTTAGTATCCACAGTGGGTTGAAATTGTCTGAAAAATCTTCCGCCCCTCGCAATCGCACCCTGCGATTAACCCCTGAAGAGCGATCGCACTATGCGTCTCGTTTACTACGGCTCAGTGCCCCTGCTAGCTGTGGTGATATTGCCGATCGCACGATTTGTCAAAATCTATTTGAAGTCCTTGATTATTTGCCGGACGCATTTATCGATTTACTGTTTATCGATCCGCCCTACAACTTAACCAAACGGTTTAATCAACAATGGGTCAAGCGGCGATCGCTTTCGGACTATACCGATTGGGTGGAAAGCTGGCTATCTGGCTTGGTGCGGTTACTTAAACCAACGGCTTCAATTTACATCTGTGGCGACTGGCAATCATCGTTAGCGATTTATGAGGTAGCCTCTCGCTATTTTCACGTTCGTAACCGCATTACCTGGGAACGGGAAAAAGGACGAGGTGCCAAGGCAAATTGGAAAAATTGTTCCGAAGATATTTGGTTTTGTACCGTTTCTCAAGATTATTATTTCGATGCCAACGCAGTACAGCTCAAACGCCGTGTTATGGCTCCCTACACGGCTAACGGACAGCCTAAGGACTGGAACCGCTCAGCCGACGGAAATTTTCGTCTGACCGCTGCTTCCAACCTGTGGACTGATTTAACCATTCCGTTTTGGTCAATGCCCGAAAATACGGATCATCCGACCCAAAAGCCAGAAAAACTACTGGCAAAAATTATTTTGGCAAGCTCTATGCCCGGAGCAGTGGTGTTTGACCCATTTTTAGGGTCTGGAACGACCTCCGTCGTTGCCAAAAAACTCGATCGCCAGTTCGTCGGCATCGAGTTAGATGAAGACTATGCATGTCTTGCAGAAAAACGTTTGGAACGAGTAGACCACGATCGCCAGATTCAAGGCTATTGCGATCGCGTCTTTTGGGAGCGGAATACGTTTCCCTGGCAAAAACCGACTAAAACCTAAAAAGCAGCCTCAAACTAAGAATGAAGATACATTCTCAGCCCAAAGCTGCCGCCAGTTTATGATTAAACCGTTATGAGCTTTTGCCACCTTCGCGGCTAGCAGTTTGAATATACAAAATCAACAAGAAAACAGTAGGAACCAGCACAAATAAAATGCTGGCAACAAATCCTAGATCATTAACTTCCATGAGACCCAGCCTCAAAAAACTTGGACAGACCTGTTAATAAGGATATCACTACGGCGACTCTCTCTAAATGCTCATCATCTCCTTATCTTGTCTTTACCGTTCCTTTCAGCTCTAACGGGTACTCTAGAGATAAGGGTAGCAAATGCTACACTTACCCAGATAAAACAGAAGGCAGGCAGCATTGGGGGCTTTTTGCTGTCTGCCTCTGTCTGGGGGCTTTCCCAGTTGTCTGGGGGCTATTATTGACATCAATAAAGGACTGCAAGATTTCGGTAAATTTTGCATGAAGTTTATCGCGCATCAGCATATTTTCTAAAAAATCGCAGATGGAATAACCCCGGAGGTTGATTTTTGGAAGCGCGGCGACGCCGCGCTTCCAAAAATCAACCTCCGGGGTTTGTTTAATGGGAACTTACAGGCGGGATGCGTCCTTTTGCCCACGTTCATCCTGTCGATATAGTGCGGTGCAGGTTGATTTAGTCCGGTGTTGTGGGGCGCGGAGCGCCCCACAACACCGTTTCTGAACTTAACGAACTTGAACTTGCACACCGTCATATGACTATCGTCCAGTAAATGCGTCAGTCATCGGGTTTTACCTGACAGACTAACCGGAGCAACCCCCCTTGGGGGTGAATTAAGTGCCATGCGAACATCACAAAATTCACGACCTACTCTATACTCATGGGATATATGTAAAAATTCCTGATGCGCTCGACGCTAATAGGGTAAGGGGTATCTACTCGGTATGTTGCGCTCCCGCTGAGAGCATTTTTTAGCAACCTTAAATACCATAAGAGAAGATGTTTGAGCTATCCACAGCTTCCTCGGAGGTAGGATCTTCGTCGCCTATGAGCGATCGCGAAAAAACTAAAGCCGAGCTTTTAGATGAAGTTACTTTACTACGTCAGCGAGTCGCCGAGTTAGAGCAATCTCTTGGCGATCGCGATTTGTCTGACGTAGCTCTGCGCAATAATGGTGCCGATCTTCAACGCATTATTGAAGAACGTACTATTGCTTTAAAGGAAGCCAATGATCAACTGCTTGCAGAGGTCTCAGAACGCCATCAAGCAGAAAAAGCATTGCGGGTTGCTAAAGATCAATTACAAGCCGTTTTGGATGCAGTTCCTGGAAACGTCTCGTGGATTAGTTCAGATCTGCGCTATCTAGGGGTTAATCGCCATCTCGCTGAAACCTTTGGCTTACCCCCCGAATCATTCTGTGGAGAAGATATTGGTTTCCTCCACAGTAGCCTGGAGTTTAAGGACTTTGTCAGACGCTTTTTTGCCAGTCCTGCTCAAGATGCTTCTAATGAAGTAGAAACATTGGTTAATGGCATCACGCGTCATTTTTTAGTAGCTGTACAGAAATATGACCAGGGGCGAGCAGCCTTTGCGATTGGTATCGATGTTAGCGATCGCCATCAAGCTCTGGAAGCGCATCGACAGGCCGAAGCAAAATATCGCAGTATTTTTGAAAATGCTGTTGAAGGTATTTTTCAAACAACCCCGGATGGCTATTACCTCAGTGCCAATCCAGCTTTAGCCCGGATTTACGGTTACGAATCGCCAGACGAGTTAGTGGCAAATCTGACGAGCATTCAGCAACAACTCTACGTCAACCCCAACCGTCGCAGCGAATTTGTCCAACAGTTGCAAGACGAAGGAGAAGTGCGGGGCTTTGAATCTCAAATCTATCGGAAAGATGGCAGCTTAATTTGGATTTCCGAAAATGCTCGTACCGTTCGCGATGCCCACGACAACGTGCTGTACTACGAAGGCACGGTCGAAGATATTACTGAACGAAAACAAGCCGAAGAAGCATTACAACGCATCAATGAGCAGCTTGAAACTCGCGTAGAAGAACGAACTGCTGCTCTCAAAGAACTAAATAGACGGCTGGTAATTGAAATAGCCGAGCGTCAACGAGCAGAGTCAGCCTTACGGACCTCTGAAGCAGAGTTGCGCGCCCTCTTTGCTGCCATGACGGATGTCATCACCGTTTTCGATGCCCAGGGACGCTACCTCAAAATGGTGGCAACCAACTCTGAAATTCTTTATAAACCCCATGTAGAACGGGTCGGCAAAACGGTTTACGAAGTTTTGCCTCTAAAACAAGCCAATCTATTTCTCAACCATATTCAGCAAGCCCTGAAAGTTGGCAAAACAGTTAGTCTGGAATATAGCCTCCCTGTGAGCCAACCCACGTCTCAGGAATCGGCTAACTTGCTTGTTGACGAAGACGATCTCCCGAGTCGCTGGTTTTCTGCAAATATCTCTCCCCTGCCTGACAATTCTGTAATTTGGGTGGCTAGAGATATTACCCATCGCAAAGAAGCCGAAGAAGCATTGCGTCGTGCCGAAGAAAAATATCGCAGCATTTTTGAAAATGCGGCTGAAGGAATTTTTCAAACGACTCCCAATGGTCGCCATATCAGTGCAAATCCGGCTCTTGTGAGAATGTATGGCTATTCGTCGGCAGAAGACTTGACCACCCATCTAACGAATATAGAACAGCAGTTGTATGTAGACCCCAAGCGACGCTCTGAATTTATTGCCGCATTAGAGCGCAAAGACGCTGTCACAAATTTTGAGTCTCAAGTGTATAAAAAAGATGGCAGCATCATTTGGACGTCTGAAAATGCCCGTGCAGTGCGAGATGACCGGGGAAATTTGCTGTATTACGAAGGAACCGTAGAAGATATTACAAAGCGTAAATTAGCAGAAGAAGCCCTCAGGCAATCTGAAGCCAAAGAGCGGGAACGATCTCAAGAACTGGCTCAGACGTTAGAAGAACTCCAGCAGACCCAGGCTCACCTGGTTCAAAGCGAAAAAATGTCGAGCTTAGGACAATTGGTTGCAGGTGTCGCCCATGAAATCAACAACCCAGTTAATTTTATTTATGGCAATCTTGCTTATGCCAATCGCTATACTCAAGATCTGCTCCAGGCACTGAAGGTTTATCAGCAAGCCCTTCCTACTCTAGAACCTAGCTTCCACGATAAAATTGGCGGCATTGATCTGGACTTCATTACAACAGATCTGCCCAAGCTAATGGCATCTATGCGAGTTGGGGCAGAACGGATACGAGGCATTGTTCGCTCGTTGCAAAATTTTTCGCGACTTGACGAAGCGGAATTAAAATTGGTCGATGTTCATGAAGGCATCGATAGTACGCTAATGATTTTGCAACATCGCCTCAAAGCGGAAGGCAAGCGTCCTATGGTGGAAATTATCAAACACTATAGTGAATTGCCTCTAGTCAAATGCTATGCAGGGCAACTCAACCAGGTGTTTATGAACATTTTGAGTAATGCGATTGATGCATTAGAGACAAAGTGTTTAGAGCAGAGTCAGCAGCTAAAGAATAGTCCCGCGACCCATCAGGCTCCGTTTACGCCTCAAATTACTATCCAAACCGAAGCGATCGCACCCAGCCGAGTTTTAGTCTCAATCGCCGATAATGGTCCTGGAATGCCTGAGCATATTCGCCAACGTGTATTCGATCCTTTTTTCACCACAAAAGAAGTCGGCAAAGGAACCGGACTGGGCATGTCCATCAGTCATCAAATTGTTGTAGAACGCCACAATGGTCGCATTCAATGCCTTTCTGACCCAGAACAGGGCACTAAATTCTTAATAGAACTCCCTGTTCAAAAGCAAGGCATTTAAGTAATTTTTCTATGTATTCTGAAACTTTAAATATGAAGTTCAATGCTTTCAAGGATGTGGGAATAGCCGATTAAACAGCATCATGAAATTGTCACAACCTCAACACAGCAACAACAAAGCCGGTTGGTAGTCTTTAACTATGACAAAGGCTCATTCAGGTTATGTTGGCGGGAGTACCCAATCATGTCTTCAGGACAAATCACCGATAATCTTCTTACCAGCTGCTCTACCGCTTTTCATAATTACCTGCGGCGTACCGGGCTAGCGTTTGGGGTATCTGCCTCAGCCACTACCCCTACGATGCAACAGGTTCAACCGTCGTCTCAACAAAGAGTACGGAAGCCCAAAGTGCACGACTATTCTCATTATGAAGAAGGGATCGATTTCGCCTTTGAAGTGGCGAACGAGACATCTCGGTGTGATCAATATTACATGACGAGCGATCGCCGTAAAGCTGTTCAGAAGGGCGACTACGTTACTCTGCGGAAAGGCTCGCAGCCCAGATACTATAAGGTCGAACAAGTAGACTTCTACCAAGATGCTTCAGATATGTGGATTGCTCTGCTTTCAGCGGCTCCACAACTCGCCTAAATTCCTGATTTCAATTTATCCAGCCTTCATAACCATCAAAATCTGATTAAACCTCCTGCTCAACCAGGGGGATTTTCCAGATTCAGTATTCTTGCGGAGAAGAGTGGTTTAAGGAGTCATGCTCCTTTCCCCTTACCCCTACTTCTCCACTATGGCACTTCAAGAATTGTTGTTGATTCTTTCCCAGGGAGCCAGTACCTGGAACGCATGGTGGCATACTCATCTCCAGACTTCTAACACGCCTATCGATCTACGCCAAGCGGTTCTGCGTGAAACCTGTCTCAGTGGCGTAATTTTAACTAAAGCGAATATGACCGAGGTCAACTTTCAGAAAGCAGACCTCAGTCAAGCCGATCTCAGCCGCTCAGATCTTTCTTATGCAGATCTGAGTCAGGCGAATTTGCAAGGGACTAGTTTTCATTGGGCATTTTTACACACTGCTAATTTCTATGCTGCCGATCTTCAAGGTGCAGATCTGCGACAAGCGGTGTTAATGGAAGCAAATCTGAAGCAGGCAAAGTTAAGCAAAGCCAACCTATCCAGGGCAATCTTTGGAGGTGCAGACCTGAGGTGGGCTGATTTGCGTGGAGCCGATCTAACGGGCGCAAACTTGTGTCAGGCAGATCTACAAGGAGCAGACTTATCGCACGCCAACCTTCAAGATGCTAATCTGGCGGGTGCCAAGCTGAATCTGGCAGATCTGGTGGGTGCAAATTTACGGGGTGCCAATCTTCAAGGTGCCAACTTATTTGGGGTAGACCTCAGCCGAGCCAACTTACATCATGCTAATTTGTCTGAGGCAAACCTGATGGAGGCATTTTTGAGTGAGGTAAATTTGCATGAGGCAGATCTGAGAAATGCAGATTTAGAGTGTGCTTATATCCGCGATACCAATTTAAGCAGTGCGCGGTTAGATGGTGCAGCGTTGCAAAGTGCCTCTTTGCTTCCCTACGTTTGTCCGGCTGCGTAATATTACAGCACTGTGCAGATTGATTCAGTCCGGTGCTGTGGGACGCTCCGCGCCTCACAACACCGTTTCTGGACTTAATGAACTTGCACACCGCTATATGTAATTCAATATGGAACTGGCGTTTTCCTAATAGGAAAACGCCAGTTCCATACATGTTTTTTGTTGAGCGTTTCACTTTGTCGAGGGTTTAACACGCTGTTGAGTGGTTCACCAAGTGCGCAGCACCATAGAATCGGTTTAGGCTCTTTTCAGGCTCTTGATTAAACAGATTCAATTCGTATTAAACAGGTTTGACCCGCATTAAGACTTGCCCATATTCAACAGGTTGACCGTTTTCTAGCAAAATTTCAACAATTTCACCAGACACCTCAGCCTCTAACTCATTCATTAGCTTCATCGCTTCGATAATGCAAACGGTTTGTCCTGAACGAATGCGATCGCCAACCTCTACAAAAGGCGACTCATCCGGAGCAGGTGCCCGATAAAACGTGCCGACCATGGGTGACGTGATATCCATCAACCGCTCGTTGGCGAGTGGTGCTGGGACTGGAGACGGGCTGGGAGTCTCACTGATGCTGGGTGTTCCGGTAGCCAATGGTGGAGATGCCGCTGGCACAGAGGGTGCGACGCTGGTTAAACTCACGCCTGCATCTAAAACAACAGGACTCGCGATCGCCCCTGTTCCTTTTCGCAGCGTTAGTTCAAAAGTATCATTTTTGAGAATCAACTCCGTTACATCAGTCTGATTGAGGACATTCAATAATTCACGGAGTTCATTAAAATCAAATTCCACAATTCTTATAGTCCAATTTAAACTTAAGTTTATGCTCAGTTGTCAGCTCCAGGCTGACGACTGCTCGCTACTCTCTCCCTAAATAGGAGTCATTGCGTGTATCGACTTTGATCCGCTCACCAATTGAGATAAATAGGGGCACCATCACCTGAGCACCTGTTTCTACAATGGCGGGTTTGGTTCCACCTGTGGCAGTGTCACCTTTGACACCGGGATCTGTCTGAATCACTTCTAAAACAACAGAATTGGGTAACTCTACTTCCAATACCTGCTCACCCCACCGCACGACGCTGACTTCCATCCCTTCTTTGATGTATTTCACGCCATCGCCAATTTGGGCGGCGGTCAGACGACCTTCCTCATACGTTGCCATATCCATAAATACGAACTCTTCACCTTCTCGATAGGTGTGTTGCATCACACTTTTTTCGAGAATGGCTTGAGGAACTGTTTCACCAGCCCGAAAAGTTCGTTCTACAACGTTACCGGACTGAACGCTTTTTAGCTTTGTTCGCACAAACGCAGATCCCTTCCCTGGTTTAACGTGAAGGAACTCTACAACTCGCCATACGGAACCATCTAAAACAATGCTGACACCAGGGCGAAAGTCATTACTGGAAATCATGGATCTTGCTTCTTGAGGAGTACAATCGGCATCTTATTGTACCGCTCAATGGACGAGTGCGGGATAGCTTCCAGACGTTCTATGACGATACCTATCCAACACCCACCTGGCACCGACTGTTTAAAGGCAACCCACTTGAGTAATATCTTCCTTAACACTGGCGAGGGAATCAAAATTTTAGGCTATGGTGTTAGCTGTCTAGCCAAACCCTTGCCGTCTAGATCAGGATCGTGGATTTAATCAAGCTTAAGGGACTAGCAATACCATAAAATCCCAGTTTTGCTGTGGCGCGGCGGAGCTGCGCCACAGCAAAACTGGGATTTTACTAAACATTTCCCGGCGTGGGTGACTACACGGCTGTAGTGAACAGCTCCACTGTTTATATTTTTCAGGAGATTAAAATGTTTTCCACGAGTTGGCGAAGATTGCTCGCTCCTCTATTCCTGAGTTGTTTTCTATTATTGTCCGCTTGCACTACGACAGCTCCTTCGCCTTACGAGCAAGTTCAAGAAGATACGACGGGTAGAAATGCCCCTGCGGCTGTCTCTAGCGATGCTCAGCCAGGGGGCGCGTTCAATAAATTCTTCCCGTCATCGCAAGATGGACTGGACGTGGTTCCCAGTCAAGAAAAAACAGGCTTTGCCGAATATAAGCTAAATCGGGGTAATACGACGGTTGCCATGTTGTCGATTAGCGATACCAGCAGCCTGCCAGATGCCGCACAAAAATTTGCCAGCAGCACCCGCCAGGTCGGGGGCTACCCAGCCGTTGATGTGGGTAGTACGCAAACTGCCATTTTGGTGGCAGGGCGGTATCAGGTAAAAGTGCAATCGCGAGATCAATCGTTTCAGGTGGGCGATCGCGAAACGTGGCTCACCAAATTTGACTTATCTGGGCTATCTCAGTTGAAGTAGCCCCAACCTACCTGCATCAATCCTGTTTTTGATCCTAGTGTTGCAAGCACGAAATTTTACAACATGGGGATTTGGGGGCTGCGCCCCCAAGAGGGGGTTTTACCCCCTCCACCCCCTCCAAAACTTTTAAGTTGGTGTACTAGTGTTGCAAACACTAAATCTTACAACATGGGGGTTTGGGGGCTGCGCCCCCAAGAGGGGGTTTTACCCCCTCCAAAACTTTTAAGTTGGTGTACTAGTGTTGCAAACACTAAATTTTACAACATGGGGGTTTGGGGGCTGCGCCCCCAAGAGGGGGTTTTACCCCCTCCACCCCCTCTAAAACTTTTAAGTTGGTGTACTAGATTGATCAAAGGAGACTATTTTGAGTAAGCCGATTTATGAATTAGTCGATAGTTTGCCCACTGGCGGCGTTACAGTCATGTCTCTGCGGGCTCTCGACTTTGTGATTCCTGGTCAGTGGCAAAATTTGGTGGGGTTTGACAACACCATTCGTGCCGTGACGGGTGAAAGTGACCCTGAGTTGGTCAAGCAAATTGGCAATCGTGCAGTTGCCTTGTTTAACGACAAATCCCAAGGCTATCAACGAGCGCTCTGGCTCTACCAAACCGTTGATTCTGCTTCCGGTGCGCTGGGGATGGCAGCTCTGGCAAATAAAATTGGTCAGGATGTTTCGTTTTTGGGCGTTTTGAGTAATCTCACCCCCAAACCAGAAAAAGCCCAAACGATTGATCTGTGCGTCAAGTTAGTCGTGGAATTGGTTGCGTTTTGCCAAATCAACGGTATTCCTGGAGATAGCATTGGCGATTTTCTGCGGGCATTGGCAGACTATGGGGGTGAGTCATTGACGCGGATGGCAGCGCTGGTTTGTTTTGACGGTTTAATTCCTCTGGGCCCTGGATTTGCCGAAAAAGCCCTGACGTCCTTTAAAGCCATGAGTCCGTCTGAGTTAGACCACAATCAGACCTTCAAAGGGGTTAAAGAATTGATCCCCGGCGGTAATACCAATGCTCAAAAGGGATTTATCACAGAAAGCTTTGAATCGACTAAAGGCTGGATGGATAAATTTGTTGCTTCCAACAACCTGACACCCGACAAAGTTGTCGATAATTTGGTCAAGTTTGTGGATGTTTCCAAGGATAAATTGGAATATCTCGGTGCGTTTCTCGATATCTACGCCAAATACTACGAGCATACGGGTGTTCAGACTCTAGCGCGACGGTTGATTGAACGAGCATCGGCTGAAATTTAGTCGTCTCCAATTTTGTAACAGTTGGCATTAACCCCCAGGCAATGTTTAAAGTGGAATCAAGATCTTTACAGATACTTGGATTCAAATTGGATCTTTAAACTAGCCTGGGTTTTGCTTGCATAGCCCAGCCAACATGTTATTGCGACGAGAAGAAATTGGGCTATGCAGTGTCCTGTTGTCCGTTCTCAGCGGTTATCCCGCAAGCTGATTCCTGTTGTTATAGGGATGAGTTTTTTGCTCACTAATCTGAGCATTCGCCAAGTTAGTCTGGCTACCCCTGCACTTGAAACGGGGACTGCCGTGCCGGAGCTATCTCCTATCGCTACAAATAGTGAGACGTCTATGGTTTGGGTTGGCGCGGCAGCCTTGCCACAACCGTTAGTGACCGGGGTGCTACGGGATCTGGCGGAGAGATTGAATATGCCTATGGATGGGTTAAGAGTTGCTCAAGCCAGTCGGACAACCTGGACTGATAGTTGCCTGGATGTGGCAACTCCGGATGAAGTCTGTACACCGGAATCGATTGATGGATGGCAACTTGAGGTATTGGGCGATCGCCAGAGTTGGTTTTATCACACCAATCAAGTAGGCGATCAGATTCGCCTCTTTGCCCGAACCACTAATTTACCCCCATCGGTAGGCGATCGCTTACGTTTAGTTGCGGCTCAAGAGTTGCAAATTCCCATGACCCAGTTAAGTGTACTGGAAGCAGAACCCTGGATTTGGAAAGACTGTTTACGCCACAATTTAGCAGACAATGACACCTGTCTGGATGCTGGCATCTCAGGTTGGCGAGCTATTCTGACCAGTGGACAGCAGCAATGGATCTACCATGCTAACCAGGATGGCTCTGAAGTCTGGCTCAATGCAGTCGCCAGTCAGACAAGTGATGCTATCGAACCTGCTTTTATTTCAGCTCAAGCCTCGATTGAAGAAGGTGAGTCTGTTCTATTTCGAGAAATTGGCAGCAGTGGCGTTGCCGGACAAGCCTATCAAACCATTCTGCTGACCGATGGACGGTTGATGCAGTTGCTCTTGAAACCTGATGGTACGTCGGCTCCGGTCTCGATCGAACGGGTATCTCCCCGTAAATTGGAGAAATTCGTCACGTTGCTGCAACACCAAGAGTTTAGCGATTTCAATGGGTTAGACTACCGCCCTACCCAAGCTGCCACGGATGAGATTATTGTCATGTTGATCGCACCGGATGGGACGACCCAATATGCCGACAGCGTGCAAACAGAGTTACCCATCCAGCTGCGGCGGGTAATTCGTGCCTGGAAACGACTGTCTCGCGGTTAGGAATGGTCTGATGGTGAGGGAGCCGCACCATTTTTTGAAACGCTTACCAAGTGAGCGTTTCAAAAAAAATACCCCCACATTTGAAACACAACCCTATAGATTAGAGGTAGAGGATATGAATTGATACAGTTATTCGGCATGTTCTCGTCTATTTTCAGATTAATTATTGGTTAGCCAGGAAAGCATTCATTGTGAAGCAAGGTTTGTTCCCTCGATTTTTGAAAAGAGCCTACCGCAACGAACCGATTTCTAGTTTTATTTTGACGGTTGGGGCGGTTGATGCGGTCATGGGTGGGGTCGGCGATCGCTGGGCATTGCTAACGCTAGGACTGGGAACAGTGGGAGTGGCGATCGCCCTACGCTGGTGGAAGCTGCAACAGCGACCGATCGAAATGCCACCCCAGAAACCGATTCATTATTTACCCAGCCAGTCGTCTCGACCGTTGCCTCCGTTGCAACTGCCTGCGCGGAAACAGCCTCCTAGATAACGTTTGGAGACTGGTGTGGATGCAACAACTTGCCGGTTGAATTCAGGCTAATTTTAGTGGCAATTTTTTCATCATCTTGTATATTGAGCTGATGATTGCTTTTGAACCCTATAGATATCGCAACCGTCGAGACGGTTAAATCAGGAGGTTGTGTGAGACCCGCGCTCCGCGCGGGTTCTCACACAACCTTTGTCCTAATCAACCCCTTGCCTGCTATCGATAGGGCGATC
The DNA here is from genome assembly GCF_055793305.1 of Calyptranema fuscum S582. Lineage (NCBI taxonomy): Bacteria > Bacillati > Cyanobacteriota > Cyanophyceae > Oculatellales > Oculatellaceae > Calyptranema > Calyptranema fuscum. The sequence continues at coordinate 286,043 of NZ_JBSLYH010000003.1, forward strand.
GCCATCCTATCTGTTGTTGCACTTTCCGCTATGCATGTTTTTGCCCGAGCATCTGGCACTGCTGCCATACTTTCTCTGACAGGCTTGATGCTGCAATCGGTTGCGATCGCCCAGACGGCTTCCGGCAATGCTGCGTTTTATTACCAGGATTATCAAACGCTGCCGTTACCATCGGCACCAGGATCGTTGCCGTCTACCCTTGCTGATACCAATGGTTCTGAAGCTGCACCCCCAGCCACGCTTTCATCAGACCCCCAGCTTTCCAACTTTCCTCAGCCCAGCCGCGCCCCTCGCCAACTTGATTTTCCTGCCCCTCTGATTATTCCGACTGACCCAACAACTGCACCAGTCTCACCGTCAGGAACTAGTCCTGCACCCGCACCCATGCCTCTGGATGATCTGGCAGTTGTGGTTGCCGATGTGCAGGTTGATGGTGGCACAGCCGAATTGCAGCAAGTGGTTCGAGACATTGTTCAGACGCGGGTGGGTGGGGCAACCAGTGATAGCCAACTGCAACGTGATATCACCACGCTGTTGAATACGGGTTTATTGACGTCTGCCACGGTGCAAACAGAGCGATCGCCCCAAGGGGTTATCGTGGTTTTTGTGATCGAGCCTGTGATTGTGCGATCGGTGCAAGTGAGCGGTTCTCAAGTATTACCAGAGGCGATCGTGAACCAAACTTTTGCACCACAACTGGGGCAACCGATCAGTCCTGCCGCATTGCGCCAGGGTGCAGATACTATCAACCAGTGGTATCTCGACAATGGCTATAAATTGGCACAGGTAACGCAACTGTTGCCCAATTCAACAGGATTAGTCACGATTACTGTTCTAGAAGTGGTGGTGAGACAGGTCAACGTTCAGTTTGTGGATGCCGAAGGTAATGCCGTAGATGAAGACGGCGAGCCGATTCAAGGACGCACTCGGGAAACGTTTCTGCGGCGAGAGCTGCAAATTCAACCTGGTGAAGTATTTAACGAGAATACGGCGCGGGCAGACCTGCAACGGCTGAAAGACTCGCAATTGTTTGATGATGCCAGTGTCGCATTACAGGTAGATGGACAAACGGCTGATGTCACCTACACGCTGCATGAACGGCTGTCGCGTGCCTTCAATCTGGGTGGTGGCTACAATACCGATGTCGGGCTATTTGGCACTATCACTTACAGCGATCGCAACTTTGGTGGCATTGGGCAGCAACTCACAGGCGATGTACAGATTTCAGGACGAGGTTTGCAGTTTGGTGGACGCTTTAGCCATCCCTATCGTGCCAGTCAGCCCAATCGCCTGGGGTATAGCATTTACGGCTTTCGGAGACGCAGCCTTTCTGCCACGTTTACTGATGAGGTGGAGTTGGCAAATGGCAGTCGGATTCGGGAAGGGCGCTTTGGGGGTGGAGCAAGTATTATGCATCCCTTGGGAGATTGGGATGCCGAGCTGGGGTTAAACTACAGCCGTATTAGTATGCGGGACAGTGACGGTGAAATTTTTGCGGAAGATGAACTGGGCAACCCGTTGACGCTCAGTGGTACGGGTGCCGACGATCTATTCACCCTATCCTTTCAAGCCACCCAAGATCGGCGAGATAATCCTCTCAACCCCAGTCGTGGTTCTGTTTTGAGCCTCAGTACCGAGCAGTCTCTTCCCATTGGGGACGGCAACATTCTCATGAACCGTCTGCGAGCGAGTTATGCCTATTATGTTCCGGTGGATGTCATAGGACACGCCTCTGCCAATAATCCAGAAGCTCTGGCGTTTAACCTCCAGCTCGGCACAATTTTAGGCGATGTGCCGCCCTACGAAGCGTTTAATTTAGGTGGAACCAACTCAGTGCGGGGCTATGAATTAAGTGGCGTAGGAACAGGACAAAGCTATGCCCTGGCGTCGATGGAATATCGCTTCCCCATCTTCAATCCGGTGGGTGGAGTCCTGTTTGCTGACTTTGCGACCGATCTGGGCACTGCCGATGAAGTGTTGGGTGAACCGGCGAATGTGCGCGATAAACCTGGTTCTGGCTTGGGGGTTGGGTTGGGAGTGCGGGTTAATTCTCCGTTTGGCTTGCTGCGCCTGGATTTTGGCGTCAATGATCAGGGGGATAACCAAATTCACTTTGGCTTTGGACAACGATTTTAGCTCTACAATACAGTGGATAAATGGATCAATCTGCCATGAGTACTGTGGACGAAAAGCTAGAAATTCTGATTGATCAAGTCGGACGGTTGACCGAAGGCTTGACTGAATTTCGTATGGACATGACTGAAATTAAGGACTTGATTCGTCAACAAGCTGAAACATCAAAACAGCAAGCTGAAACATCAAAACAGCAAGCTGAGACGATAGAGCGGTTTATGGTTGAAATTAGAGATGCCATTCGTGAACAGGCAGAAACGTCGAAACAACAGGCCACAACCATCGAACGGCAATCGGCAACCGTAGATCGCTTGGTGACAATGGTAGAACACCTGATGCCAAAGCCATTGTGAGCCAATCAAAGCGATCGCCTCTAATCGCTCATCATCCCTGCCACCAACAACAGGTACGAACAGAACAAAAGAAGAGGGAGGGCGATCGCCCTCCCTCTTCTCTTACGGATACAGTGCTTCGTGCCTAACCAACCGGCTGGAGCAGTTTTTCTTCAGCCTTTCTGACAATGACTTGACCATCATCGTTCAGATCTAACACAGCGGTGTCTCCGGTCTGGATTTGACCTGCCAGCATTGCTTCTGCCAGATAGTCCTCGATTAACCGAGTAATCGTACGACGCAGCGGACGAGCGCCATAGCTGGGGTCATAGCCTTCCACGACCAGTCGAGCTTTCACCGATTCAGATACATCTAAGGAGATGCCTTGTTCGACTAGACGATTAGAAATTTGGTGAATCAACAGGTCCGCAATTTGACCAATTTCGTCGCGTTGGAGTTGACGGAAGACAATAATTTCATCCAACCGATTGAGTAACTCCGGACGGAAGTATTGCTTCATCTCTGCGTTGACGCGATCGCGAATCTTGTTGTATTGCGACGTCGCCGTATCGTCAGACGAGAAGTCAAATCCGAGACTGCTGCCACCTTTTTCGATCACTTTTGAACCAATATTCGAGGTCATAATGATCAGCGTATTTTTGAAGCTAACCGTGCGACCCTGAGCATCCGTCAAATGACCATCTTCTAGCAGTTGTAGTAACAAGTTGAAGACGTCTGGGTGCGCCTTTTCAATCTCGTCCATCAAAACAACGCTGTAAGGCTTGCGGCGAACTGCTTCGGTCAATTGTCCACCTTCGCCATAACCGACATAGCCCGGAGGTGAACCAATCAGCTTGGAAACGGTGTGCGATTCCATGAACTCTGACATATCCATCCGAATCATGGCTTCTTCAGACCCAAAGATGGTAGCTGCCAGAGCTTTTGCCAGTTCGGTTTTACCGACCCCAGTGGGCCCTGAAAAGATCAGGCTGGCAATTGGACGGTTGGTATTGCGCAACCCAACTCGCGATCGCCGGATCGCACGAGCTGCGGCAGTTACCGCTTCATGTTGTCCAATCACGCGCTCATGCAAGACATCCTCTAAATGCATCAACATCAGCGATTCAGATTCAGTCAACTGATTCACGGGCACACCTGTCCAGGCTTCTACCACCTGGGCAATATCTTCTGCGGTGACAATCGGCGCATCGGGCAAGCTTTGTAAACTTTTCGGGCTGACATCGCCCACGGGTTGCGGCTCGATCGCCAGTTCTAGATTGGGCGCTGCTGGCTCGGGAACCAGCGTCTGCAACTGGGTTTCTAATTCCATTTCGCGATCGCGCAATTGCCCTGCCTGGTCAAAGTCTTGCCGCTGAACGGCATCTGTTTTTTGTTGGGCAACTTTCCGCAATTCCTGCTTGAGTTCTTTGGTTGGCGATTTTTGGGCATGGCGAAACCGGACGCGTGACCCTGCTTCGTCAATCAGATCAATCGCTTTGTCGGGCAGGAATCGATCGGTGATATAGCGATCGGACAACCGTGCGGCGGCTTCTAACGCTTCATCGGCGATCGTCAGCCGGTGGTGTTGTTCATAGCGTTGCCGTAAGCCATGTAGGATTTCGATCGTATCTTCGACCGAGGGTTCACCAACATTAACGGGTTGGAAGCGGCGCTCCAATGCCGCATCGCGTTCGATATGTTTGCGGTACTCATCCAACGTGGTCGCGCCTAAGCACTGAAGTTCCCCTCTGGCAAGGGCGGGTTTCAGCAGGTTTGCGGCATCTGTACCACCTTCAATCGCCCCCGCACCCACCAGGGTATGAATTTCGTCAATCATCAAAATGATGTTGTTCGATTGCCGCACTTCGCTAACGATTTGGGTGATGCGTTCTTCAAAATCGCCCCGGAACCGAGTCCCAGCCAGCAACGAACCCACTGCCAGACTAATGACTCGCTTGTCGAGGAGCTGTTCAGGAACGGCTTGATTGACAATCCGTTGTGCCAGCCCTTCCGCGATCGCCGTTTTACCGACACCCGGTTCACCAATTAAGACCGGATTGTTTTTGGTGCGACGACCCAAAATTTGGATCACGCGCTCAATTTCTTTCTCACGACCGACCACGGGGTCAAGCTTGCCTTCAGCCGCCAATTGGGTCAGATCCGTACCAAACTCATCCAGTGCTTTGGTGCGGGTAGGGCGTCCCACAGTGGTTGCCCGTTCGCGAGGATTGCCCGTTGGCACAACAGCTTCCCCGATCGCCCGAATCACCTGGATACGGATTTGTTCTGGATCAGCGCCTAACTTAATCAGCACGTTCTGCGCTGCACTTTCCCGATCTTGAGACAAACTCAGCAACAAATGCTCTGGACCGACGTAGCGATGGTCGAATTGGCGAGCTTCTTGAAATGCCCGTTCTAGTACTCGCTTTGCTTTGGGTGTAAACGGAATTTCCACGGACACAGCGCCGGAGCCGCGACCCACGGTTTTTTCGACTTCTATTTGCACCGCATGCAGAGTCAAGCCCATATCTACCAGGACTTTGGCTGCAATGCTGCTGCCTTCTTTCAGTAGCCCCACCAAAATTTGCTCTGTACCTACAAAGTTATGGCCCAGGCGACGAGCCTCTTCTTGAGCCGCCATAACGACAGCGATCGCTTTATCCGTGAAATACTCGAACATGGTGAAGCCTCTCTATTCATTACATCCGCTACAGATGAAAGGCTCAATTTGGTTGGAAATTGAGGTAGCGGTTAGCTCCGTGAACTTTTATGTATTTAAGACTTAAGACCAATGTATGCCCTATAGCCCTGTAGTAGACAGGGTGGAAAACCGTAGCAAATAGGTGCGGGGACAAAGTCTTAGAGAATTTACTGACGAAAAGTACGGGTTGCCTACCTCAGGAGGCGTAGTTTCTCATCCGGCGGGAAATCTGAGAAAGGTTTACAAATTTTAATATTACTAGTTATACGTGGGTCACGCCAGAGAGCTAACCCAATCGGGTGAATTTCGAGAACCTGTGCGAAAAGTATCTCTACGAATTTGGAATTGCTTTCATCACAAGAGTTTTGGCTTAGGGTATCACCGTTATCCAGGCTGAAGCGGCTTACTTACTCAACTCAAAGGAGATTGTTATCATGTTTCACCCTACTCATATGTTAGTCGTACGTTCTCATAAAACGCCTGTACAGCTAGGCACAGGTTCTACGGGAATCAGCATTTTGACCGAAAAAGAGTGGCAACAAGGCAGCCAACCCGCGTTTGAATTTCGTCCCAAGCAAGGAATTTTCTGTCGAGGAGTGCTGGTGGTTGGCTATAAATTAGAGCCAATTCAGGTAGAACAGTCGCTGGAACAGTCGTTGGAGCAATTATCTGCACACCCGTCTCAACCGGATCAGGCGATCGCCTCATCGACACCCGCTTATGCTTGAAACATGTGATTCTCACGCAACCATGTGTACGTCACGCCAGTGAAAATTGCGATATCAACAGGAAAAAGCCTGGTAAGCCCCCTTACCAGGCAAACTTTGATTTTCTCTACAGGTAAACCGTTGATTTCATCCAGTTTTCAGGATCACAAATCAGATAAAACTCGTCAGGTGTGATTCTTGATCCGTTCGTGCAGACAAGCCTGGCGTTTCTTTGACAACTTTGTGGCGAATCTTTTGGGCGAGTCTTCTGAGGTGAATCTCGTGACGAGCCGATTGAGAACCTTATGGGCGAATTGGCAGTACGTGTTCGTGCAGCTCTAAACCGCGATACTTGCCAATGACTTTACCGGCGATCGTGACAACGACAGGAATCTGAGTGTCGTAATGAATGCCGCGATAGGAAAGTTTCATATCCCTGAACTCCTTGTTCTCTATGCTTTTAGAGTAAAACGATGGGCACGGGGTTTGCTTCGTACAAGTGTGTCACCTAACCAGGTGATAGGGCACCAACCTGACCGGGTGAAAATGTGATATCCATCACAGTCAATCTCCGGAGTACATCACATATAGTGGACTGCACCGTCACCCAAATCGCCTGTAAATGTCACGTTCAGGCTTCTGCTGAGTCACTGTGGATTTCCTCAAACTGACCGATAGTAGGGATATGAATCGGGAGTGCCTAACATTTTGAGGAGGTTTTGACATGGTTGTTTCCTCTGTTGATCGAGATATTGCATTGACTCAAGCGGCATTGGATCACGCGATTTACTTTATGGAACTGGGAGCTAACGAGAGAGCCGCAGCATATTTTCAGTTTGCCGCTCAGAAGATGCAAGGAATCGCCAAACATCTAGTGTTAGATAGTTATATCCCCTCGTCTCCTGTGTGGACGTTTTATGAAAGCGGCGAGCTTGATAACGCAGGTTAGCGGGAGCGCTCTATCCAATCGCCAATCAGGTTGATAAGATTAGGGGCGCGGTTTATCCCTCACTCTCCACACATTATGCAAGCAGGTACGCCATCGTCGAGTTGGTTAGAAATTGGCAAAATCGTTTCGACACAAGGGTTGAAGGGTGAAGTCCGAGTTTATCCAACATCCGATTTCCCAGAACGATTTGTTGAACCAGGGCAACGCTGGCTATTGCGCCCCGGAGCTACAACACCGGAACCCATTGAGTTAGTGTCTGGACGCTATCTCAACGGCAAAGGGTTATATGTGCTGCAACTGCAAGGTGTGGAGAGTCTCGATCAGGCGGAAGCGTTGCGAGATTGTCAGTTAATGGTGCCAGAAAGCGATCGCCTTCCTCTGGCAGATGATGAGTATCATGTGTTGGATCTGGTCGGGCTGGAGGTGGTTGATCAAGCGAGCCAGACCCAGATCGGCACCGTGATTGATGTGTTTGCCGCAGGCAACGATCTGTTAGAAGTGCAGCTAACCACACCGGGTAAAAGCCCAACCGTATTTATTCCCTTTGTCAAAGCGATCGTTCCCGTAGTGGATTTGGCACAGCGACGTATCGAAATTACGCCACCGGCGGGATTGCTCGATGTCTAGACGTTCTCAGTAAGCCTTGTCCAACCCTCGTTCCTGCAACATCATCGAGTTAGAACCTGTGATGAGTGAACAGCGGCGCAGAGCGCCGCTGTTCACTCATCACCATCCCGATTCCGAAGCCATAGCGCTATCCAATAGACTTGGGGACAATGTCTTATGTCAGAGCTTTAATAGATAGTAACCAGGGAATTCTACGATTAAGCCCCGATTGCTTACGCTTGCCCCCTTACCCTGAGAGATTGCCCTATGCATGTGTCAACGACGTCTCTTGCTGCCAGTATTCGCCACATTCAAACGCTGGTGATGTCATTTCACCCCCTTCTGGTTGTCGAAACCGTTGAAGAAGAACGGGTGCAGACGTTGCTCCAGGCAGCTACTCAAGATATGAATCTATCATTGTTTGAGTGGAGTGTGACGCAGGGGTTAGTGCGATCGCCCGGTTCTCAGCAGGGGCGTTGGGTGAATGAATATGCGCCACCGGGAACCACGAAACCAGCCGCGTTTGAAGATACAGATGACCCGCTAAAGGTGCTGAAACATATTCAGGATATGAACCTGAAAGCAATTTATTGGCTTAAAGATTTTTCGACGCATTTAGAAGACTCAACCGTTGCCCGTCAGTTTCGAGACGTGACGCAACTCTTTGCCCAAACCCAGTCTGCCATTGTGGTGTCAGGGTATAGCGTTAACCTGCCCACAGAACTTGCCCATGATGCGGTCTATGTAGACCTGAAGCTGCCGGGGCGGGATGAACTTCAGCAAGTGGTACTGGAAGTGGTGCGATCGCTCAAAACCAAGGGGCGGCTTCAAACCGAACCGATGGAGATGGAACTCCAGGAATTAGTCAAAGCATTGATCGGCATGACGTTGAAGCAAGCTCGACAGGCGATCGCTTATGCCGCGTTAGATGACGGTCGATTAACAATTGAAGATGTCAGCAAAATCTTGCACCGCAAAGCCCAGATGATTCGTGATGGCGGGGTGTTGGAATATTTCCCCGTTGAAGATAAGCCATTGAAACTGGGCGGATTTGCCGGACTTAAACGCTGGCTAGAGCAAGCAAAAATGGGGTTCAGTGCGCAAGCCCAACAGCTCCATCTACCTTCTCCTAAGGGAGTGCTGATCGTGGGCATTCAAGGCTGCGGCAAATCATTGGCGGCTAAAACGATCGCCCAATCCTGGAAGCTTCCCCTACTCAAGCTCGATGCCGGGCGGCTGTATGACAAATACATCGGTGAATCGGAACGTAACTTTCGGCAGGCGATCGCCCTGGCAGAGTCGATGGCTCCGGCAGTCTTGTGGATTGATGAGATCGAAAAAAGCTTTACCACCGGCACAGGTGATTCGGATGGGGGCTTGAGTCGTCGGCTATTTGGTACCCTGCTCACCTGGATGCAAGAAAAATCTCAGGACGTATTTGTGATTGCGACAGCTAACGATCTCTCGCAGGTACCGCCTGAGCTACTGCGCAAAGGACGATTTGACGAAGTCTTTTTTGTCGATTTGCCCAATGAGCAAGAGCGGGGCATCATTTTACAAACTCATTTACTGCAACACAACCAGGTGCCTCGGCAATTTGACTTTGCTGCCCTGGTGCAAGCTACTGATGGATTCAGTGGGGCTGAAATTGAACAAGCCGTGATTACAGCGCTTTATCACGCCCTCCATCTAAGACAGCCGTTGGATACAGCCCTGATGTTGCAAACGGTTAAATCAACCGTTCCCCTCTCTGTCTCCCGTCGCGAAGAAGTGCAACAATTGCGGGCGATCGCTCAAGAACGCTTTGTTAGCGTCCGATAATTGACCAGCATAGTCATCAGCAGTACTATAGCGCTTCGCACTTGGATAGACTACGGTTGTTGTGTGAGAGCCGCGCTCCGCGCGGCTCTCACACAACAACGTGTACTTTACGCCATTGAGAATGACTATAGTCATCGACAGCAATAGTACGGCAATAATCAATAGTACGGCAGCAATAGTATTGGTAAAACAGGGACACGCTCATGGTAGAGAACAACCCATCCATTACCGCTAAGGTGCCTTTAACCGCTCAAGAACAGTGGGACACGTTGATGGCTCACCACTGCGGGCGTTGGCGAGGCATCTTGATCCGATTTGATGCCGCAGGGCAGGTTCTCGATATTCTCGATTCGTGCCGCAGCTTTACTGCCTCTGACGATCGGCAAACAATGACTCATGCCATCGACTTCAAGAGCCGCTTGACGGAAACGGTAACGCAAAAATCGTGGAACCTGACTTTGGGCGAGCCTCTCATTATCCATCCGGTTGATCCAGAGGCATATCTGCTATTTAATCCTGATGCCTCTGACACCATGGTCGGACGCGATCGCACAAGTGTTGCAGTAACTCGTAGTTAAAACTGACAAGCGAGATGCCAATAAACTCTCCAAGCGATTTCACGTAAATTGACGCTAAATACATACTGCGGCTCCGCCGCACTCTCCTAAAAAATTTGTTAAGACATTGGTAGCGTTTCGATCGCCGCTTCCGCTTCTAAGGCGATCGCTCTTAGTTGATCCAATATGGCTGAATCAACCTGTTGCCAGAGTCCGCGTTGGTTGGCTTCTAGCAAGCGTTCTGCCATATCTCGCAGTGCCCAGGGATTTTTTTGATGAATGAAGCTTTGCACCGCTGGATCAAATAGATACGCCTGGGCAACGCCTTGATACATATGGTCTTCAACACAATGAGCCGTCACATCATAGGCAAAGAGATAATCGACCGTGGCTGCCATCTCAAATGCACCTTTATAACCGTGACGCATGACGCCAGCAATCCACTTGGGGTTGACCACCCGCGACCGATAGACGCGGGTAATTTCTTCTTTTAGGGTACGGACTTTAGGATGTGCGGGACGGGAGTGATCACCAAAGTAGGTTTGGGGATTCGTGCCCGTAGTGGCGCGGACTGCGGCAGTTAATCCGCCCTGAAATTGATAGTAATCGTCGGAATCGAGCAGATCATGTTCGCGATTGTCTTGATTGTGCAATACGATTTGTAAGGTTTGTAGCCGTTTTTCAAAGGCTTCTGCTGCCGATCGCCCTTCCCCTGACCCCGTGTAAGCGTAGCTACTCCAGTTAATATACGCTCGTGCCAGATCCCGGTCATCTGTCCAGTTTTGCGCGTCAATTAAGCCCTGAAGTCCGGCTCCGTAAGCCCCCGGTTTAGACCCAAAAATGCGATAGAGCGATCGCTGTTCTGCTTGCTCAGCGGTTAGTCCTGCGGTTTGCCATGCCTGACGTTCGTGACGCACTCGGGCAGCTAAGGGATTGTCATCCTCTGATTCATCCAACGCAGCAACGGCAGTTACAGCCTGATGAAACAGGTCGATCAAGTTGGCAAAGGCATCCCGAAAAAAGCCGGAAATCCGCAACGTTACATCGACTCGCGGACGCCCCAGGATAGACACCGGCACAATCTCAAAATCTACGACTCGCCGCGACGATCCATCCCATACAGGCTGAACCCCCAGCAATGCAAACGCTTCGGCAATATCATCGCCCCCCGTCCGCATGGTTGCTGTGCCCCACATCGATAGCGCTAGAGTTTTGGGATACTCGCCATTCTCCTGGGTATAGCGCTCGACCACGGCTTCGGCTGCCTTACGCCCGACATCCCAGGCACTTTCTGTAGGCAACGCCCGAATATCAACTGAATAAAAATTACGCCCCGTGGGCAATACCTCCGGTCGTCCTCGTGTTGGCGCACCCGATGCTCCACTGGGGACATACCGCCCCGCAAACCCCCACAGTAAATGGGTAATTTCCTGATCTGTCTGCCGCAGAGCTGGCAGAAGCTTGGCATAAATCCAGTCAAGCTCGGCTTGGAGCGGTTGGGAAATGGGAGATGAGGACGGCAGATTGGACGATGAGGCAGAGTGAATGAGTTGCTCGACCAGAGCCGCCGCAGATTCTTCCAACAACGCGATCGCATCGCCAACGGTGCGACATATGGATAGCGGTTGGCTGGCTGTGATTCCCGGATCCTTAATCCCGATGCTCTGATCTGCTAAGGGGATTGCCGGATCCGCCGTCAGCGGATCAAACTCCAGCTCCCAGGCTTCTGCCAGGGCACGGGTTAAGCCGATCCGTCCATGACCAGGATGACGAGCGATCGCCACGACCAGATCTCGCAACTGTCGCCCTGCCGGACATTGCCCAAAAATGTGCAACCCATCCCGGATCTGCGCTTCTTTCAACTCACACAAATAGCCATCAATCGATGGCAAAATGGCAGCGATCGCATCGACGTTTCGCAGTGTTGCCGATGGGGTTGCCGCCGATGGAATGGCACGAGGTGATATTCCTACAGTTGCCTCGGTTCCTTGTCCCAAATTCAGTCCCAAATCCAGCGTCAACTGTTCTTGAGCTAACAGTTCTAAAATGCGATCGCGAATCACGGGTAAGCGGCTAGGATCAAGGCTTTGAGCTTCGTAATATTCATCCACCAATCCCTCTAACTGTTGCAATGCTCCATAGAGTTCGGCACGGGTCATCGGTGGCGTTAAGTGATCGATAATGACAGCGTGCGATCGCCGTTTTGCCTGTGCCCCTTCCCCCGGATCATTGACGATAAAGGGATAGAGATGCGGAATTGCTCCCAACGCCACTTCGGGATAGCAATGGTCTGATAGTGCCACACCCTTTCCTGGCAACCATTCCAAGTTACCGTGTTTACCGACATGGGCGATCGCCTGTGCGCCAAACTGAGTTCGCAGCCAATGGTAGAACGCAAGATAGGCAGGGGTCGGCTCTAAATCAGGAGCATGGTAATTGAGCGAAGGATCGAGGTCGTAGCCCCGTGAGGGTTGAATACCCACGAAAATATTGCCGAGTTGAATACCGGGAATGGGGAGGGATGGGGGGGATAGGGAAGATAGGGGGGATGAGGGGGATGGGGGAGATAGAGGAGATGAAGAGGATGAAGGGGATGAAGAGGATAGGTCTTTCCAGTCTCCCTTACATCCCCCATCTCCCTTACATCCCTCACCTTCCTTACCTTCCCAACCTTCCTCACCTCCCTCACCTTCCCAAGCTTCTCCACCTTCTAACGACTGTCCCCCAGAGAGCCAGCGATCGCCAACTCCTCGTCTTACCCCTTCGGGCAGGCTGGAAAAGTAGTGATTAAAGGCTACGGCGTCCAGGGATTGGTTGATGGGACGCAGAACATTATTTTCTAGATCATTGGTGACGCTCTGGGTCAGCCGTTGAATCAGATCATCTCCGGTTTCGGGGATGTTGTTGACGGTATAGCCTGATTGCTGAAGAGCGTTGAGAATTTCGACGCAACTGGCGGGTGTATCCAACCCAACACCATTGGCGAGGCGACCGTCGCGAGTCGGATAGTTTGCCAGAATCAGAGCAATTCGACGCTCAGCTACCGGAGTTTGACGCAGACGTGCCCAATTAGCAGCCAGATCGGCAACAAACTGAATGCGATCGCCCACCGATTCATACCCCACCACATCGGTTTCTAACTGAGGATGGCGAGTTTGTACGGTCTTAAATGATACTGCTCGACTGATAATCCGTCCATCCACCTCCGGCAATGCCACATTCATTGCCATATCTCGTGGAGACAGCCCCCGAGATTGCCCTTGCCATTGCTCCAGCGTGCCCCCACTTAAAATCACCTGAAGCACAGGCACATCCAACTGTTGCCAGAGTTCTACATTAGGCAATTCGGCATCCAAGCGAGCCAACGAAAAACTGGTGGTGTTCAATAGCACTTGAATCGCAGCCAGATCGGAAGGTTGAAAGATCTGCACTAACGCTTGCTGTACCTCCGGGTCACGCAACGATGAAACAAACACAGGGACAGGCTCTAACTGTCGGTCTATCAACGCCTGACACAACGCCGTAATTGGCTCTGTATTACCTGCCAGATAGTGAGCGCGATAGAAGAGAATACCAACCCGTGAAGGGGTGGAGGGATGAAGGGGTGAGGGGTGGAGGGATGAAGGGGTGGA
>NZ_JBSLYH010000004.1:0-220024 GCF_055793305.1 Calyptranema fuscum S582
TGAAGGAGGTAGAGAGATGGAGGGTGTGGGAAGAGGGGGAAGCTTTAAGTTTTAATCATCAGGCTGAGATTTTGACTTAACGTTAGGAAGTACGTGCCTTTGGTGCGCACTTCCTAACCGTATACTTCCTAAGCAATTGGCTCGTGATGATGTTTATGGATCTAGCTGCTAATCTACAGTCCCCAATTGTGTTGAAATTTTGAGGGTTCAGATGACATTTATTCAAGAATATTCATCAATAAAAATATAAACCTTCCCTAATCCTCGGGTTTAGGATGCTTGTTGGTGTCCTAATTTAAGGAAAATATTTTCCAGACTTTCTTGCACAGGATGGAAGCTATGGATGGTAAAACCATCAAAGATAAGAGACTTCAATAAATCGGCGCTGTCTTCGGGGGTACCCGAAAATTGGATTTGAATGTTGCCATCGGGTAGAGGTTCGCAGTGATGGATCATGGGGCATTGATCGAGTCTTTGTAGTAGTGCAGCGCGATCGCCTAAGGTTGAAATCAAAATATGGTGCTGGCTGAGTTTTTGGTAAAGCTCGGCTAAGGGGGCGCTTTCTACAAGAAAGCCCAATTCCATAATGCCGATAGAAGTACATAGCTCTGCCAGGTCACTCAACACATGGGATGAAATCAAAATCGTAATCCCAGCCGCCTGAAGCATTTTGATGATGTCTCGAAACTGGACTCGGGCGATCGGATCAAGACCCGACACAGGTTCATCGAGCAACAATACAATCGGTTGATGAATAATGGTGCGAGCTAATCCCAGCCGTTGTTTCATGCCGCGCGAAAGAGAACTGATGACACTATTGCGCTTACTGGTGAGCTGTGCCAACTCCAGCACTTCGTAGAGGCGTCGAGTCCGGTGAGGATCACGCAATCGATAGAGTCGGGCAAAGTAATCTAAATAATCCCAAACGGTCAGCTCATCGTAAACAGGGAAATCATCCGGCAGGTAGCCAATCCACTGTTTTAAATGGGCGTTTTTGTGATCGCACAGGAGCCGCTCGCCATTAATAAAAATCTGTCCGATCGTCGGTTCTTCGGCGGTGGCAAGCATGCGAATCAGGGTGGTTTTACCGGCACCATTGGGACCGATCAAGCCGTAGACGTCTCCGCATCCAATTTCTAGATCAACGTCATTGACAGCAACGTAACGGTCAAACTGTTTGGTCAATCCACGCGTGGCGATCGCCAGTTCCTTTCCCATATTCTGAACTCTACAAAAAATGCAACAAACAACCCAGCATAGGCAACTTGTTTGCCAACCTAACTTGCCAGGGAAGGGAGCGTCATCGGTATCGCAAAACAGCTTAATCCTAAGCGTGGATGGTGGCGCGGGCAAAGCCCGCGCCACCATCCACGATCCGATGATGAGTGTTACCCAGGGTATAGGGCTATGCGCTCGCAACCAGGGCAGTATTAAGGATCGTGAATTAAATAAGATCGACTATGGAATCGTTCGAAGGGGCGAACGGCCGTTCGCCCGTACAACACATCATCACAGTTATTTAATTCCTATTCCTAAGGATCGTTTTGCTGAACTTGCCAGTTCGCGATCGCCGCTTGTGCCAGAGGATAGGATGGCGTATTTTGCGGCACTAACTGAGCCGTTTGAATCGCCGCCGTAAGATTGCCTTCGGTTGCCATTGCCTGCGCCTGATCGAGCAATCGCTGACTCCATTGAGCGATCGTCTGTTGAGCAGTTGGGTACGCCGCTGTGTTGGGGGGGACCATCTGCACAATTTGCAGCGCCAGATCTAAGCGTCCTTCATTCAGCCGTGACTGCGCAGCGCTGAGAATGTATTGGCTCCAACGATTAATCGACTCTTGGGCTTCGGTGTAGATCGCACCTCGGTCAGATGGCACCAACTTGGCTGCTGCGATCGCCGAATTGTAATTACGAGCAGCAACCTCACTAGACCCCTGATTGGGCTGGCTAGCTCGACCTCGCGCCAGTTGAAAAATGACCTCGCTCCAGTTGCTAATATCTCGCTGGGCATCTTCATAGTAAGGATGTCCGGGTCTCAACCGACGGGCAATCTGGATGGCAATGTTAAAGTCTGATGCCTGGTTGGTATTTGCCATGGCACGGATGCGACTGACGGCAGCTCTAGCTTCCAATAGCGATCCTTGAGCCGCTTGTTGCAGCAAATTGGCATAGTCTCCCGTTCGCTGATTAGCAGGCACCTGATCTAATATTTGCAGGGCAACGCCATAGTTCCGGGCTGTTAAGGCAGTACGCACAGACCCAAATGCTCCACTCGTTTGACTGGCTGGCTGACCGGAAGGCTGACTGGAAGGTGCGATCGCAGGAGTTTGCCCAGGGTTCAGGGGAACTGGACTCGTCGTTGGAGCAGGGGTCGTTGGCAGCAGAGATATACCCGGATCAGACGGAGATGGCATCCCTGCTGGGGGGATTGGAGTGGTTGTTGGCGCTAGATTGGCAGGTGGTGATTGTCCGGGCGCTCCTGGAGGCAGATCATCTAGCGAATTAAAGTAAATCGGGTCGCTGGCGGTCGAGGCAGATGGCTCCGACACACCGGATGAATTAGCACCCGATTCAGGATTTGTCGAAGGCTTGCCCATAATGGCAGACCAGTTGTTAATCAGTACCCCTGCCAGCAAAACAGCCGCCAATAAGCCACCCCAAAGCAACAGTCGCCGCCAAAATAGTTCATCCGATATTTCATCGGCTGTTGCACTCGGATTGGGGGTCGCAGACTCATTAGGCTGAGCAGATTCCGTCGCTAAGGTGCTGGGTTGCAGATGACGGGTAGCCGAGTCATGCAACGGTACATGTGCGCCATTGTTTAACTTGTCATACGACAATGCCGGAAAGCTCCAATAGGGAGTCTGATCAGCGGGCTGAACCCCTTCCGGCAGACCGTCTTCCGTAAACGCTGGAAATGGATTCGGGTCTAAGGTCGGAAATGGATTAGCGTAATCTTCAGGTCGTTCTCGACCCCGAAGCGCTGTCGCACCAACGGGCAAAGCGATCGCCTTGCCTGGAACCAATAACTGATATTTCATCGAAAATGGGATAATTCCCATCGGGTCTTGTCGGGGTCGCCAGTGGTGCTCACTCAACTCGGGCAACCGACTACTGAGATACTGCATCAAATGTTCTAGCGTGACGCAACTCTCATATCGCAATCCTTCTAGCAGTGCCGCTGTAAACAACCCATTCCGTAAACTCAGGGTCTCATGGGAAAACTGGGTTGGTGCGCAAGATAATACAGTTGCAATCTCATAGTGGCTTGCCAGTTGCAGCACCTGGTTGCCCACCACTTGATGAACCAAGGCACCCTGGCTGCGGTTAATGTCGAGCAAAAATAAAATATTTTCGGTTGCCGCAGTACTAAATATTTCAAATAAAGATTCAACAGCAATGCCCGTGGCAGCAACCTGGCTCAGATCACCATCCACCGGCATGAGATAGTCCTGCCCTTCAAATTGCGCTCCATACCCACCAAAAAAACACCAAAGAAAATCTCCGGGTTGCAATTGCTGGCAAACGTGTTGAATGGTGTCACGAATATTGGCTTGCGTGGGCTGAATCACCCCCTGTTGAATTGCCGGAGAAATATCGGTCAGCAACCGGCAATGGTCAGGGGCAAATCGGCTTTCTTCGACCCAACAGCTAAGTAACGTCTGGGCATCCCGCTGTGCATACATTAACGGTTGCAAATTGCGGTCTTGATACTGATTGATACCAATCGCGATCGCCCAATAATTCGTCATACCAATGCCCCAAGATATTACTTAACCAGGGTGTCCAAAATGTTATCTAAAAATCAGGCTTAAGGGGTAAAAGACTAGATCCTCCGTAGCCATCAAAGATCGGATGAGGACGGACGTTTAGAACCTTGTGGTTTCCAAATCCCCTGTCCTGACTGACTTAACGAGTGCTATGGCAGTCTAGCCATTTTGCTGGATGAAGGCTGGGTGATTATCAAAGTAACCCCCTTGCCTGAAGATGTAGCCCCATTTTTCGATAGCGCACAACTGAGTATTTTCAACAATAGAATACCCCGACCATTCATCGTAATCACTGCGTGTTTCTATGAAACTTTTTATTTAGACTATGCAGAGAAATGGCTCTACACAATAGTAGCTCTAAATATTTGTGAAATTGCTTATCTATACAAGGGTAGTTAGCGCTATTAATGACACTCAGATACTAAGGATCACAGATTAATTAACCTGTAATTCTTTTTGAGCGCGCGGCGGCTCTGCCGCCGTGCGCTCAAAAAGAATCGGGTTTTATCAAATCCACGATCCTAAGAAGATTTACCAAAATTGAATGTTGTCAGCCCAAATTAATAGTAGTGGTGCGGTCATGCTTAAGCTGAGGCAAGTTCGGACGATGGGATATCAATACTGGCTGCCCTTTCTAACAGGGTGCAAGCTTTCTGGTGTGTTGGGGTTAGCAAGTAGCCTTTGGCTCATGACCGGGGCGATCGCTCCACAAATAGCTCAGGCTGAACCCACTCGATTTATTGTTTCTTTGACGCAACAACCCGGTGAAAGCTATCAAACGCTCATCCAACGCGCTCAAGGCGTGGCACGAGATACCGCTCAACGCAATTTTGATAGCAACGCTCAAGTCAACGATGTCATGATTACAGTCATGGGAGAAACTCGCGGACAGATCGTACCCTTACTGACCCTTTCTACCAATCGCGAGTTGTGGCGCGGTATTCCTGTACCCAGGGGGTCAATTGTCTATTATCAGACGGCTAGAGGATTGTTACAACTCAACCCCAGCAGCACCACTGGAACGGTTCCATCCAGCCCCACCCCCGGCAGTACCGCCGCTGGAACTCCTGCCACGTCAGAACCCGGAGACGTAACTCAAGCCCCCAATGGAGCAACCCAAACTCCGCCTACGCCTAACACGAACAACACGAACTCACCCACATCTACCGACTCTGGTACGGTAGATGTGCCCGAACGCCCTCCTGTAATTATCAATATTCCGGCAACGCCTTCTGGACAGATTGGGCTACCTCGCTCGACTGTGCAGTAAAGGGTTTCAGGTCATCTATAGCGCTTCGCGCCTGGATAGGTTATTGATGGAGAGCCGCGCTCCGCGCGGCTCTCCATCACTTCATGCAGTGAGAATTGCCAGCATCTGGGTCGAGGGCTGCGTCCCTACAGGTGGACTCTCTACGAAAAAAGAGCCTCCTGATGATCAGGAGGCTCTTTTAGTTGGATTCAAGGTTTAGATACAGACAGAAACCTGTTTTCTACCGCTCGACCAGAATTTAGCCTAGCAACGCTTTTGCTTTTGCCACAACATTCTCGATGGTGTAACCAAACTTCTCCATGCAAACGCCGCCGGGGGCAGATGCACCAAAGCTATCGATCGAGATGGTGTCGCCTGCGTCACCCGTGTATTTGCACCAGCCCATGCTAATCCCTGCTTCAACCGCAAGGCGCTTGGTGACCGCTTTGGGCAACACGCTTTCTTTGTAGGCTGCATCTTGGGCTTCAAAC
Source organism: Calyptranema fuscum S582 (assembly GCF_055793305.1). NCBI lineage: Bacteria > Bacillati > Cyanobacteriota > Cyanophyceae > Oculatellales > Oculatellaceae > Calyptranema > Calyptranema fuscum. The sequence continues at coordinate 5,511 of NZ_JBSLYH010000004.1, forward strand.
AAGTCCCAAGATGGCATCGAGACCACGCGGACTTTAACGCCTTCGCTGCTGAGTTGCTTCGCCGCATCCACACAAAGGCTAACTTCCGAACCCGTGCCAATCAGGATCAGGTCGGGTGTGCCGTCGCAGTCGATTACCGGATAAGCCCCTTTGGCAACGCCTTCGATCGAGCTACCTGCCAGGTTAGGCAGATTTTGACGAGAGAAAGCCATCAGGGTTGCACGATTGTTTTGAGCATTCTCAATCGCCACCTTGTAGCAACCTGATGTTTCAGTGCCATCAGCGGGACGCAAGACGGTCAATTGAGGAATAGCCCGTAACGATGCGATCGTTTCGACCGGCTGGTGCGTCGGTCCATCTTCTCCCAACGCAACGGAGTCGTGAGTCATCACCCACATAACACCGACGCGAGACAGGGCAGACAGACGAATCGCATTCCGCATGTAGTCTGTGAAGATCAGGAAGGTAGCACCGTAGGGAATTAAACCAGAGTTGTGCAGGGCAATGCCATTACAAATCGCTCCCATGCCGTGCTCACGCACCCCAAAGTGAACATTACGATTTTCGTATTGTCCTTTTTGGAAGCTGCCACTGTTTTTCAGTTCTGTGTAATTGGAGTGGGTCAGGTCGGCAGAACCCCCAATGACTTCAGGTAAAACTTTTGCAAGCGCATTGAGACAAATTTCAGAATGCTTACGAGTTGCCAGAGCTTTATCTTCGGGCGTGTAGATCGGTAGGGCTTTTTCCCAGCCTTCGGGAAGTTTGCCCGTGATCAGGCGCTCGAACTCAGCGGCATCTTCGGGATACTTTGTTTTGTACTGCGCCCAAGTTTCATTCCATTCTGCTTCTAAACTTGCACCACGCTCTACAGCTTTCCGCATGTGACTGAGAGCATCTTCGGGAAGAACAAACGGTTCGTAGCTCCATCCCAATTTTTCGCGGGTGAGTTTAACTTCATCTGCTCCTAAAGCCGCACCGTGAACATCTGCGGTATTGGCTTTGTTGGGAGAACCGTAACCAATAGTTGTCGTTACCTTAATCATCGAAGGCTTGTCAGTAACTGCTTTAGCAGCAGCGATCGCCTTTTCAATTGAATCCAGGTCACTGTTGCCATCTTCCACATGCAGCACATGCCAGCCGTAAGCTTCAAAGCGCTTGGAAACATCTTCGGTAAACGCGATGTCGGTAGAACCGTCAATGGAAATATGGTTGTCGTCGTATAGGGCAATCAGTTTACCCAGACCCCAGTGCCCTGCCAGAGAGCAAGCTTCTCCGGAAATCCCTTCCATATTGCAGCCATCGCCCAAAATCACATAGGTGTAGTGATCTACCAGGGTGATATCTGGCTTATTAAATTTGGCAGCCATGTGCGCTTCTGCTACTGCCAAACCGACGGCATTCGCGATCCCTTGTCCCAGAGGTCCAGTGGTGACTTCGACGCCGGGGGTTTCAAAGTTTTCAGGATGCCCTGGAGTTTTTGATCCCCACTGGCGGAACTGTTTGATGTCATCAATCGTGACACTGTCATAGCCCGTCAGGTACATCAGTGCGTACTGCAACATACAGCCATGACCTGCGGACAACACAAAGCGATCGCGGTTAAACCAATTGGTATTTTTGGGATTAAACCGCATAAACTTGTCCCACAGGACAAATGCCATCGGAGCAGCACCCATTGGCAGCCCAGGGTGACCCGATTTAGCTTTTTCTACGGCATCGACTGCCAAAAAGCGAATCGAATTAATACAGAGTTCTTCGAGGGATTGGGTTACGACAGCCATGATATTCCTACTCAACGACGGTGTGACAAATAAGCAAAGTAGCCAAAGACCAAGCAGATCTGCATAGCCCTGGGGCTGTAAATCAATCATCCCATCAGGGGAGTTGACGAGCAAGATTTCTCCTAGCCTGTCGGGGAAGATGCAAAATGGTAGGTAAGTATACTTACTCCTTATAACTTATAGTCTATAAGTTAAGTTGCCAAAGATCTATGCTCTCTGGCGATCGCTAATACAAAAAATGCTCCATCTCATCCTACGGCTCAGATGCAAGCAACGGATGACAATGCTATCCTCGATATTTCTTAAAGGCTAAGGTAACATTATGCCCCCCAAAGCCAAACGAGTTGGATAGAACGACGTCTACGTCTTGGGCACGACTTTGATTGGGAACATAATCGAGATCACAATCTGGGTCGGGGTTTTCGAGATTAATCGTCGGCGGGATGCGATCGTTGGCGACTGCCATGGCAGCCGCAACCGCTTCAATTCCACCTGAACCGCCAAGCAAATGCCCGGTCATAGACTTTGTCGAACTAATCGCTACCTTGTAGGCATGATCTCCCAACGCCTTTTTGATGGCAGCCGTTTCCGTGGGATCGTTGGCAGGCGTACTGGTTCCATGAGCGTTGACATAACTCACTTGCTCAGGAACTAGCCCAGCATCTTTGAGCGCTAGTTGAATTGCTCTTGCGGCTCCCTCGCCTCCGGGCACAGGCGCAGTCATATGATAGGCATCACAGGTCATGCCATAGCCAACAATCTCGGTATAGATTTTGGCTCCCCGGCTGAGAGCATGCTCAAGCTCTTCCAGAATCAAAATGCCAGTTCCTTCTCCCATAACAAACCCGTCGCGATCGCGATCAAACGGACGGCAAGCATGGGTTGGGTCGTCATTACGAGTCGATAAGGCTCTAGCAGACGCAAATCCGGCAACCGAAAGCGGTGTAATGGCAGCTTCTGTGCCACCACAAATCATCGCTTGGGCATAACCCCGTTGCACCAATCGAAACGCATCCCCAATGGCATTAGAACCAGCCGCGCAGGCTGTCACCGCACAGGAATTTGGACCCTTTGCACCCGTATGAATGGCGGTTAACCCTGCTGCCATGTTGACAATCATCATCGGCACCATGAACGGGCTACACCGATCCGGTCCTTTAGTGAGGTAAATCTCTTGTTGTTCTTCCATCACTTTCAGTCCGCCGATGCCAGAGCCGATGATGACACCCACCTGTTCTGCATTTAAATCATTAATGACAAACCCAGCATCAGCCAGAGCTTGTTTACTCGCGGAAACTGCAAATTGGGCAAAGCGATCCATCCGCTTCGCATCTTTTCGATCGAGATAGTCATGTGGGTCATACCCTTTGACCTCTCCGGCAATCTTGCAAGTATGGCGAGATGCGTCAAACAGCGTAATCGGAGTAATACCATTACGCCCACTGGTTAACCCCTCCCAATACTCTTCTAAAGTATTGCCAATGGGGGTAATAGCACCCATACCCGTGACGACAACTCGCTTGTATCCAGAATCAGGACTTGTCATGATAACAGCTTCAGGACTCAAACACTTGACAGGCTAAAAAATGAACGCAGGGGTTTGGGAGCAACAGTTCAACTCCCTAACCCATTGAACTAGCTCTAAGCAGCAACCTTGGAGTTAATGTAATCTACAGCAGATTGAACGGTGGCGATGTTCTCTGCGGCTTCGTCAGGAATTTCAATATCAAATTCTTCTTCTAGAGCCATAACCAACTCCACCGTATCCAGGGAGTCAGCTCCCAAATCGTTTGCAAAGCTAGCTTCTGGCTTTACATCGCTGGTTTCGACACCCAGCTGCTCAGAGACGATCTTCTGAACTTTTTGAAAAATTTCGTCTTGACTCATAAATTAACCCTTCCTAATTCCTAACTTTTAAGAATGCAGCAGCTTCCAGATACACGATATGACCGTTTGTAGACCTATAGAAATATAGAGTTCCAGGATTAGAGAACTCCATTAATGATCTATCAGGGCTTTAGGCATTCCTCCATATTATCCGAAAGAGGGACAGGGTTGATGGATGTGCAAATCGTGAGAAATGCTGAGTCGGCTTTATTGAAAAAATAAGTTAGGGCGCGGTAGTACCGCGCCCTAACTTATTTTTTTACGGTGTTGTGAGAGAGCCGCGCGGAGCACGGCTCTTTCACAACACCTTATTATTTGGCTTGAGTCTGAGCTTGGCGACTGAAATAGACTTTATAAATTTCTTGAGCAATGGGTAGGGCAGCAACACCGCCATATCCTGCATTTTCGACAACCACGGCGATCGCCAATTGTGGATTGTCCACGGGTCCATAGCCAACAAAGAGAGCATGGGGCTGAGGTCTGGGGTTTTCCGCTGTGCCCGTTTTGCCTGCGGTTAAAGGAATCGAACCGTCATTCAATCGCCGTGCCGTGCCCTCTTGCACTGCTGCAATTAACCCTTCCCGAATCGCATTAATAGTGCCTTGAGAGATCCCCGTCGGTTCGGGTTTAGTTTCAGGGGTACCTGTTTGAGAAGCGAGTAGATGGGGATGAACCCGTAACCCACCATTGGCGATCGTCGAAACCATCACTGCCAATTCTAACGGGGTTGCCTGTACTAACCCTTGCCCAATCGACGTACTGACGCTATCACCTGCGTACCAGGGTTCGCCATAAAGCTCTTCTTTTTCGGCAGGGGTGGGAATCGATCCATGCATTCCACCTTCCAAGCCAACATTATCAGTTGTTCCAATGCCTAGAATACGTCCCCACTTTGAAATTTCTTCGGGACCAATTGCCAACCCTAACCGATAAAAGAATGTATTACTGCTGACAGCCAGGGCTGTGCGAAACCCGATGGTGCCATAACCATGACTGCCATGTTCCCAAAATTGAATACCGCCAACGCTGATCGAGGCTGAGGTGCCCAAACGTGAGTCTGGAGTAAATTTGCCCGACTGCATTGCAGCGGTTGAGGTGACAATTTTAAAGGTGCTACCTGGTGGATATCCTTGTAAAGCCCGATTGAGAAAGGGTTGATCGCCTTCTTGTAATTTCTGCCAATCTTCCTGGCTGACCCGATGGGTAAACAGCCCCGGATCAAAGGTAGGAGAACTGGCTAGTACCAACACTTCGCCAGTCTTAGGATTGAGGACAACAACAGCTCCCCGTCGATTGTTTAAAGCCTGTTCTGCCACCTTTTGCAACTCTAGATCTAAGGTGAGTTTCACGGATGTACCAGGTTGAGACGGATCCGAGTCCAACATCCGTAACTCTTGTCCTGCCGCATTGACTTCAATCCGGCGACTTCCCCAAACCCCTTCTAATTCTGCATTTGCCAAGCGTTCGACCCCAGTTTTGCCGACAATCATGCCGCTGGGATAGTCTGGGCGGGCTGCCATCTCTTCTTCACTGGCTTCCCCGATATACCCCAACAAGTGAGCAGCTAACCGACCCTGGGGATAATAGCGACTGGATCCGGCAAAAATTTCTACGCCTGGAAACAGGGATGCATTTTCTGCTAAAGAAACAAAAACCTCAGGACTGATCTGCTGAGCAAGCCGGATTGGCATGGAAGAGTTGTAATTAACTTGCTCCAACCGAGCAATAATTTCTTCGGGCGGTACCCCAATAATGGCACCCAACCGAGGAGCCGTGACGTGCCATTGGTCGGGCGATTGTTGTCGGGGCCACAGATAAACGGAACGAGACAGTTGATTAGCTGCTAAGAGCTTGCCGTAGCGATCGCTAATATTGCCTCGATCAGAAGGCATGGGGATCAAGCGAACGCGATTTTGTTCTGCGAGTAAGCGATTTTGCTCTCCCTGGACAACTTGTAGGTATGCCAAACGGTATGTGCACAACCCCATAAACGTGGTGACGAGCAGCATAAAAAGGATGGCTCGCCCTAATAAGGTTTGTTTGTTTGCAAGGTTTTGCACCAAGGAGTTATTTGCCGCACGACTCCTGGGAGCGAAGGAAACTCTAGTGGTCATCTTCACCGTTCTCGACCTATAAGTGTTGTCATTGATGCGTTCAGTTAATTGCGCCCAGCGACTTCGCTAACCCAGGGTATTGTCTGGATAAGTTATCTTAGCGATCGCATTCCTTTTCAATATTCGTTAAATCTGACTTTCAAATCCGGAGAATTTAATCAAGAATTTCCGAGGCGACATCCAATTCACTGTAACAAGTTTAAAGATTTCGTAAAGAATTAGAAGAAATTAAAGATACCAAACGTGACACTCATGGTGCTGGCAAATTGCAGCAGAGATTCATATCAAAATTCCAGATTTGTGGCAAGATATCCGGTAAGTTTTAAGGTTTCTTATTCTATTTGTTTCGATCGAATTTACTGGGTTGACGATAATAACGACTCGGCTAATTACCCCCTCACAAACATCTACACATTTTGGACGATTACAACTCCTGATAACATTCACAACTCCATTTTCGGACGCATAGCAAGACCACACCTCTGTGAACAAATTATCGACTTTGTCAAACTCACGATCTGTAGAGGATCGGTTGACCATTTTGCAAATTCTGCCGGGTTGAAACTTTAGAGCTTTTTTGTCAAGAAAACTCTAAAACGTCTGCTAGAGAGTTGATTTTTCTCATGCCTTAGACAAGGAAAATTAACTCTTCTAATCACTCTTACAATAGAGTTCAATGCAACGGATATCTATTAATTAATCTAATCTCATCTATTTCAAATTGAAATCAAACAGCCGGTCAAATGTCTATTTTCTTTTAACAGGATGAAAGAACTTAGGGTCATCCCATAGACCTCATCATCCTTTCACTTCAGTTAGATATAAATTGGATGGCGATCGCTCTGACCATCATGGGTTAGAAGCTTTTACCAATAACATTCATCGTTGTCCATTTTCTAACATAAGTCAGACGAAACTGGCAAACCCTTATGCCAGTTTTTGTGCGAGAGTCTTCTTTAAAAAAGCAGATTCCTCAAACGGGAAATCTCTGAATCACTCTTTATTTTTTTAGCATCTTATAACAATGTCCAATAGGTTTTGGGAGGCGCACCCTTCTGGGGTGCGCCTCCCAAAACCGCTGATTTTAAATCATAGTTAGGCGTGAAAAGGATCAGTTGTGACATCGCTCGCCCTTCGGGCGAGCGATGTCACAACTGATTTAGGATCGCTATCGATTTGTGTTGAGTTAATGCCAGTGTTGTGGCAGTTTTGCTCTCTTAATAGTGTGTTGGCGATCGCCTCTCAAGAATAAATATTTGTGAGGATGCGACCCTGTAGATAATTCTTTTTCTCTCAAAAATGTAACTATAGATACAGCGACAAAAAATACAGCACTACACTCTCTACGCTCTAGATCTATGGTCTCAAAATTGGGTAAGGCATACTCCCACCCTAAAGCGCCTTAACCCCCATCTTGCTATTTTCTCCGCAGAGGCAAAAACTATGACACCCGATCTTGTTGACGGACTTACTATTTCGTTGATTGTCTGGGTTGCAAGCATTATTTTATGCCCAATTTTATGTTGGGTTCTACCCGATCGGTCGATTAAACCCGGACATAGCTGAGAGACACGAAATCACATAAAATCGTTGGATGGGTTGCAGCCTATACCCACCGTTGAAATTGACGCAACGGGCGATCGCCAGATGGCACTATATATAAGGATCATATAAGGATCATGAATTAAGATCCCCCCAAACCGGGGGCGGGTAATTCATGGGCAATCCTTAAGCTTGAAAGAAGAGAAACATAATGACGCAAGCAACGATTGGAATCATTGGTGGCAGCGGACTCTACAAAATGGAAGCGCTAAAAGATGTAGAGGAAGTGACCATTGATACACCGTTTGGTTCACCTTCAGACGCCATCATCTTGGGCACATTAGAAGGAACTCGTGTGGCATTTCTGGCACGTCATGGGCGCAACCACCATTTGCTTCCGTCGGAGTTGCCCTTTCGTGCCAATATCTATGCCATGAAAACGTTAGGGGTAGACTATCTGATCTCTGCCTCTGCCGTAGGGTCGCTCAAGCAAGAAGCTAAACCGTTGGATATGGTCGTACCTGACCAATTTATCGATCGCACTAAAAATCGGATTTCTACGTTCTTTGGGGATGGCATCGTCGCTCACATTGCCTTTGGCGATCCCATTTGCCCTCAATTAGCGGGTGTTTTAAGCGAGGCGATCGCCAGTCTTAATCTTCCCGATGTCACGCTTCATTCCAGCGGCACCTATGTGTGTATGGAGGGACCTGCCTTCTCTACCAAAGCTGAGTCTCACCTGTATCGCAGTTGGGGAGCCACCGTCATTGGCATGACCAATCTACCGGAAGCCAAGCTTGCCAGAGAAGCCGAAATTGCCTATGCCACCTTAGCGTTGGTGACAGATTATGACTGTTGGCACTCTGACCATGACAGCGTCACAGTAGAAATGGTCATTGGCAATTTAATGAAAAATGCGGTCAATGCCCAAAAAGTCATTCAAGAAACTGTTCGGCGACTGAGTCAAAACCCGCCCGTGTCTGAGGCTCACTCGGCACTGAAATATGCGATTTTGACACCCTTAGATAAGGTTCCTGCCGCAACCAAAGAGAAACTACAGCTATTGCTTCACAAATATCTGTAGCCTTTTATCTGTAGCCTTTGGCGATCGCTATCCCCGTAGCACTCTTCAGTAAGATAGGCACTGCCCACCTCTCTCACAATAACGACCCCTAAGGGTTTGTAGACAGTGCCCACCCTGCTATCTGTCCTGAACTCTGTCACGCCACAACAAACCGGAGGCTTAATGCAACAGCCCCGCCCTAAGCCCGCACACTTTAGTTGGAAGCCTGAATTTCTACAGACTTGAGAAATTGCATCGTGTCTTCCAAAACACTGCCATTGGCGATTCTGCTGTCTTTCAAGTTGCAGACATGCCCCGTCGAGCTATGCATTTTATGAGGCAGAGCAAAGTTAGGGGGGACTGCCATGCCATCCATCTGTTCCAGAAGTTCATCTGAAACAGAGGCTAACCTCTCCACCCCATGACCGATAAAAAACGAGAAGGTAATGCTGCCCAAGCGAATCTTATCGCCATCTTTGAGTACGATAGAATGCCGGATCAATTCGCCATTGACATACGATCCATTACTGCTACCCAGATCGATTAATTGAAACTGACCTTTGGCATAGCGGATAGCCGCATGACAACGCGACAACCGCCGATCGGGAATAGACAATGCCACTTTGCGCGAATCGCGACCAATCGTCCAGATCTGCTGGTGCTGCGAAAAGGCTCTCGTTTGGCCGCTCGTTAAGTTCGTAACCAGATAAATCTGATCTCCGACCACCATCCCCTGAATATAAGGAATCATCACACCTGAAGGCGATCGATTTCCTGAATTCTCCAGGTTGAGGATTTCATCCAACAAGCCTCGATTTTGTTCATATAATCTCAGGAAAACCTGATATAAACTCAATCGTTGTCGGATCTCTACCTCTTCCCCAATGGTGTCAAGGGAATCAGATTCGACCAGAGAATTTGCTTCTAACATAGTCGGTACTTCCAGTGGGCTGAGTCTTCGGATAATTGACTGAAATGATGAGTTGGGTCGTTGAGATCTAAAATTGCGATCGCAAGTCTGGTATGTTACAAACTTTCTAGATTCTAGTGTTGCAAACACTAAATTTTGCACTATGGGGTGGGGGGACTACTGCCCCACGCAGGGGTAGACCCCCTGTACCCTGTTGTAAAACTTTTGATTGAGTCTACTAGTAGCGATTTTAGAGCTAGAACTTTTCCATTGCTGCGTACCAAATTAATTTGCCCAATCGCAAGCGAAGATTAAACTGAGGTCGCAGCGCCCACAGTTTTTCTCTGCCTGAGTCTATTTGTTGATATATCCGCGGATATAGTGTAGTGCCCTCACCCTAAGGGTAGACGTTGCACGCGATCGCCAGTATCCGCACGATTACGGTAAATCTCTGCATGGAAAGCATTGACAACAAGCCATTGGCTCACAGTCTCCTCAATTCTTCTGACACAATTGAAATCTTACGCAATCAGAATTATGAGAAGTTAATCTTTTTTGACAATTTGTTGCCATTGCATTAATGCAGCGCTTCCCACCTGGCTCGATTACGGCGGTTATTTGAGAGCCGCGCTCCGCGCGGCTCTCAAATAACTTATACTTCCCACAATTAAACAATGCTATAAAACAAAATCCCAGCGTTTTTGGTGCAGCTGAGCTGCACCAAAAACGCTGGGATTTTATCCATCTGTTGACCGTTAAATTAATTTAGCAGCACGCAGGGTATAGAAAAGCCCGATGGCTGCACCAAAAGCTGTGCCTAACAGTAAGACGTAGGATACTACTCCACCCATTGACTCATCTCCCTTCAAAAGTTGCGACAAAAATGATTTCATCAGGCAAGCTATTTAAACATAAACCCCGGTCAGGTTAAGCCGTCGGAATTTTCCCATCGAAAAAACACAGGCATCCCACCCGATTGGGTGTCGTTGATTTTGTAAAGACGAACCCTTACCAAAATCAATGATTTACGTCAGTCTTGCTCTAGAGTTTATTCAACCATATATAGCGATCCGATTTGTCGTCGAATATTCTGGAGTATAGATATAGCCCAGATGGGCGATGCACCTTTGACTAGGGGGATTATGGAATCTGTTATCGTTGTTGATTTACCGCAGCAGGGTTACGAAATCCCAATTGTGTCTGGAGGATTGGACGCACTGGGAACATGGATGAAAGGAAGCGATCGCTTTCCCCTGAAGCTGGGTCAAAAAGTCTTATTAGTCTCCAATCCCGGCATTGCCAAACATTATGCAAAAAGGGCGATCGCCTCGTTAGAAACAGCTGGCTTTCAAGTTATCGAATGCACCCTTCCGGCTGGAGAACGCTACAAAACCCTCAACTCTATCCAAAAAATTTATGACATTGCCTTAGAGCATCGCCTGGAACGCTCATCTACGATTGTGGCGTTGGGGGGTGGCGTAATCGGCGATATGTCTGGGTTTGCCGCTGCCACCTGGCTCCGGGGTATTAACTTTGTCCAAGTTCCCACGTCACTGTTAGCCATGGTCGATGCCTCTATCGGCGGCAAGACCGGGGTCAATCATCCCCATGGCAAAAATCTCATTGGCGCATTTCATCAACCCCGACTCGTTCTCATCGATCCTGATGTGTTAGCGACCTTACCCGCTCGCGAATTTCGGGCAGGTATGGCAGAAGTGATCAAATATGGCGTGATTTGGGATGCCGAATTATTCGAACGCCTGGAGCAAGCGAAGCGACTGGATCAACAACGCTACGTCGATGCTGAGTTGTTGCAGGTGATCTTGACCCATTCGTGTCGGGCAAAGGCGCATGTTGTTAGTAAGGACGAAAAAGAAGCAGGATTACGCGCCATTCTGAACTATGGGCATACGATCGGACATGCGGTTGAAAGTTTAACAGGCTATCGTGTCGTGAATCACGGCGAAGCAGTGGCGATCGGTATGGTATTGGCAGGGCAGATTGCTGTAGAGCTGGGGCTATGGGATCAGGGGTCGGCAGATCGGCAGCGGGTTTTGCTAGAAAAAACAGGACTCCCCACCCAACTCCCTCCCGGTTTGGATATTGAAGCTATTTTAGACAGCTTACAAACCGATAAAAAAGTCAAAGACGGACGGGTTCGGTTTGTTTTGCCTACCCAAATTGGTGCGGTTGTCGTAACCGATCAAGCCTCGGCGACGGTGATTCGTAAGGTGTTGAGCCAGGGAGTATAGCCGGACGCCATGCAGTTAAGACGGGCAATGGGTTGAAGCCATACACAGAGCGTATGGCTCCAACCCATTGCCATCCTGGTTCTGAGTTCATAACGCCGTACATCTGTATAGAGTATGTCGGTGGGATATTATTTGATTGCATCAATTAGGCGTACGCTAGCGTAAGGTATTGATTCAGCCACGTTGTGAGGATAGTTATGGCTTTTGAATATCCCGATGATCTGAAATATATGGATTCTCACGAATATGCCCGGTTGGATGGTGAGATTGCCACCGTTGGGATCACGGCTTTTGCAATTGATCAGTTGGGCGATATTGTCTTTCTAGAATTGCCCGATGTCGGAGAATTGGTAGAACGTGGCGAAACGTTTGGCACAGTAGAATCGGTCAAAGCCGTTGAAGATCTAAAGTCCCCCATTACCGGAACTGTCGTAGAACGGAATGATCCCCTGTTAGATGCACCAGAACAGTTAGCCGACGATCCTTATGGAGAAGCCTGGTTATTGAAAGTGCGGATCGATGACCCGACAGAATTGGATGATGCCATGGCGGCAGATGAGTATCGGGCACTGGTCGAAGGGGAATAAGTCGGTTCATCCAGAGATCGATCAGGCATGGAGTAAGTTCCACGGTTGTCTGTCTCAACTGAACTAACGCTTTATTGCAGATTGTTGCAGAATGGTAAGAAGTTAACGATTTTCGTTCTTTTATCCCTATCTGCACGAACCCTCTATGTCATCTGAGTTGTCTGCCCATCCCCAAGCTCTATCTGATCTGCACGTGCCCAAACGGGTCACTTCCAATGGCACCCATGGCAAACCCACTGAGCCTGCGAGCCTGTCTAATGGACCTATCAGCTCTCTAGAACCTGTTGATGGGGAGGGTTCTCCAGACGGTTTTGCAGATAGTTTTGCAGATAGGCATATTGGACCCGATCGGAATGATATTCAGCACATGCTGGAGGTGATGGGGATCGCGACGTTAGAGGAGCTGATTGATGGAGCCGTTCCGGCAGCAATTCGGTTGCAGACGGCGTTGCAGATCGAAGCAGCCCGAAGTGAATATGAAGCATTGCAGGACTTGAAGGCGATCGCTGGTCAAAACCAACTGTTCCGTTCGTTCATTGGTATGGGGTATGCCAACTGCATCACCCCAGCCGTGATCCAGCGGAATGTGTTAGAAAATCCAGGCTGGTACACCCAATACACCCCCTACCAGCCAGAAATTTCTCAGGGTCGATTGGAAGCCCTGCTGAATTTTCAGACCCTAGTGACGGATTTGACCGGCTTGGAAATTGCCAATGCGTCCTTGCTAGATGAGGGCACAGCGGCAGCCGAAGCCATGAGCATGAGCTATGGATTGCACAAGGGTAAGACAACTGCCTTCTGGGTGTCAGACCTGTGCCATCCCCAAACCATTGATGTGGTGCAGACGAGAGCCAAGCCATTAGGCATCGATGTGATTATTGGCGATCACCGCACCTTTGACTTCGATCAACCTGTGTTTGGCGTATTGCTGCAATATCCGGCAAGCGATGGGGCAATTTACGATTATCAAGCGTTTTGCGATCGCGCTCATGCTGCCGGAGCTACCGTCACCGTTGCTGCCGATTTATTAAGCTTGACCCTATTAAAACCCCCCGGCGAATTTGGCGCAGACATTGTCGTTGGCAATACCCAGCGGATGGGTGTGCCGTTGGGATATGGCGGCCCCCATGCTGCCTACTTTGCCACCAAGGAACTCTACAAACGACAGATTCCGGGGCGATTGGTGGGGGTATCTAAAGATGACTCGGGTAAACCGGCTCTGCGACTGGCGTTACAAACCCGTGAGCAACATATCCGACGGGATAAAGCTACCAGCAATATCTGTACTGCGCAGGTGTTGCTGGCGGTGATTGCCAGTATGTATGCGGTCTATCACGGCCCCAAAGGATTGAAGCGCATTGCCGAGAAGATTCATCGTCTCACCTGTCGTTTGGCAGCATCTTTAAGCCAACAGGGCTACCAAGTCGGTGCAGAGCCTTACTTTGATACGATTCGAGTAGAGGTAGGCGATCGCCTACCGACAATTCGGCAACAGGCGATCGCTCAGCAGATTAACCTGCGTTATATCGATGCCCACACGATTGGCATTAGCCTCGACGAAACTACTACTCAGACAGATCTGCAAGACCTGCTCCAGATTTTTGCGATCGAGGGCAATCATAGCGATGCTGCCTTAACCACTTCGCCGACTTCCCTGCCAGCATCCTTAACCCGTACCTCTCCCTATCTCACCCATCCAGTTTTCAACGCCTATCATTCTGAAACGGAATTACTGCGGTATCTGCATCGCTTGCAGTCAAAAGATCTATCGCTGACAACTGCCATGATCCCGTTGGGGTCTTGCACGATGAAGCTCAACGCTACCTCAGAGATGATCCCGATTACCTGGGCAGAGTTTGCTCAGATTCATCCGTTTGCGCCATTGGAGCAAACCCAGGGCTATCAGCTGTTGTTCCGGCAACTGGAACACTGGTTAGCCGAGATTACTGGATTTGCCGCCATTTCGCTGCAACCCAATGCTGGGTCACAGGGTGAATATGCCGGATTGCTAGCCATTCACCACTATCACGCCAGTCGCGGAGATGATCAGCGCACGATCTGCCTGATTCCCGAATCAGCACATGGTACGAATCCTGCCAGCGCAGTGATGGCAGGAATGAAGGTTGTGGCGATCGCCTGTGATGCAGACGGCAATATTGATATTGCGGACTTAAAGGCAAAAGCGGAGACTTATCGAGACACCCTGGCAGCCCTGATGGTGACCTATCCTTCCACCCATGGTGTGTTTGAGGAAGGCATCTTAGAAATCTGTGAGATCATCCATGCCAATGGCGGACAGGTTTACATGGATGGAGCCAATATGAATGCCCAGGTGGGCTTGTGTCGTCCGGCAGATTTTGGCGCAGATGTTTGCCATTTGAACTTGCACAAAACGTTCTGCATCCCCCACGGGGGCGGGGGTCCTGGGATGGGACCCATCGGTGTCGCGGCTCATCTGGTGCCCTTTTTACCGGGTCATGCCGTGGTATCGCTCCAGGACGAAGAGGGCGATCGCATTGGTGCCGTGGCTTCAGCTCCGTGGGGCAGCAGCAGCATTCTGCCGATTTCCTGGATGTATATTGCCCTGATGGGCAGTGCTGGCTTAACTCAGGCAACACGGATCGCAATCTTGAATGCCAACTATATTGCCAAACGCTTAGAACATGCCTATCCGGTACTGTACAAAGGCAAAAACGGCTTAGTTGCCCACGAGTGCATTCTCGATTTGCGGCAATTTAAGAAAACGGCTGGAATTGAGGTGGATGATATCGCCAAACGGTTGATTGACTACGGCTTTCACCCACCCACTGTATCCTGGCCAGTGCCGGGAACCATGATGGTGGAACCAACGGAAAGCGAGTCTAAGCAAGAACTCGATCGCTTCTGCGATGCCATGCTGGCAATTCGGGAAGAAATTCGAGAGATCGAAACAGGCAAGGTCGATCCACAAAATAACCTGCTAAAGAATGCGCCCCATACGGTGGCGAGTCTTTTAACTGAAACCTGGGATCGTCCCTATACCCGCGATCGCGCAGCTTACCCTACCGAATGGACAAGAGACAATAAGTTTTGGGCAACCGTAGGTCGCATTGATGGAGCCTATGGCGATCGCAATTTGGTCTGCACCTGCCTACCGATGGAAGCATATCAGTAACACCAGTGTTGCAAACACTGAATTTTACCTGGGGGTGGGGGCTGTGCCCCCACCCCCAGGTAAAACTTTTAACTGTGACTACAAACGGAGTTATGAAAGATATCGAATCGGGTTTTGACCCGCTTCAGCAAACTCAATCCAATTAATTAGTGTTGTGCCAATGTATTGAACATGAGTCAGTTGGATGTCATACCGCCCTTCTCGCTCAGCGGGCTGCACACCCGCATGATTGGCAATATACAAAGTGTTGGTATTCGTCTCATCGTTGCGATGGTAAACAATCACCCGATCCACAGGGCGGTTGGGGTCAAGATTCCATTGCCCCGTTGAGCCTGTGTTGTCTTCCTTGAGAAAAAAGTGTAGTCCATGGGTGAAAACCGCTATCACCTTTTCATCCGGTTTCATCAAGTCACGAGCTTTCACAAACGACTCCTATAGATAAAAATCCTGGGTGCATCGTCAGACGACAGGTTAGAAACTTGCATGAAAATAAAATGTCAGTAGTGCGTTGCGGTTAGCGCCTAACACACCCTACGAATGGGGGACATTATTAGCTGGCAAATTCCTTAGCGATCGCGTACCTTTCGTCTCTAGCACAATTACAACCCATTCAGCTCTAAGGTGCCCACACCCGGAATTACTTCACCGATCGCCCAGGCAGATAGCTCTTGGGTCGCAAACCACTGGATCGTCTGGTCTGCCTGACTGGGTGGCACCAATAACACAAAGCCAATCCCCATATTAAAGGTATTGAACATTTCAATGGCTTGTACTGATCCCTGGGTTGCCAACCAGTCAAAAATTGGCAGACCTGACCAGGCTTTGATATCTACCTGGATCGATTGACCATCCCCCAAACAACGGGGCAAATTTTCGGGTAAGCCACCGCCTGTGATGTGTGCCATTGCATGAATCTCTAGCCCTGCTTTGCGAGCGGCTAAGACCGATGAGACATAAATTTGGGTGGGAGTCAGCAATACCTCACCCAGGCTTTTGCCGTTGAGGGCAGCGGGACAGTCATCAAGAGTATGGTTGGAAATGTCCAAGATTTTGCGAACCAGACTAAAGCCGTTGCTATGAATGCCCTGACTGGCTAACCCGATCGCCACATCACCAATATTGACCTGCGACCCATCCAAAATGGCGGATTTCTCGACAATGCCGACACAAAAGCCAGCCAGATCATATTCCCCCGGTTGATAAAATCCAGGCATCTCAGCTGTTTCTCCGCCCAATAAGGCACAACCCGCTTGACGACAGCCTTCACTGATCCCCGATACCACCTGGGTGAGCTGGTCTTGATTGAGTTTTCCTGTGGCTAAATAGTCCAGGAAAAACAGCGGCTCTGCCCCACAGGTGAGAACATCATTGACACACATGGCAACCAGATCAATCCCAACGGTGTCATGGCGATCGCACTGGTGAGCCAACTTCAGTTTTGTGCCCACACCATCTGTGCCCGACACCAGCACAGGTTCCCGATAGCCGGTTGGCAATTGAAACAATCCGCTAAAGCCACCCAGACCCCCCAACACTTCAGGGCGACGAGTACTTTCGACCAGACTGCGAATGCGCTTAACAAAATCGCGCCCTGCTTCAACATCTACGCCCGCTTCCCGATAATCCATCCAACATCCTTCATTCAATACCGTCATTGAGATTCAAATCAATTTGTTTGGGAAAGGCTCGCTCCGCGAGCCTTTCCCAAACAATCAACGCCAGCTCTAAAACATCACCCAGACGTTGACCTGACTGCATCAGGGTCTGAAGTTGAAGATCAACCTTAAGGATCGTGGATTAAATAAGATCGAATATTGAGTCGTTTGGAGGGGCGAACGGCCGTTCGCCCGTACAACACATCACCGGAGTTATTTAATTCCCATTCCTAAGAGGGTGTTTTAAAAGTCCTGCTGTTGGTAGCAATCTGTTTCAGATCCCCCTAAATTCCCCTTAAAAAGGGGGACTTTAGAACCAGTTCCCCCCTTTTTACTAGCGCAGCGGCGCGAATGCGCGGGGGCTAGGGGGGATCAGCCGGTGTCAAAAATCACAGCCAACCACTTTTCAAACATCCTCTAAGATTTCACGTTCACGTTCAAACCTGAATCGAAACACGTCAGACTGCTGCCCCATTCATCGGTCATCGCTCACCACAAATGGAAAGAAGTCTACTGTAGACTATAGATTTTGGATCGCAAGCTGTCTAATGTAAACTTTTTGCAATGTAGTTTATAAGTATAACAACCTAATCCTTCTTAAAGAGACTGTCTGCCCCGGTTTGGGTTTGGAGTCTTCTTTGCAGCTGGTATAGCCGGTAAAACCCATATCACAACCTATGATTACTGCGATCGCAAACCAAAAAGGTGGTGTTGCCAAAACCACGTCTACCATTGCTTTGGGCGGACTCTTGGCAGAAGAGGGGTCTTGCTTATTGATTGACCTCGATCCCCAAGGCAATTTGACAACTGGAATGGGAATTGAGCTGGAACCGGATCAGCCCACGCTTTATGACGTATTAGCCGGACAAGCCAGCGTTAAAGATGCGATCGTAAAAACCGCGTTTGATTTAAGTGTGCTGCCGTCAACGATTGCCTTGGCACAAGCAGAACGAGAATTAGTCAGCCCAGAAGAGAAATTTTTCATCCTCAAAGAGAAGCTGAAGACCGTGCGTCGATCGTTCGAACATATTTTGATCGACTGTCCACCCAACATGGGTGTGCTGACGGCAAATGCCCTGTGTGCTGCCAATACGCTGATTATTCCGGTGCAATGTCAGTTTTTTGCCCTGAAAGGCCTGGAAGGACTGTTACAAACCATCGAAACGATCAAAAAGCAGCTCAATCCCCGTTTGAAAGTGTTGGGAGTGCTGCCAACAATGGCAGAAACCAATACGTTGATGACACAAGATGTATTGAAGATGCTGAAGGCTCAGGTCGAGGGGATTAAGGTGTTTAATCCGGTACCAAAATCAGTAAAGTTCCCAGAATCGAACCTGGCAGGCAAACCAATCCATTTCTATTGCGGTGAATGGCGCTTGGTTCAGCCCTATCGGGAAGTTGCCAGAGAGCTAATTATTATGCGGGAGTAATTTAGTCACAGTGTTGTGGCGCAGCTCCGCTGCGCCACAACAAAACTGACAAATTTATTGGATTGCCCGTCCCCCAGAAAAGATCACGGTTTTTTGTAAACAGCTGAGGAACTAACCCAGGCATGGGATAGTCGTTGCTCCTACTTTGTCCGTGAGCTGGACAGTCGTTTCACGGCTCATTCACAGCTCATTGACTCAGTTAATACGGTTTGCAACGATTCGCATCGGTTTGATTATGGCAATGAATCAATGGTTGGTTTGGGTCAACCAGAGTTTGCCTCAGCGGACTCCGCTATCTACCCACTTCGTCTTACGGATTGTCGGTCTGGTGATCTTGGGCAGTTATCTGGCAGCGTGCGATCGCCTTTCAGGGGTACTGCCCGATCGCGCACCCAATGCCGATGCAACCGCAGCAGCTAATTCACCCGATTCCGGTTCACCAACCACTTCAGCGGGTGTTAGCGTGGCGACGTTAGCAGATGCAGAAAACTATTTGGTATGCAGTCAGCCGTTACTCAATCAGGTGAACAGCGAAGATCTAGGATATTGTTTTGCCTTTCGTAAACGTGGCGATCGCCTTGCAGGATACTATTACGACACAAAAACGTTTGGAGAAGTGGGGCTGTGCCTCACCGGGACGTTGAGCCAGAATAAGCTAGAGGGGCAGGGAGTTGAGTTTATTGGCAATATCGGGCGACAGCAGCCTCCCCCCGGTTCAGACGGGCAAGAGTTGGTAAATTGGGACCCCGGTAGCCACCTCAAGGTTGCCCAGGCAGAAGTGTTACGCGCTTCCGAAACAACCGGAGAAGAAGTTCGCTATAACCAGGCTGTGCTAAACTTCAACCACTTCTATCGTCATCCGGATATGGAAAATGCGGTATCGGCTCGCTGTCAGTGATGATGCTATCTAATTTTCGGGGTGAGCTGGCAGCCTTGGGGGCTGCACTGATCTGGGCGATCGCTTCTTATGTCTACATCCATCTGGGCAAACAGTTGTCGCCGATGGTGTTAAACCTGACTAAAAGTAGCATTGCGATCGCCCTGACGTTGCTGGCACTGGGATTGTTGGGCGATTTTGCGCCCCAGATGAGTTCTCAAGCGTTGTTGCTATTGCTGGTTAGTGGGGCGATCGGCATTGGCTTGGGCGATACGGTTTTCTTTGAAGCGTTGAATTGTTTGGGATCTCGACGGGCGCTTTTATTGGAATCATTGGCTCCGCCGCTAACGGCACTGATGGCACTGATTTTTTTACAGGAAATGCTATCTTCGACGGCATGGTTAGGGATCGCCCTGACGGTTATAGGGGTTGCCTGGGTGGTGGTAGAACGGGCACCCGATGCAGTGCAGCACTATCTGCAACCCTGGCGCGGCATCGGCTTTGGCCTGGTCGCAGCCCTCTGTCAAGCCAGCGGTTCGGTGATGTCCAGGGCAGCTCTGGCAGACACACTGGTCAGCCCCTTATGGAGTACGCTGATTCGCCTGGTGGCTGGGGTTGGCATTCTGGCATTGTGGATGGTAGCTAAACCCCAGACCTGGACAGAATTTCGAGTGTTGCGATCGCCTCGTTTGCTGGGTATCCTGACCGTCGCGTCGTTTGCCAGCACTTTCCTAGCAATTTTGTTGCAACAAACGGCGATTAAATATACAGCCGCTGGAATTGCTCAATCGTTGAGTGCTACCAGCCCCCTTTTTGTGATTGCGATCGCCCTGGGGTTGCGTGAATCCGTCAGTATCAGAGCCATTCTTGGAGTTTTTATTGCGTTAGGCGGCATCTGGTTGCTATTTCAGGGACAATAGACCTTTTACCCACCGATCGTGGTTTGAGCCATATTGAATCGCTAAAAATTAGCCCTATGAGTCAGAGTTCTCCACCCCAGCATCCAATTTTAACGCCTCAGTCAGCCCCAGCTAACTTAATACAAAAACGCTTTCCTGGGTTATATGCCTTCTGGAAGTTTTCACGACCCCACACCATTTTTGGTACGAGTCTAAGTGTTTTGGGATTGTTTGTGATTGCGATCAGTCGTCCAGAGGGTGCAGAAACTGTGCAGTGGGCTTTGCCTGCAATGCCAGCTTTGAATTTACCGGCTGGTATCTTGCCCTTGTTGGCACTCCTGGCGTGTTTGTGCGGCAACATTTATATCGTCGGGCTAAATCAACTGGAAGATGTCGGCATTGATCGCATTAATAAACCCCATTTGCCCTTAGCATCCGGTGAATTTTCGCGTCCACAAGCCCAGCTGATTGTTGGAATTACTGGCATTTTGGCACTCTTGATCGCGGCATCCCAGAGCTATTTTTTGATGGCAATGGTAACAATCAGCCTGGTGTTAGGCACAGCATATTCATTGCCCCCCCTGCGACTCAAACGATTTCCCTTTTGGGCATCTTTCTGCATTTTTACAGTGCGGGGAATTATTGTTAATTTAGGATTATTTTTACATTTCCAACACGTCCTCTCGATCAAACAAATTGGGTTAGAACCGATTCAATGGCAAACGGTGGCAATTCCACCCGTGGTCTGGGCACTAACCGCTTTTATTTTAATTTTTACGCTGGCGATCGCTCTGTTCAAAGATATTCCAGACTTAGAAGGCGATCGCCATTACAACATCAACACCCTTACCGTACGACTGGGACAAAAGGCAATTTTCCGGCTCACTCAGGTGATCTTGATTAGCTGCTATCTGGGCATGATCGTCGCAGGGTTTTATCTCACCTCGATTTACAAACCCCTGTGGATTGGGATTCACCTGATTGCAGTCGTCACCTTTTGGTTGCTGAGTTTGCGCGTGAATTTAACCGAAAAACGGGCGATCGCCAAATTCTACCAATTCATCTGGAAGCTATTTTTTCTGGAATATGTGATCGTACCTGCGGCTTGCTGGTTGCAATCGGTTGTGAAGTAAATGGATAGACGTGAACTATGTCGCGATCGCACCTCTGGTGTAATGCTGCACATAGTCAGGAATTTCCAGATTGGGCATCAGGTCGGGGTCGGCAATGGGTGGCATTGCCGTGACTCGTAAGGGAATTTCTCCTGCCCAAACAGGGAAAGAATAATCGGCTTCATCGTCGTGGGGCGACCCCGATCGAATTTTGGCAGACGCTTCATTGAGCGGTAGGGAAAGAACCAGGGTTCCTAAAATTTCCTGGCGCGTCGGCAATCGTACCTCTGACCACCGACCCGGAATCACATGTTCAGTAAAAGCTTGCAAGGCTGCCATTTTTTCAGCCATATCATCCACGACTGTTGCCGTGCCAAAGACAACTACTGAGCGATAGTTCATCGAATGTGAAAACGCCGATCGTGCCAATACTAATCCGTCAATTAGCGTTACCGTGACACAGACATCGATCCCTTGTTTCAGCGTGCGCAACATCCGACTCGCAGGCGAACCATGAATATACAGGCGATCGCCCACTCTACCGTAAGCCGTCGGAATCACAAACGGTTGTTGATCCATCACAAACCCAATATGACAGACCAACCCTTCATCTAAAATCGCGTCAATCACTTCTCGTTGATATTGCCCCCGATCAGGAAGACGCTTAATCTGAATCCGAGGCGTCACTGCGATCGCATCTGAAGTCGTATCTGAAGTCGCATCTGAAGTTGTTATTTGAGGCGTAGGCTGCATGGCTAGCTCCGAGATGGGAATCATAGATTTTCCAGATTAAAAATACGTTGGCGATGTAGAGCAGGAGGCGTCATACTTTACCCTTCATCGGCAGTTTTTTTCTATAAATCGAGGCGCATCGTATTACTTTCTTCAAACCCTAATTGGGTGTAAATGGGTTTTCCCATGCGAGATGCATTGAGCACGGCATGGCTACAGCCAATCGCTCGTAAATGGGCGATCGCCGTTTCCGTCAGTTGCGTTGCAATGCCCTGACGACGATAGTCAGGCTCCACATACACGCCCCAGATATAGCCATACTGGCGATAAGCAGGAGTAAGAATATTGGGATACAGTCCGGTATAAATTTGGCAACTGCTAGACCCAACCACTTGCCCCTCTACCTCTGCCACAAACGACGCAAAAGCCAGATCTCGACGTGCCTGCTGGATAAACTGATGCGAAATATCAAGCCAGTCTGGGCGAATGGCATCGGCTGGAACATCCAAATCTCGCCACATTTGATAAAAATGTTGGGCAATTAAGGCGTCTTCGTCAGGCGTTGCCGTTCTAATGTGCACTGCTGTAGCCGTCTGCATGAGTCATATGCTGAGTTCCACAATTACCAGCTTAATAGAGATTATTGGACTGGTTCAATAGCCAATTTCACATCAAAGCACCAGTCCAATTTTCCGTTAGTGTTTGGGAGGGCGACGGCTCTGCCGTCGCCCTCCCAAACAGAACGATAGGCTCATGCATTTGTGGATATTACGTGTGAATAATTCTAAAAAAGTCATGATTTTGTGTGGCGCGGGCAATGCCCGCGCCACACAAAATCATGACATAAATACCACCAGTGCTTTGTCAAGTATTTTCTGACGGGTGATGTGCCGCGCGAAGCGCGGCACATCACCCGTTTTAACCGTCAATTTTTAATTGACAGACCACGACCTACGTGTGAATTAAATGATAGTGTTCCACTGTGGGAAACGGATCGTAGAAGTGATGAAGCAGCTGTCGCCATTCTTGATAGCGAGGCGATTGGCGAAAGCCAACGGTATGATCTGCCAATGTTTTCCAATGAACCAGGAGAATATATTGGTCAGACTTTTCGATGCATTTGTGCAACTCATGGGAAAGATATCCCGGCATCGACGCAATAATAGGGGCAGCGTCTTGAAATGCGGCTTCAAATGAGGTGGACTGCCCCGGTTTCACCTGAAGAATGGCAACTTCTAAGATCATGAATCATTCTCAACGACTTCTCAACCCGTCAGGATAGTGCAGGCGAGCCTGCACCCTCCACAATCATGACCTTAATCCCATCCTCGTCATCGCTGTAACCAAAGTTGAGTATGGATTTCGCTATTGTCCTCGATCGCCACTCGCCTCAGCCCTTGCACCAACAGCTTTATGATGCCTTGCGGCAGTCGATTTTAAGTGGACGGTTGTCACCCCGCCAACGACTACCATCAACGCGATCGCTGGCTGATTCGTTAGGAATTTCTCGGACAACTGTCACGCAAAGCTATGAGCAATTGTTAAGTGAAGGTTATTTAGAAACAAACGTCGGTTCTGGCACCTATGTTTGCGCTCAACTCCCCGATGATTTATTGCGATCGACACCGATTCCATCAATTCCTAAAAAGGTTCCCACTGGCGTCCAACTATCAACCTACGGAACGGGACTTTCTAAGACTTTTTTTACGCTATTACCTGAACCCGAGATACGCATTAGCTTTCGCTATGGTAGACCGGCTCTCAGTCATTTTCCCATGAATATCTGGCGCAAGCTCTTGTCGCGCCATTGTCGAGAAACACATGATTGGTTGGACTATGCCCGCGATTTTCAGGGGTATCGACCCCTGCGACAGGCGATCGCCCGTCATATTGCCCGTGCCCGTGCCGTCCAGTGTGATCCAGATCAAATTGTGCTGACCAATGGCACCCAACAAGCATTGGACTTAGCCATGCGCTTACTGATCAATCCAGGAGATGCGATCGCCATCGAAAATCCCGGTTATCTCAGTGCCCGACGCATTTTTTTAAGCCACCATGCCCGGTTGGTTCCCATCTCTGTAGATGCGTCTGGGTTAGTCGTGAGTCAGTTGATCACCCAATCCCAACCGCTCAAACTCGTCTACGTTACCCCGTCTCACCAATTTCCTACCGGCGCAATTCTCTCGCTACCTCGCCGATTGGAACTGCTGGCATGGGCACACCAGACAGGTGCATTAATTTTAGAAGACGATTACGACAGCGAATATCGCTATGGGGTGCGCGGCACGTCTCAACATGAAAATCGCCCCATCCCAGCCCTTCAGGGACTCGATCAACACCATTCGGTGCTGTATATGGGCACGTTTTCTAAGGTTCTCTTTCCGTCGTTGCGGATTGGCTATCTGGTATTGCCCCCCCATCTGGTGTCTCTGTTTGCCCATGCCAAATGGTTAAGCGATCGCCAGTTGCCAACCCTGGAACAGCGAGTCTTGACCGACTTTATCGAAGACGGCTATTTGGAAAGTCATATTCGTAAAATGCGATCGCACTACGACCAAAATTGTCAGACCTTAGTGCAAGCACTCAACACTTACATAGGAGATACCGCCACCATTTTGGGTGAAACTGCTGGAATTCATATTATGGTGCGATTTCATACTACTCTCAGCGATGAGGCGATCGTGCAAAAAGCAGCCCAATTGGGAATAGGATTGATGCCAGCCAAACCCCACTACTTAGACCCTTGCGATCGCGGCGAATTCATTTTCGGCTATGCAGAACTAACAGAAACCCAGATCCAGGAAGGCATCTATCAATTAGCACAAATTGTGTATAGCAGTACGCATCAGGGTTAAGACGGGATGCAGGGGTGAAACCCGTTCACAACGGATTGAGGATCGCTCTATTTTATAGCGCCAGATAGTTAAGAAGAACAGGGTTAGCATGTCTTTCAAAAGCAACGCAATCTGCATCAGATAACTGAAAGGGGTAATTCGTGATATACCTGTAGACAATTACGTAACTAACTACACATATGGATTTTTACACTCAAGTTGGCAAAATGGCTTTGGGTAGTCGTCTACGTCGCCTTAGCGAAAAGTTTACGGATGAGGCAGCGCAAATCTATGCCCTGTATGATGTTGCCCTTGATCCCAAATGGTTCCCCGTCTTCTATGTTCTCTGCCATCAGGAGGAAGCATCGGTAACAGAAATCGCTCAGACTATCGGGCATTCGCATCCGTCGGTCAGCCAAATTGTCAAAGAAATGACTCAAAAAGGATTGACGACAACGGACAAGAGTGCGCAAGATGGCAGGGTTAGCGTTGTCAAACTATCAGATGCCGGAAAGCAACTCATTCCCAAGTTGGCAACCCAATGCAGAGACGTGACGCAGGCGTTAGAAGACCTGTTATCTGATAGTCAATATGATTTGTGGAACGCGATCGCAGAGATTGAGTTTTTGCTAACTCAAACCAGCTTTTTTGAACGGGTGGCAGACATCCACAAACAGCGGCAACAGCAACAGGTTGAAATTATTGACTATACCCCTGAGTTTCAACATGATTTCAAACGATTAAATTGTGAATGGATTCAACACTACTTTCAACTAGAGGAAAGCGACTATCAATCGCTCAATCACCCAGATGACAAGATCTTGAAACCCGGTGGACATATTTATATGGCGCGGTATCAGGGCGAAATTGTCGGCACCTGTGCTTTGATTAAGCTATCGCCGGAACGTTATGAACTCGCCAAGATGGCAGTGACGGCAAGCGCTAGGGGTAAAGGAGTGGGTTGGCTATTGGGACAGGCAGCCCTGGCAAAAGCGCGTGAATTAGGGGCAAAAACCGTTTATTTAGAAAGCAATACGGTTTTAGAACCTGCAATTCGGCTCTATCAAAAATTAAGGTTTCAGCGAGTGACCGGACACTCCTCTACCTATGAACGGTGCAATATTCAAATGGAATGTCAGTTGAGCTAAAGCGAACGGCTCCTATTGAGCCAGCGATCAACTACAATTTGGTCGAGTTTTCTCATACCGCTAACTGTCGGTAAATTTCGGCTAAATCGTCTGCCTGTTGGCGAACGGTACGAACGGATTGAATGCCAGCTCGCAAACGATCGAGCAACTCTCTGTTTTGTGCCAGAGTGGCGATCGCCTGTGTCCAACCGGCAACATCTTGGGGTTCTACGAGCCAGCCATTTTTGCCATGCTTGACTAATTCAGCAATGCCTCCCAAATTAGACCCAATCACTGGAATACCTAAAGCATGGGCTTCTAACACCACCAGGGGACCTGCTTCAAGCCATTGCGAGGGGACAACCAGCACATCAAACTGGGGCAGGATTTCAGCAATATCGGCTCTCGATAGAGGCGGCTCAATCCGAAACCGAGCATCATCGGCAACTTGCTGCACAGTTTGCTTGCGATAGGTTTCGCCTTGTTTAATCCCATAAATCGTCAGTTCTACCGGCACCTCAGGAGGTAGTTGTTGAATCGCTTCGACCAAAATATGAATCCCTTTATTCGGGTCCCATCGACCCAAATACACCAGTTTGAGAGGGGCAAGCGGCGATCGCGAAGGCTGTGGTGAAGCCTGCAATGTTTCGGCAACGCCACAGCGACTTAAGATCAGTTTTTCTTTGGGAATGCCATTAATCAATAACGCATCGTACAACCATTGGCAGACTGCAATAATCCGATCTGCCACCTCAAACATTTGCCATAGCTTTTGTTGACGCTGGGCAATGTAATTGGGCACAACCAGCGATCGCAATAACGCTCCGGCGATCGCCTTCATCCCCGGCTGAGGCGATTGCATAGGATTTGCCCAGACTTGAGCACTAGGCGGTAGTTCAATCCGATTGATGAGCGGCTGAGGTAACTGGCTGATCGCCTCAACGAACCCTTTGGGAAACATCGACGGCACACCACAACACCGACTGCACCGAGTGTGATCAATGTTGCCATCACAGGTGGTCTGTCCCTCCCACATCAACGTACCACGCTGGCAGATGGGACTTGGATCATGGATGGTAATCACCGTGGCTAAACCCAACGCTTTCGCCACTCGAAGATGCTCCAACCCACACCGCCCCGTCCAATGGTGCTGGTGATAAACATCGGCTTGCTTTGACATCAGCCATCGTTTGAAATAGTCGATGCCGGGAGGTGGGAAGTCATCAACCTGCTTCCACTCTTTTGGCATGGGATAGCGATAAACAGACACCCCATTATGGTGATAGGTTTGGTCTTGCTTCCCCGATCCGGGTGCAATTACATCGCTATCGATCCCAAATTTACTTAACCAGGGGATAACATCATTCAGGTTGACTTGAATGCCACCACAGTTATCAGGAAAATAGCGAACAACAGACTGGATCACTTTCATACTGAAATCGATGCTAAAAATCCGAACGCTTGTTCAGATGGTTTTTCAAAACGCCACTTAACCGACGATTTATCCTGTGACTGAAGGCTACGGTACAGAAGTGCTAGGGTGCGATCGCGACTCGTATCCTCGCATTACACAGGTTTGCTGAAGATTTCAGACTGAGTTAATAATGCGATCGCCCATAGCAAACATACAGGTTTACCTACCCTAACCCGGACAATTCCAGTATTCTTGACGCTCAGTAGTGTTTCAAATCTGTTGTTAATTTTTTGGGAAGGTGCGCGGCGCGCACCTTCCCAAAAAATTAACAACAGATCCAGGACATCACCTGACGCTCCAATCATCCTTTAACACCACACGACTACTTCCGTAGAAAAGAGTAACCTACTATTAAGCCAGGAGCACCATCAGAGAATGCTTGAAACGTCCTACACCAGGGAAAGCAACCCGTTTCAGGCATCCCCTAATCCCCACACATTCGCATCGCCGCGCTGCCAAACATAAACTTCCGGTCGAGCATGGCTGAAAAGCACATTAGGTAAAGCTCTTGATTTCTACGTTTATAGCAAACGACTCACGAGCCTATCTCTAACAGCATGTGGTGCAATTGTTGATGAAACGTCGGTTCTAGATACTTCTGTCGAGTCGTCTCCCAGTCCGACAATGCCTGATTTTGTTGCTTGTGAATAATGTTTTCTAGCTCTGGCAAACGCGTTGCTGCCGGTAACTCTTCAGCCAGGGAATGGAGCAACACCTGCCCATCCTGCACAAGCCCTAAATTCTCCTGAATAGCCTTAATTTCTTCTAGCCAGGTTGAAAACTCCTCACCATAAAACTGGGCAAAAAACTCTGCCTGATAACGCACATGTTTGCTGACTTTTCGTAGATCATGCAACATGACACTATTCTGGTCTGACAGATTATGGGTTGAAATCAGCCACCCCGAATGGAGCAATAGCGACGATAGCAACGGACTCAAAAGCGAGGGGATAAGAGGCAATAACAACTGTTGTGCCAGTGGTTTGTAGTCAGGATGGCTTAACCAGGCGTTGTAAGTTGTCTTGAGATTTCGATATTTCGTCCGTTTTAGCGTGTACTCAACCCCAGCGAAAGCTTTTCGTCGCCGTTTTGCTAACGTAGCCAGCACAGAGTCAAGTGTCGCTTGTTCAGACTTACTCAGCTGAGGATAATAGCGAGTTTTCAAAACATCGATTTGTACATCCAAATCGCGTAATTTACCCAGAACTTTGGCGATCGCCCCGACGTGTTTGACGCCAGCAGCCTTAGGCAAATCGATCGCACACTCAAAAACTTGTAACGCAGTCCGCAGACGACGTGTCCCAACCCTCATCTGGTGTAAATGTTCGGGATCTTTGTCCGCTAAAACCCGCCGTTCTTGCTTGATAATCCGATGATACTGTTCATGAATCACCTGATGAGCATAGTCCCCCAGGGTCAGAGACATAATTAGCTCTGGCTTTACTACCGCTTTCCCTTTCGAAACCTGGTGAGTCGTCGTTTTGGCACCACGATGGGATGAACTCTTTTCCATGTTTAACGAAATGTTCGGTTAACTCAATATAGCGCCCATATTGGAAGGATAGAAAGTCCAATATTAGAGCCGTAAAAACATCCAACTCCCTAACATCAACCCGATGGGACTACTACAGTTTTACATTCTATAGCAGTCCTAAATGAGTTGTCCGATCAGCAGCTTGTGAGAGGCGCACCCCTTTGAGGTGCGCCTCTCACAAGCCATTAGCGCATAATGCTTACACCTGGCATCACTCTTGTACTGAGCCAAGCCACTCTTGTACTGAGCTAGGAAGGATGATTGGATGTATCTTTTATTCTCTTGCGATCTATAAATTCCGAACTCCGTAATTTCCTGTACTCCGGATTTACAAGCGCTTGATTGCGTAATACTGAATCATTAATCTCCGTAAAATTCCGGATTCTTTCAAAAGAAAGCGAAAAGTTTCACCTAATCTTGACTCAATTTATAGTCAGCTTTATCGAAAGGTGGGGAATACTGGAGAGTGTAGATTGGTAACAGCGTGTGATTGCACGAATAAGTTCAAAGACGGCAATTTCCTTGGCTATGGCTAGATACCGATAGTTACTGAAGCATTAATTACTTAATAACTGTCATTCTGTTTGGATATCAGGGTTTAGCTTCTTCGTAAACTCCTCTCAAATCGTTCAATTAATGGATGAATAACAGCACCAAAACAGCTAGAACAAACTATCGGGAATCCCTTTTTTAAGACGTTTACCCTTTTTCGTTTGTTCTTAATGGATCGGTCTAACGTTAGACACCAGGATTGGATAGTTCTCAGAGGATACTCTTCACATTTACATCTGCCTTTATGTTAGGAAAAACCGTTGGTGGACGATACCAGATCATACGGTACCTGGGCGGAGGAGGGTTTGGTCGCACCTTCCTCGCTGAGGACTGGCATCTTCCTGGAAAACCTCAGGTAGTTGTCAAGCAACTCAAGCCTCAAGTCTCTGAGGAGAAGACCTTAACGATTGCACGCCGGTTGTTTAACCAGGAAGCCGAAGTCTTATATACATTAGGCAATCACAACCAAATTCCCAAGCTGTTTGCCCACTTTGAAGAGCTTCAGGAATTCTATCTGGTTCAAGAATTTGTTGAAGGTACCGTTCTCAGCCGAGAAATGAAACGGGGTACCTGTTTTGATGAGGATCAGGTGATCACTCTCTTGCTCGACATTTTGACGACGCTAGAATTCGTCCATGAGCAAAAGGTAATTCACCGAGACATTAAACCGTCCAATTTGATTCGCCGCAGTAGCGATCAAAAAGTTGTATTAATTGATTTTGGTGCAGTCAAGCAAATCGGTGGCATTCCCCCTCAAGATTTTGAGGGAGAGTCAAGCATCACGATTGCAGTAGGGTCTTGTGGCTACATGCCCAACGAACAACTTGCCGGAAAACCTCGCTACAGTAGCGATATTTATGCCATTGGCATGGTCGGATTACGAGCCTTAACAGGTCTCTATCCCAGTCAGTTGCCCGACAACCCTAGAACTGGGGAAATTCTTTGGCGTGATAAAGCTCAAATGAGTTCGGAATTTGCGGACATCTTAGACAAGATGATTCGCTATGACTATCGCCAACGTTATCAATCCGCAGCAGAGGCATTGGCTGCCCTCCGAAGTATCGCCCCCGTCAACCATGCCACCGTGATCATGCCGACCTTTAAGGACATGAGACTGGATGGACACTTAGTCTGGATAGAACGGGGCGATGAGTTGTTTAACCAACAGCGCTATCGAGAAGCGATCGCTTGCTACGATAAAGCGATTCAAGCGGTTCCACAAGATTATTTAATTTGGTTTAAGCGCAGCATGGCGCTAGAAAACATGCAGGCTTATGAAGAAGCCATTGAGTCCTACGATCGGGTGATTCAGATCCAGCCGGATGATTATCTGGCATGGTTTAAGCGTGGTAAAGCCTTGGAGAATATCCAGCGCTATGACGATGCAGTGCAATCGTATGACAAGGTGATCCAGATTCAACCCGATAACTATTGGGCATGGCATGACCGGGGAAGAGTGTTAGAGCATTCCCAACGCTTCCAAGATGCCGTTAATTCTTACGATCGGGCAGTACAACTGAAGCCAGATTTTAAGCTGGCGTCCGACAGTCGCAAGCGTGTGTTAAGCCAACTGAAACAGGTCGATGAACTGTACGAGTTACAGCACTATGAAGAAGCGATCGCCTCATGCGATCGCACCATTGCCGATCAACCTCACGATACGCTGGCATGGTTAATGCGAGGCATGGCATTAGAAAAGTTGCACCACTATGAAGGAGCGATCGAGTCATATAACCACGTTGTCCAGATCCAACCAGATGACCACCTTGCCTGGTTCAAGCGAGCCACTTTACTGGAACAGCTGAAACGCTATAAAGAAGCCGTACTGTCATACAACAAAGTGGTTCAAATCCAACCAGAAAACTACTGGGCATGGAATGATCGAGGCAGAGTGTTGGAAACGCTGAAAAAATATGAAGCGGCTCTGGTGTCTTACGATAAAGCCGTGCAGCTAAAGCCAGATTTTCGCGCAGCCTCAGAAGGACGACAACGAGTGTTGCGCTACCTCAAACAGGGTTACGCCCAAACCAGAGTACCCGTGATGAAAACTCGCGTATAAGTTGTTGAGAGAGAGCCGCGCAGAGCGCGGCTCTCTCTCAACAACCGGAATCTATCTGGGCGCAAAGCGCTACCCACCAATTAAAGGATCTTTACAAAATTAAAACCCACGACTTTTTTGGAAGAGTGCGGCTCCGCCGTACTCTTCCAAAAAACTTATTCAAGTTATTTTTGTGAGAATCTTAACGTGTCTGTGGATCAGATGATGTTTGAGAATCGTGCTTCGCATAGCTCTCAAACATCATCTGACCTATTTTGTTTTTAAAGCATGGTTAATCTGTTGAATTGAGGGCATTGTCGGATACCGAATTTTGACAGGCTAGCCGATTAAAACTGCTGAAACAGTCGCTTAATAGCTCTAGATTGAGCGAGTTATATTTCGTTTGCCCATCTTTGCGAATTTGAATTAGCCCTGCTTCCGCTAACGTCTTGGAGTGATGACAGAAGAGTGCAAGACTAATTCCTGCTTGACTTGCAACCTCCGATCCACTCATTTCTCCTTGTTCAGCCAGCATTTCTACAATTCGTAAACGAGTGGGGTCAGCAAGGGCTGCAAAAATCTTTGCTCGTTGCTCAGTATCAAGACGAGGAGACACAGATAAAGACATAGGTCATACCAGAGATGGCAATAACCAAAGTTGGTCATACCAAAAGTACAGTCTTCTCCATTCTACCCCTGAACAGCCCTGCTTAAATAGTTAAATAAGTACTTGACTTTCAAGACAGGTCTCATCTATCATCATAGTTAAATGGTTGCTTGAGTGTTTATCTTTCTTCTGGATTGAAGCGGCATAAACTTAGGGTATAGCCTCATCACGTTGAGTTGGATAACAAAATTCACTACAGTTTTGCTCGCAGTAACCTGAACGCTGATCGATATGAACCGTACTCGACTGGGTTGTGTTGCATAGGTTGTATTTCAAATATGTTTTTTTGAACCGCTTACGCCGTGAACGGTTCAAAAAACCTCTCCCTATCTAGAACACCACCCCACACTTCCACTGAATTGATTTATCTCTGGTTGCACACCGTGCCCTCCGGTGACAGCCCAACTTATCCTTTACGGAGGTATTTCACGATGTCTGACAAACCAATCACCCTCACCAATGACAATTTTGAACAGGTTGTGCTCAACAGTTCAGTTCCTGTCGTGGTTGACTTTTGGGCACCTTGGTGTGGTCCCTGCCGTGTCGTAGGACCGATGGTGGAGTCGCTGGCAGAAGAATTTGCTGGGCTCGCCACTATCAGCAAATTAAACATTGACGATTACGATCGCATTGCAACGGAGTACCACATCCAAGCTATTCCCACCCTGCTTTTCTTCCAAAATGGTCGAGTGGTTGACCAGGTTACCGGAGTTACCCCTAAAGCGACGCTGGTCAATAAGCTAACGGCTTTATTGGCTGATCACAATGCGGTCAGTCAGGTCGCTTAGAAGTTCGAACTGCTGGATTTTCGCGCCTGAGGGCGCGAAAATCCAGGTTTTAAGGGACTAACCACAATGTTGCAGATTGCGAAGATAGTGTTGCCTGTGACGCTTCCGGTTTCATCGACAACCATATGCGGGCGTTGACCATGCGCAAATCTGCTATTCATCTTGTTCTTCTAGAAGGCTATAAACTTTATGACACCTAATTTGCATCTTCTTTCTCCGGTTAAGCTCGGAGCGTACGATTTACCCAACCGTCTGGTGATGGCTCCTTTGACTCGTAATCGAGCCAGTGCTGGCTTCGTCCCGACTGACTTAAACGCTACGTACTATGCCCAACGGGCTTCAGCAGGGTTAATTGTGACAGAAGCATCGCAAATTATGCCCCAAGGAATGGGGTATCCCGATACACCAGGCATTTATTCGCCTGAACAGGTGGCTGGTTGGCAGTTGGTCACCAATGCTGTGCATCAGAATGGAGGACGCATTTTTCTGCAACTTTGGCATGTTGGACGGATTTCTCACCCGTCTTTGCAACCCGATGGTGCGTTGCCTGTGGCTCCTAGTGCGATCGCCCCTGAAGGGATGGCAAGTACGTATACCGGAATGCAACCGTTTGTGACGCCGCGCGCCTTAGAAACGGTAGAAATTCCTATGATTGTTGAGCATTATCGCTTAGCGGCGCAAAACGCTCTGGCGGCGGGGTTTGATGGCGTAGAGATTCACGGGGCGAATGGCTATCTCATCGATCAATTTTTGCGGGATGGCTCCAACCATCGCACGGATGAATATGGTGGTTCCGTTGAAAATCGAGCACGGTTCTTGTTGGCAGTGGTCGAAGCTGTAGTAGGGGTATGGGGAGGCGATCGCGTCGGTCTGCGCCTTTCTCCCAGCGGCACGTTCAACGATATGAATGATTCCGACCCCGGCGCAATTTTCGACTATGTTGCCAATGCGCTGAATCCCTTTGGACTAGCTTATCTGCACATTATTGAGCCACGACAAGATGGCACATCGCACGAATCGGCAATGCATTTGACCGCACGGCATTTTCGGTCTCTGTTCCATGGCACGATTATTTCAGCCGGTGGCTATGACCGAGAATTAGGAGATGCCGCGATCGCCGCTGGAGATGCAGATCTGATTGCTTATGGTCGCTGGTTTATCTCCAATCCAGACTTACCCCAACGATTTGCCCTTAACGTTCCATTGAATGAATACGATCGCTCTACCTTTTATGGTGGAGATGAGAAAGGCTACATCGACTATCCAACGCTCGAACTGGCATCTGTGAGCTAACCATTCTCACTGGCGTAAAGTACATGTTGTTGAGAGAGAGCCGCGCGGAGCGCGGCTCTCTCTCAACAACTATCCAGGCGCAAAGCGCGATGTAGACGTTTCTGATTTGAACTATGAAATTTGGTGTGGGTGCCGCGCGAAGCGCGGCACCCACACCAAATTTCATAGCTGGATTCAGCAATGCCAAAATGTATAAGATCCATCAACTATCTACTAATGCAAGCCAAACGCATCACCCCAGATTTAGAATACAGTGCCCTAACCGATGCCACAGAAGCAGCACAACTCAGTAAACTACTGGCGCAATGTTTTATTACCCCTGCTCAGCAAGAAGACCAATATCTGCATCACATTGGACTTGAAAATTTTCGGGTGATGCGTCGTCACGGCAAAATGGTGGGTGCCTTGTCCATTGTTCCCATGGGTCAATGGTGGCAGGGGCGATCGGTACCCATGGGCGGTATTGCATCGGTTGGCATTGCGCCAGAAGAACGCGGTTCTGGTGTGGCGATCGCGTTTATTCAGGCAGTGCTTGAAGAATTGTATGACCGAGAAACCCCGATTTCCGTCCTCTATCCGGCAGCCCAACAGCTTTATCGCAAAGCTGGATATGAACAAGGCGGGCACTATTGCGATTGGGAGATCGCACCCCACACGATTCAGATAAAAGAGCGATCGCTGCCGGTTGAACCGATTGATTTGAGCAATTTAAATACTGACGATATCTTTCTGCCCCTCTATCAGCAACACGCACAACACGAAAATGGCAATCTCGATCGCCATCCTGCTATCTGGAAAGGAATTTTCCAACCGCAGCGAGAGGAAGTTATTCATGCCTACCTTTTAGGTAGCACAACGCAACCTCAAGGCTACATCATCTTTTCTCAAGAGCGTACCCCCACAGGCTCTATCCTGACGGTTAAAGATTGGGTCGCCCTTACCCCTACCGCCAGTAAAGGGTTATGGTCATTCCTGGCAAATCATCGTTCTCAGGTGGATAAAGTGAAATGGCGAGGAGCCGCGATCGCCTCGCTTCCCCTGCTTTTACCTGAACAGACCGCCCATCTAAAGTTTGCTGAACGTTGGATGCTACGTCTGGTCAACGTTGCTCAAGCTTTAGAACAACGAGGCTACACCCCAGGACTGCAAGCAGAACTGCATCTAGACATCCAAGATGCCTTACTTCCCAGCAATAACGGTAAAGTTATCCTCACAGTTGCCAATGGCATCGGTGATGTAAAAAAGGGAGGCAAAGGTGAACTCAAAACAAGTGTGAGTGGCTTAGCACCCCTTTACAGCGGCTTATTTACACCTGACCAATTGCAACGATTGGGAATGCTTGATGCCACGCCTACAGCCCTGACAACGGCTCACCAGGTATTTAGCGGCATGTCCCCCTGGATGCCCGATTTCTTTTAAACAGAGATCCGACAATCACCACTGGCAAATAATGACTGAAGCATTAAGCGCTTAACGGTTAGTTATTAACTCCAACCATGGCTTTTTGCAGCAATTTTAAGCCTTTCTTGACTCTCCGAGAAACGGTTACCGCACTAATGCCTAAGCGCTCAGCCGTCTCTTTTTGAGTCAAATCATATAGAAAGACGAATTCCAAAACCTCGCGAGTCCGATTTTCTAGTTGCACCAAAGCCTGTTGTAAACGGATCTGGTCTTCCTGTGCCAATTGAAAACTACGATACTGGCTATCTGGAATTAAATCACCCAATGAGGTAGAGCCATCTTCCTCGTCTCTCATGGGTGCATCCAAGCTCAGAGGGGCGCGGTTGCGACAGGCTAGTTTGATCTCTTGCCACTCTTGCACAGAAATCTCTAAAGCGGTTGCGATTTCTGTATCTGAAGGAAACCGATGGAACTTTGCTTGAAACTCTCGAACGACGCCCGTTGCTTGATGCTGTAAGGCTTGCCAACGACGAGGAATTCTGACCGGCGACCCTTTGTCGCGTAGGTAGTGTTGAATTTCACCACGAATGTAGGGAATGGCAAATGAGCTAAACGCGTGACCCTTAGACATATCGAAGCGTTCAATCGCTCGGATCAGCCCCAAACTTCCAACTTGCAGCAAATCTTCGTAACTTTCTGTACATTGATTGACCCAGTGATGCGCTTCTTTTCGGACTAAGCCAAAGTTTAGCTGCACAAGTCGATTTCGGAGTTCAGGTGAAGGAGTTTTTTGGTACTCTCGCAACAACTGCAAGCTTTCACTTTTAAGTTCATTGGCTACTGGAGTATACATGACGAGATTTCAGGTAAAAACAGCAATTTCTAACAATTAAGTCCATCAAGCTCTTGCTTTCGGACGGTCGAAGAAGCAGTTCAGGCTACCAAACGGTACACCTGAGCGAGTAATTAAAGCCAATTCTGATCAAATTTCTGTTGATGCAAAAGCTCTCTATCCGAGCAGAGCGCAAGAGAACCCTATTTCCCAATGTTGTGCAGTTCCACTTGAGCAGATTAAACCCTGAGTTGCACATTAAAGCTATTCTTTTCGGCAAATGATTCACAACTGCATTTTTACTGAAACTATACAGAGTACAACTCGGTGTGAAATGCGTGTGGACTTGACACGGAGCAAGGTTAAACGAACTACACAAAAACGATAGCGCTGTCAAGATTAATGTAACAAGCTGCTTAATAGTAGATAATTTTACGGAGACAGAATAGCTGAACCTTGATTGAGACTTTACACGATTCGGATCGTATTCCTGGAGAATCTCTGGTTGAAGTGGCATGTTGTTACCTACCTAAGATCAATCGAGATCAAAACTGCTATAGCGTTCACAAATAATTAACAAATACGTAGAGGTTAGCCTGCACCCCCATGCATGAGTTTTACTACTAGACTCCGTTTCAATTCAAAATTGCTCACTCTATTAGAAAAGCCGGATGACAACCAGCGTGGTCTCTGGGTCTATCCCAGTTGTGAAACTTGAGATTATTTTTTTGGAATAAGTGTCCAAGTTATGTACTACGGATAAAACTAAGATCCTGATAGTACCTCACCACGGTTATTGCGGAAAAAACTCAGGCAAATCTTTGCGAAATGAAAGAAGGATTTCATGAAATCCTTACAAAAAATTTTCTCATCCGCTATATGTGGAACATAGATCAGCCTCCTGGTTCAGGTTGATGAATACGTCGTTTGAGATGCCGCCATCTCTATAGGAACGGGGCAATCTGAAACTATGGCTTGAGCCGACAGCTTTCCTGGGAGTACGGTCGCGCCTCTTATCTGCTATAGCCAACCGATGCTCGCTTTTGCTTCGCTTTTAAGCGATCGCGACGCTTACGGATTTCTGCGGCTGTTCGAGCCAAGGGAGAAATATACCCGCCAGTAGAATCGACTGAATGGGGCGATTCACCGTCCCCATAGATGTCACTGGGAATGCCACTATGAATGTCACTCAGTGGGTTGCTGGTATCGGCAGACGCATCGAAGTCCAGACTCATAGACGGCATATCAAAATCCGCCTCGATGGGAGGCATATCAGTATCTACAACGATCAAGGTGTTTTCGGTAATAGGGCGATTGGTGGGTAGGGAAGCAAGATCAGGTAAGGTGTCAGCATGAGTCTTGTAAACCAAGTTTTGCTGTCGTAACGATGTGTTAACTTGGCGCAGTTCTAACGCACGCTTTAAAACGTTGTACGCATCATCACGGGGGTGTTGCATACTTTTTTGCTCTTTAGGCAGTTTGGTAAACACAGCCCCTTGCTGGAGTAAATCAGCTTTAACGGTTTCAGATAAACCTGCATTGATGCCAAATCTGGCATCTTCGACGATGCAACTGCTTAGATCCGTATTACTCAGGTCTGTATCCCACAAATTGGTTGCGGTCAAATTAGCATTGCTCAAATCGACTCTACTGAGGTTAGCACCGCTCAAATTTGCACTGGAGAGATTCGTTCCCCATAAGTTAGCGCGTTTTAAGTTGGCATTTCTTAGATCGGCGTTTTGTAAAATTGCCCCTCTCAGGTCTGCGCCGCTTAAATCTGCACCGCTCAGGTTGGCATCTTTGAGGTTGGCACGGTGTAACACTGCGCCACTCAGATTGGCATCCCAGAGGGTAGCACCACTTAGGGTAGCACCACTCAAATCCGCGCCATTAAAAATCGCCCCGCTGAGTGTTGCGCTGTGAAGCATCACCCGCGTTAAGGTTGCTCCTCTGAGATCTGCCCCACTCAGGGTTGCCCCTCTGAGATCGGCTTTGCTAAGAATTGCACCTCGTAAGTCAGCGCCTCTAAGATTGGCATGTCTGAGATCGACTCCACTCAGGTCTGTTCCTCGTAAATCTCGATTGTGTAAGTCTGATGAGACGAGATTGGACGAGACCCCGAATGTAGGTTTTTGGCTGTTAGATTGCTGGGATGTCTTGATTTCGGAACTATTGATGTCTGAGGTTTGAGGCGAAGGCATCATGCTCGTTATCCTATCCTTAAAGTTGATTCTGGCGCACATCGGTGAGTCAGTCGTAGCCATACGAATTGACTGTGGACTTGATGCCCTGATCTGCAAAGGTTGAGGACAAGCTTACATAGCTAGAGTGACTCTGTATCAAAAAATACTGAGCAAACGAGGAACGGCTGACTAACCCTATGCTTGGAACGATTTTGGTAGATAGCCGATGACAGAAGCCTGATTATGGGTAGAAGACTTAGGTATTGAGCTTGCATCTGGAAGCTAACCCCAGTGGATTAGCCGTTATGCCGCTGTTCTTTTCATAGATTGGCATACCTTCTACACAGTGTAATTAATTTTCTACGTAGATTTACGAAAGAAAGATACGAAATGGGTGCTGTTTAAAGCCTGAATTAACGTGGGCTGTGAGTACGTAGCGCCACACTGTGAAGAAACGCCCATTGGCTTTAGTAAATTCGCCCAAATATATGGCGGTGTGCAAGTTCGTTAAATACAGAAACAGTGTGGTGGGGCGCTGCCCCACCACACCGTACTAAGTCAACCCACACAGCACTAGAAATTAAAAAGAGGAGGGCGATCGCCCTCCTCTTTAGAAAATTAGCTACTGAACAGCGAATTGGCTGATCTAAGCAGCAGATGGCTCGACACGGCCATAGAACAGACCACGGACTCTGACATCCATAGGTTCTTTACCGCCCATGTCGGTGTCAGATGGCTGAATGCTCTCAAACGTACCGGCAACTTCGCCAGTGGCGCTATTCACCTTGGAAATTTGCAGAGAGATTGAGCCCGTTCCGGTATCGAATCTCTTCATATTTTCCCGTGCCAGTTCCTCGTTATCCGTAGCAGGAAGACCGACTGCCGCACCA
Organism: Calyptranema fuscum S582; assembly: GCF_055793305.1. NCBI lineage: Bacteria > Bacillati > Cyanobacteriota > Cyanophyceae > Oculatellales > Oculatellaceae > Calyptranema > Calyptranema fuscum. The sequence goes on from NZ_JBSLYH010000004.1 coordinate 45,119, forward strand.
TAACCTGTGGTTAAGCCCCGACCTTTAGGGTCAAGGAAATTGGAGGTTCTGTAGGAAGGAACTTTAAAGTTTCCTTCAAAATCGGTAGAGGTGTTAATACTATCTAGACCGGGTTGGGTGGTTGCAACTAATCCTTTAATGCTGAACAAGAAAGGAACCAGTTCGTTACCGGGAAGAAGTACGGTGATAGCCTGAAAATCGAAGCCATCTTCTTCATAGAAAGTTAGGCTACCGTCAGAGTTAGATGCCAATGTGCCGCTGACTTGATCGATCGTCGATGTTGCACGAGTCATCGGTTTACCAGCAACAAAGAGGGCTTGCTGGCGCTTGCTGGAGGGTTCTTCTTTAACAAAGAAGTTAACTGGTTCTAAGCACAAGTCTCTCAAAACGTAAGACTGTCCTTTTTCAAGAGGAATCGAACCTCGACTGGTTTCGCCAAGTTGGGGGCAAGTATTTGCCAGACCCGTACCTCTGATTTGTTCATAAGTAAGGGGTCCATCAGCACTTGGACCTTCACTACAAGCAGTAAGTACACCCAAGCATAGTGCCAAGAATGCAACGATAAGAGCGCGGTACCTCATGGTCAACCTCAATTCTGATGTGAAATATAAAAGATCCCTACCAATGTCATTTATTTCAATCTTAAAGATTTAGGCTTCTATTAATGGATCAAGTAAAGTAGCAATCTTCAAAATCTAATTTATCTATTCCGTCAGGTAGGATAGCTGGAAAAGGACTGCCAACTTTGCCTTCAAGTATGTCTGTAGGCGATAAATTTCCTCAGACGATACATTAACGACCTCTCCAAAGAAGCCTTTGCGAACTTATGCAAGATCACATATGAATTTTACAAGACCTTGTACCCTTGTTTTGACCTAAGAAATAAATTGCACTTGACGTAGGAAACGCTGAAAATTGTGTCTTGTCCAATATTTATGTCAAGTATTTTAGGTTAGGCTCTTAGCCAAGACGGGAGAATAGTAAGTCAATGAGTGATCAGGATAGTCGTCAGGATGTGTTGTGTCAGGAGTCTTTACCCCATGATTTGAGAGCGATCGCCCAACTGGTTAGAGACTCAGCAAACCTGCGCCAGGACAGCGATCGCGACCTATTGGCGCTTTTAAGAATGCTAGAGAATTTGCATCGTGAGATTCGAGATGGCTTGTTTCAAGATGCGTTGCCAGATAATCGTCAGGCACTCTATAAGCTGTTAAAAGACATTGAAACCGAGGGCGGATGGCCTTACATTCATCGCATGAGACTTCAGGCTTTTCTGGCAAATTTGCCTTTAGATCATCCTGAAGACGAACCTCAATCCCAAACTCAAGCCGATAATTAAGTTGAAAACGGCGTTGAATCCTCTCTAAATGGTGAATTCTTTGCTAAAAACCTGTCGGAGATTTGCTTAAATCCCTGCTCTTTAGGGAAAGCGTCACCCACAAACGGGAAATTTTCAAACTGGTGCCTTCTTGGGAAAGAGAATTAAGAAGGCTCAAATCCATAGAAAACGTTGTATGGCGCGGCTGAGCCGCGCCATACAACGTTTTAAAATTTAAACATGTAGCGGTGATGGTCTAGATCTGTTGTTAATTTTTTGAAAAAGCGCGCGGCGCGCGCCTTTCCAAAAAATTAACCATAAGTTTGAAACACTACCATGAATGCTATTGGAGATTTTCGATACCCGATACCACGGTCATCGATTCGATTTGGTCGCCCTGTTTGAGTTTCTCTAACACGTCGCTGCCTTGAGTGACATAACCAAACACGGAATACCGTCCATCTAGCAGATTAAAGCCCGGTGGGGTGAGTTCGCGTTCAAACAAAAAGAAGAAAAACTGAGAGGAGCCACCATTGGGGTCATTGCCGGGGCGAGCCATTGCCAACGCACCATAGGCAGAAAAGGGCAAAACTGGGTTATCTAAATAACGACCCGCATCTTCCAGGGTGATGCCATAGGTGGGTTCTTTGTCTCCCTTCACCAAGATTTCCAGAGGAATAGCACGATATTGTTTGGTGCCTGGGTCAATAAACCCAGTTTCTTTGCCGGGTGGATCACCAATTTGCAACACATAATTATCTTCTGCTCGGGTGAACGCCAAGCCATTGTAAAAGCCACGTTTCACCAGATCAACGAAATTACCGGCGGTGACGGGGGCACTATAGCCGTCAACCACAACGGTCATGTCGCCTTTGTTAGTTTTGACGGCAATGGTTGCGCGACCTTTGAGCTGAGGCAACTGACTATAGGCTTCTGGCACCTCAAAGGGAAACTGAGTCACCATGAGCGCTTCCAAAACCCCAACCTGTTCTAAAAACTGGCTGCGCTTGCTTAAGATAGTTTCTTTATCTTGAGTCTCGACGGCCTGGTGCATGTCACCCAGCAATTGTTGCATTTGGGCGATCGCCGCTTCTGCTTCAGGTTTGCGATCGTCGGGAATCTTGGCTAACAGCACATCCTGTTTGGTGGTGACGATCCGGTCTGCCAGTTTTAAGTTGCTATTGATAGCCGTCAACCGTTTGCGGCTAATTCGCAGAGTCTCAGAGATATCTTCAATCGACTTCTGGAGTTCGCGGACAGTCGGGTTGTCGATTGGTAAAGCATATCTCAGGATTGCTTTGCCATCCGTGATTGCATTGCCCGCAGGCAGGTTGGCAATCAGCATACTGGCAGATGCCGGTTGAGCGCACCAGCCAGGACTTACCCATAATGAGACCGTCGCAACCAAAGTGAGTATTGCGGCTCTAAGCGTATATTTCAGGGTATTAATCATGAGAATCTTAAGAATTTGCCTACACAATACAACGGCGTCGGCATACTCAAAACCGACATAGTGGTGGACTACAGAGTCGGTAGCCAAAACACCCAGCTTAATCATGCCACGGCGCAAAGACCTAAGTTCAAATCAGAGGGGTGATTTTTAACAATAGCAGGGGTGCAGAGGCTAAGCCTCTGCACCCCTGCTATGGCACTGAAATTAGGTTGATTATATAGAGCGGTTAAAAGAGCCTTGCAAAATTCAAACCCACATCGTTTTAGGAGAGTGCAGCAGAGCCGCACTCTCCCAAAACAGTATTTTGATGAGAATCCTGAACGGGTTTAATCTTCGTAGATTTCAATCTGACTGGTACGTCTGGGCGATCGCGTCTGAGATGGTAAGAGGGCTTGTTCAGGCAGTACGTAAGGGGGTGGCATGGGGTGGATCACATGCATCGGACGGGGGTAACGGCGTTGAGACTGAACAAGCAACACAATTAAAATCACCAAAATAACACCCCCACCCAACGCCAGGACGATCAGGGTGACGCCAACAACCCAAAGCAGCGTATTTTGAAACCTGACAGGTTGTTGCTGTGGCAGATTTGCGAGTTGGAGTTGTTCTGATAGAGTCAGCCGATTGTCAGACGAACGGGCAACATCAGCCGCACTGATCTGTTGTTGCACAGCGATCGTGTCTAGTATGCGTTGCTGCGTCTCAACCTTTTGCTGCAATTGGGTAATGATCGTTTCTGTATCATTTTGTTGCCGCTCTAACGACGTTTTCAGATCATCGGTTGTCGTTTTTTGCAGTTCGAGTTGATTTTTTAAATCTGCTGTCAGAGTTTTTTGTTGGTCTAATTCCCGTTCGAGTTGCCACTGCTGGTCAGACGTTAGGGGCACACCCGGCGCTGAAAGCGACGATGGAGGAACTTGCTGCAACGACGTTGCAGGTGGGGTTTGCATCGACGGGACTCGAGATTGTTCAGAAATCAGCCCACCCCGCAGTAGCAACACTGCTGCTACTCCTGTAATCGCACAGCCCGCCAAAAATGCCGTGGTGTCACCGCTCATTAGTACTTAATCCTCACACTGTGGCTAGCGCTTAGAGCCAAATCATCTTGAACAAAGTTTGCTAACATGCCCCACTGAAAACCAAAATTTAGACTGAGATGCGACGACGACTTCAGGACGTGGAAAGATTTCAGGGGAGTTATTAAAGAATGGATCTAGCCACATTAACTTAGACTAAATAAATCATAGTGTGGATATCCAGAAATACGGACAAAATAATCTCACTTTAACCTACCCTCGACGAAATTAGCAGATCTTTTTTAGGAAGTAAATACAAAATTATAGGGATGGGCTGCCCGGCTCCAAGCATTTCGTTTTTGAGTTCGCTAGGGCAGCGTTGGCAAAATGCTAACGCTTAAATCCCGTTTCTTTTGGCACGTTTTACATCAATAATCTGCTGGTTGAAAACCTTGTGAGCCACAATTAATTTCAGTACGCACCGGAAATGATTTGAATCTCCGATGATTCAGGAAAGACTCGTTAATTTGTTAATCACGTTTCCTATAAAAACTTAATATTTAGTATCCCTACAATCGTGATATTTATTAATATTTATTCGAGGGCGATCGCCTAGTCTGCATAGGCTTGCCAGAAGTGTGGCAGCAGTTGTTAAGCCTTTCCAGCAGCAAGTTTAGCCTAACCCGAGGTAGACACTTTCTGATTGGGAAAAAGTTGAGATTGAGTATCCCACCGTAAAAGGTTGGGCAGTTGGGAGAGATGAACACCGTAATTAAACAGCCAAAACCAAATCTCCAGCATCAGTAGCTGCCTAACCCAAAGTAGATTGGCATCGGTACTAATCAGCTCTATGCCTGTATAAAGTTGCCATACCCGATAGGGAATATATAAGCAAGGAATAATAACCCAAACACAAGAACGAAAGTACCTTAAGGTTGTATTTTCGGAGAGAATTTGCAACCCAAGCATCAGAAAATAAGGTAGAAATGCTTGTAAAACACTGTTATTTCCTAAGCCAAACCAGCCAAAGACGATCGCAACGATAGGGACTAAAATACCAACGAACAAAACCACAACCAACCAGGTGGCAAACCATCGGGGCAGGTTGCGGGGCAAGCTGAAAGGTGGCGAATGACGGTATTTCCAGCCAACCCCAATGAGGAAACTCGTGGCGATCGCTAAAAATAATAGATTTTCAACAAGCGGGTTAACGGTCGTGGCAGAGAGAATGAGCAACATATGTGTAGATGAACCACAACGAAACTATAGCAATCTTATAAGAATAATGTTGCTGGATGAGGAGTTGCAGCCCTTCAGCCCGACCACCTATATATAGCAGTTCTACATGAGCTATGAGATAAGCGGATTGTGAGGAGCACACCCCTTCGGAGTGGGTCACGCACAATCTTATTGGGGATTGCTATATCTCGTCCCTGTTCAATCGGGATTGACCGAAACGTCTCCACTGAGAATCGTACATTAAATCAAACTTAATTCTGTTTGAGAGGGCGACGGCAGAGTCGTCGCCTCTCTATTCCACCCGCTATCGATGCCGAAATGGACTGAGTCCGTCTAAAATTTACTCAAACTGGAAAACAGAAGTCTTCGAAGTAGCTACAGTTACAAAAAACCACACAACGACTCTGATAACCTGAAACTCGCTAACCCAAAATTACGCCTGACACTGTGGGATCTGTTTGTATCCAAATCGTTGAGGGCAATCCTCATTTGCGATCGCTGCTTGGCTGGCACTTGCAGCAGGTGGGATATGAGGTGTATCAGTCTGCTGACCTTCAGCAAGGTAGAGAGGTGTTCCAGAGCCGCCAGCCGCACCTGGTTATCCTCGATTCAGAATTGCCGGATGGAGACGGTTTGGAGTTTTGCCGATGGCTCCAACGCCAAGAACACCCGCTAATTCTCATGTTGTCTGCCCGCAACACTGAGTCTGATATTGTTGAAGGTCTGAAAGCTGGAGCAGATGATTATTTAACCAAACCTTTTGGTATGCAAGAGTTTTTGGCTCGGGTTGAGGCGCTCACCCGCCGCCATCGCTCGACGACCGCTCCCGCGTTTTTAGATTATGGAGACCTCAAGGTTGACCTAATTCAACGGCGAGTTCGATTTAAAGAGGATCTTATTGATCTGACCCCCCAAGAATTTAGTTTGTTGTATGTCCTGGCACAGGCAGGGGGCGCACCCCTAAGTCGATCAGAACTCTTGCGCAAAGCATGGCCCGATGCGATCGATAACCATCGCACGGTCGATACCCATGTGTTGTCGTTACGTAAAAAAATTGAAGTTGATCCTCGGCAACCAAGTTTAATTCAAACCGTACGGAATGTCGGATATCGTCTGAATGTTGAGGTGTTTAATGCCCGAAAAACATCGGGGGAAGCACTCAACCATAAAAAGACAGAGATTCCGCTCAATCGCAGAAAACCTCTTTCTCATGCTCTTTCCAGGGTCGTTGAGAATGGTATTTAAATGACGACCGACCATACAAACGTATGTAAATCACATATAGATCACGCGTTAGATGTTGATAGCTAAACTCTGCATGACGGCTTTCAACACATTTAGACTATTACGTCTTGTTTCAATCGTTGGAATAGTGGCTATAAGGGTGTTTAGTGCTCGGAGGGGTATAGCCCCCGCGCCCCCATCCTCACCAGTCCTTCGCTGGCTGCATAAACCTACCAATACACCAACTTAAAAGGTTTAGAGGGGGTGGAGGGGGTTTTACCCCCTCTTGGGGCGCAGCCCCCAAACCCCCATGTTGCAAAATTTCATGTTTGCAACACTAGTACACCAAGTTAAAAGTTTTAGAGGGGGTGGAGGGGGTTTTACCCCCTCTTGGGGGCGCAGCCCCCAAACCCCCATGTTGCAAAATTTCGTGTTTGCAACACCAGATCTGTAGTGCTACAGCGAATGACTGAGAAACAGTCTTGATCATTGTAAATAAATATAAAAATTGTTGCCGTTCCTCTACCTCAGACTGGCGCTTTACAGCCCAACTGGGAGGAGTGGGGAGTCTTACTCATCCCCCCTGCAAAACTGGGAAACCTCCTGAGTCAGCCGTTATTGCTTACGGAGCCTGGATCGAGGTGTGTATAGCTACTTACAATTTAGGCTTCACGGAAAAGTGTTGATGAATATTGCATATAGGGTACATAGAATCTCATAATTAACTTGATGAATAGGCTTATAGATCTATTCTCTTGGTATTTTCTGTCCGTACGGATGGGCTTGCTGGAATTTTGATTAAGCTAAAGTTTAGGAGCGATCGCAATAATGGGTCTTATCAAAAAGTTGATTGGGGGTATTTTTTCTCTCTTGGGTGGTATTTTCAGTATTTTCAAGAAGTCTGAGTATTTCTTAGAAGATGATTCATCCTCTTCGGTTACTGAGGCACCAGCTCCCGCACCTACCCAGAAAGAAAAGATTAAAAAAGAAAAAGCTTTAGAAACCGCAGCACCTGAATCTTTAAATGGGAAGGTTGCGGCTCCTGCTACACCTGCGCCTGCACCTGCACCCGCACCTGCAAAGGTTGAACCTGTCGCACCTCAACCTACACAAGCGGCACCTGCTTTGTTTTCTCCTAACTACCTGGTGACAGCTGGAAGCTCGACCAGTCGTCGTCGTCCAGGTCCCAGCCTAAATCGCTTTATGGATATGGCAAAACAAGTCAAATCTTAGGATTACAAATTAAATAAAACCCGGAAGTTATTTTTGGAAGCGCGGCGACGCCGCGCTTCCAAAAATAACTCTTCGGTTTTATTTAATCCATGATCCTTAAATAATTAGGGATTGAAGCAGGTAAATTAAGGACTTTACATCATTGAAAGCCAGTTCGACCATACCTGATGTGGCTGAGCTGGCTTATTTTTTTCCTCAATGTGTCGTTGTCAAAAGGCTTTGTCGATGAGCGATCGCCATGGTCATCGGGAACACTGGCAGTCGAAGGGTGCATTGAGAATCAGGGATGATGACGGCGATTGATTGGGCTGTAGTGTGTCTAGCCTACGGTGTAGGTCTATTACTAACGGGAATTTCTGGCGAATTTAGAGGCATTCCGACCGGAGCCTGGGTGATGTTAGCTTCAGGGGCGATCGCTGCGTTGATCGTGCCGCGATATTGGCGGGCGATGCCGCGATCGCGAATTTGGTTAATTGCTGGATTAGTCGGCTTTGCAGCCAGTTTTTATATGCAGATCCGGACACCTGCGCCAGCGAGTACAGATATTAGTCGCTTGCTGGCAGGCACCAGTGAGTTTGCCCCTGCGCAACAGGTTGACGTTCACGGGCAAATTGCCAGTCCACCCCGGCTCACCCGCAACCAAAAAATTCAGTTTGAACTCAACGCCACAGAGGCGATCGCCCTTTCCACTGAAACAGACGCAGTCAGCGAAACCCCACCTGCACCTCAGCCCGTTACAGGCAAAGTCTACGTGACCGTGCCACTGTTGCAAGGCACAGGACTTTATCCCGGAGAGCGGGTAGAGATTAGAGGCTCGTTGTATCGACCCAAACCTGCCACCAATCCAGGTGGCTTTGACTTCCAGCATTACCTGGCGAGGCAGGGCATCTTTGCGGGCTTAAGTGGTTATCAAGTGGATCGTCCCGCCAGATCATCTGCCCCCACTGCACCCTTGTGGTCGATTCGGCAACGGATTAGCCGTGCCCAGGTGAATGGACTGGGCGTACCCGAAGGTCCCTTACTCAGCGCCATGGTCATGGGGCGCAGGGCAGTGGATGTGCCGTTTGATATTCAAGATCAATTCAAACAAGCAGGGTTAGCCCACGCCTTGGCGGCGTCTGGCGCTCAGGTATCGATGTTAATTGGCGTGATTTTGAGCCTAACCCAACGCCTGCCTGCCCGACTGAGAATGGCGTTGGGGACGGGTGTTTTGCTGCTGTATGTCGGGCTGACGGGTCTGGAAGCCGCCGTTTTACGAGCAGGCATTATGGGGATTATTGCCCTGTTTGCCCTGACCGCCGAACGGAAGGTGCGCCCGTTAGGTGCGATCTTGTTTGCGGCAGTGGTGTTATTGCTGTGGCAGCCGCTATGGATTTTTGATTTGGGGTTTCAGCTGAGTTTTTTGGCAACGTTGGGACTGTTGGTCACAGTGCCCGTGTTGAATCGATGGCTGGACTGGCTACCCACCGCGATCGCCCCGTTGATCTCGGTTCCCATTGCTGCCTATGTCTGGGTATTTCCCCTACAGCTCTTTGCCTTTGGCATCGTTTCGCCCTATAGCATTCTCATCAACGTGCTTACGGCTCCGTTGATTATGATCATCAGCATTGGCGGCATGATCAGCGCTCTAGCGGCATTACTTCATCCCACACTCGGCAGTCTGTCGGCAGGCTCACTCTATTACCCCACCACTCTGTTTATCAAACTCGCCGAATGGGGCAATCACTTACCCGGCAATCGCTTTGCAGTTGGGGCGATCGCCCTCAGCCAGGTTTTGAGCTTGTATGGCTTATTGATCTTGATCTGGTGGCGACCGCGATGGCAACGCTATTGGTGGATAGCGGGATTGGTGGGGATCGCTTTGGTGGTCTTGCCCGTTAGCTACAACATCACCCATCTCTATCGAGCCACAGTTTTAGCAACCGCGACCGATCCGGTTTTAGTGGTGCAAGACAAAGGGAATGTGGGCTTGATTAACAGCGGCACGGAGACAGATGCCCAACTGACCCTGCTGCCATTTTTTCAAAAACAGGGGATCAATCAGTTGCAATGGGCGATCGCCACTCATTGGAATGAGTCTAATCAAGCAAGCTGGCAACGGCTGCGAGAACAAATTACGATTCAAACCCTCTATAGCAACCCGCCTTTGCCCACCACAGCAGCCAGTGAGACGGTTTCATCACCTCAACCACCCAACCATCCAGCGCCAACCTTAGCCCCTTTGCTGCCGCTAACGACCGATCAACCCGTACAACTGGGTTCTGTCACGGTCAACGTGATCAGCACCGATCCCGTTGCGTTGCAAGTGCAACTGGCAGATCAGACCTGGCTATTGCTGAATCCTCTACCTGCCATTGAGCAACAAGCTCCAGCGATCGCCCAGTTGCAACACTCGGTTCAAGTCCTGTGGTGGTCTGGAGAAGCATTGCATCCCAAATTATTGGCAGCACTCAACCCTAAAGTGGCGATCGCATCTGCTAAATCCATTTCCCCTGCCACAGAACAATGGCTGAAAGCTCACGCGGCAACGATCTATTGCACAGGACGAGATGGCGCAATCCAATGGACTCCGGAGCAGGGATTTAAGAGCATCCTGGAGTCTGAGCTATAGCGCCATGCTTAGAAGCAGCATCGCGATGTGTTGAAAAGTGGCGCGGCGCACCGCTTTTCAACACATCACCTGTCCTAACAAAGTGGCGTCAGGCTATATAGCGATTCTGAGTCAGTTGTGAAAGCGCCCGCCCGAAGGGCGGGCGCTTTCACAACCGATCATTTTCACAAATCAAATTAGGATTGCTATATCAGCCTAGATGAAATAGGAACCCGGAGATTTTCGATTCCATAACATCTCTGGATGAAGCCATGCCCTTTTTTTCATTAGGCAGTAAAATGGTCGGAGATACCCCACCCTGGAGAGGTGGCAGAGCGGTTGAATGCGGCGCACTCGAAATGCGCTTTGGGGAAACTCAACGGGGGTTCGAATCCCCCCCTCTCCGTTTCACGCTGATTAAACATCACAAATTCAATCACACCCGGAAGTCTAGCTTGAAAGCGTGATGACGACGTGCTTGAAGAAATAAGTCCTGGATTCTGCTAATCCACGATTCTAATACTGATTTAATGGGACGCTGCATCTTATTCAACCCCGGCTGTCGCCGTCCCCCTTGGCAAGGAGACTACAGGGGGTTTTAGTTTGGCGCAACTTCATAAACAGCTGGTATAAGTAGACCTGACGCAGGGTTAGGGAGTGAGCGAAGCTCACTCCCTAACCCTGTTGTCCTTGAAGATTGAAGCAGCTACAGAACGATGTGATGCCTGGACATCGCTTCATGCAGGAGCTTGAATAAGTTACGAAATCTTAACAATATTTGTAAAATCTATACATAACGGTAGATCCAATTCCAGGGTGACTTCGTATTAAGTAATGCAAGGTTCAATGAATGATGGCGATCGCCATCTAATTCCCGCCTGATCTGCATTAGACGTCTCTAATCGCAAAGTTTTAGCCCCACCCGCCACCCTTGAGGTCGTTCTCTATGAAAAAACTATTCCAAAACGTTGACGAACTAGGTGCCTATGCGATCGCCTTAGCCGTGATGGTGACAACGATGGGTCTGCCCCTCAGCCTAATTGGCTATGTCATTGTCTCCCAACGAGCTGAAGTTAGCCAGGTGAACTCACCCATTAATCGCCACTTCTAAGCATCGCTTCAAGCCATTAGCAGGCGATCGCAACTCCTGCGTTATGGGTTATTAGTTATTAGTTGCAGTCAGACGTTAGAGTGCTAACGCCAATTTTTAGTTCCCCTGCCACCACAAAGCCAGAGGGAAGATGTTTGATCTTTACTCACTCGTGTTGCAAACACGAAATTTTGCAACATTGGGGTTTGGGGGCTGCGCCCCCAAGAGTGGGTTTTCCCCCTCCACTCCCTCTAAAACTTTTAAGTTGGTGTACTAGGATCACAAATTAATTAAAACCCGAAGATTTATTCTTGGAAGCGCGACGGAGCCGCGCTTCCAAAAATAAACCTTCGGTTTTATCAAATCCACGAGCCTAGTGAAATCTTTGGTATCACCTGCCCATGTATACCAAGCTGCGCCATGCCATGCTGCTCCCTGGTGCAGCATGAATGTTAACAATCATGACAAATTTGCTTTGTAGCCGATATTCCTTAGAAGTAATTTTTTATTCTATTCTTGTATCGGAATAATCGGAATGGCTGCCCACTTGTCTTCGCCCGCCCCTCAACGCCGAAAATTATCGCTGCGTACACTTCTGATTGTTCCGTTTGTGGTGCAAGTGTTTGGCACAGTTGCTTTGGTAGGCTATCTCTCGTTCCGGAATGGTCAGCAAGCGGTTAACGAGTTAGCCTCTCAATTGCGCGATGAGCTAACAGCACGGATTCAGCAGCAATTGCAAAGCTATGTTGAAACCCCTTTTTTAATCAATCAAATTAATCAAACCTCATTGTCTCGGGGCGACTTGCAAATTGCTGAACGCAAAGGCACGTATCTGTTTTGGCAACAAGCAAAGACCTTCCCAACGACCAATTTGATTTATTGCGGCACTGAAAGCGATGGGGCGTTTATGGGAGTAGGGCACGCAAACAACGACGAAGAGTTAGTGTTGCAATACAGTAATGCCGCAACAGACTATTACTTTGATTATTACTCCCTGGATGAGGCTGGCAATCAAGCCACATTTCAGCGATATGGCGATCGCCCTTATGATCCGCGTGTGCGTCCCTGGTATAAAGCAGCGATCGCTGCCAATAGCCCCACCTGGAGCGAAATTTATATCGACTTTGACGCTCTGGTTCCCGTGATCACAGCTAGCGTCCCCGTTTACGACACAAGCCAAACAAAACTATTAGGCGTCTGCGCCACAGACTTTCTCTTGTCAGTCGAGTTAGACTCATTTCTCAGCAAATTAGAAGTGGGTCAGTCTGGTGAAACCTTTATCATCGAGCGATCGGGCACCTTAGTCTCCAGTTCGACATCGGCAGAAGAACAGTTATTGGTGGGCACCGGAGAAGAGGCAAAACGGATTCAGGCAAGCGATAGTACCAATCCCCTGGTACAGGCAACGGCTCGCTACCTGATGCAACACTTCAACGGCGATTTAACCCAAATCCAGCAAAAGCAAGAGTTGGCGTTTGGGCTGAATGGCAACCAGCAATTTCTTCAAGTGCTTCCGTTTAAAGATAGTCGGGGTCTGGATTGGTTGATTGTTGTGGTCATTCCCGAAGCCGATTTTATGGAGCAGATCCATGCCAATACTCGTTCTACCGTTCTGTTGTGTATTGCAGCACTCATCGTTGCCACAGGGATTGGCGTGCTGACAGCACGATGGGTGACACGCCCGATTTTAGATCTGAATGCGGCGGCTAAAGAAATTGCCCAGGGGAATTGGGACACCACCGTTACCGTCAAACACCAGGATGAAATTGGTGAACTTTCGCAATCGTTTAACCAGATGGCGCACCAATTGCAAGCTTCTTTTGTGGCGTTAGAAGATGCCAACAAAGCCTTAGAAGATCGGGTAGAAGAACGCACCATCGAGTTGAAGGTTGCAAACGAAGAAATCAGTTTATTGAATCAGCGGTTACAGCAAGATAATTTGCGCATGAGTGCCGAGTTAGATGTTGCCCGAAAACTGCAACAAATGATTTTGCCAAAAGAACAAGAGCTGAATCAGATTGCCGATTTGGACATTGCTGGGTTTATGGAAGTCGCCAGTGAAGTAGGCGGTGATTATTATGATGTGTTGCAAGGTCGCGATCGCCTTCATATTGGCATTGGCGATGTCACCGGCCATGGTCTAGAAAGTGGTGTGCTGATGATTATGGTACAAACAGCCGTGCGCACTTTACTGGCGGTTGATGAACGAGATCCCTTCAAAGTCTTCAACGCCCTGAATCAAGTCATTTACGAAAATACTCGGCGGATGAATTCATCCAAAAGTGTCACCCTTGCCCTGTTAAATTATCAGTCTGGGCAATTGTCGCTCAGTGGGCAACATGAAGAGGTGATTGTCGTGCGTGCGACGGGCGAAGCAGAACGAATCGACACGCTGGATCTGGGGTTTCCGCTGGGAATGGTTGATAACATTGCCGAGTTTATTGCCCAGGCGCAGATCCAACTCCACCCCGGAGATGTGGTTGTACTGTATACCGATGGCATTACCGAAGCAACCAATTTGCAAAACAAACTCTATGGCTTAGAGCCCCTGATTCAGGTGGTACAGCAACATGCTCAGCGATCTGCCCATGAGATCCGGCAAGCCGTGATTTACGATGTCATGTTGCATATTGGAGACCAAAAAGTCTTTGATGACATTACCTTGGTTGTCCTCAAACAGCTATAGCAATTCTCAATAACATCAAGTACAAGGTGTTGAGCGAGAGCCGCGCTTTGCGCGGCTCTCGCTCAACACACGCAATCTGTCTAGGCACGAAACGCTATATTGGCAACGCAGTGTCCCCATACCAATGCAAACGAATTGTTGGGCACATAGCAGTTCAGGAGGGGCTTGACAGTGCTAAGCCCGTACAGAAATCTGTCGTGCTCTTAATTTCAATGGGTATCAGTTAAATTGGCATAAAAAGTAATGATGTTTTGATGTGCAGGTGAACCCTACGCAACGGAAAATCATGATAGGAAGGCTACTCCCCATCGTCTTTGTCCTGATGCAGTCCTCTAGCAAAGGAATGCATCAATAAAAGGGCATCTCGGTCTGCAAATTCCGCGCGCTCACGTCTCTATCAGAGTCGCTAGACTGGTCAACACCGGCAGATTCAACCAGGCAGAGTGCAAAGGTAAACGTCTGTTCTGCATTCAGCCACCATTCACAAGACAGCAATGACCCAAACTTTTATCGAACAAACCTTTGGCTCTTTCCCTAACGAAATGCCTGCCAGTGAGGAATACCTCACCCTCAATTTTTCTCCTAGCTCTGCCCCGCGCAACCGCCGCTGGAGCAACTATGGGCTATCGGCAGATTTTTTAGGCGACTATTTTGCCGCATTCTTTCCTGGAGATGAAATTCCAGATAGTAAGATTAACCGTAGAGATACGGTGAAAGCAGCTGTCAGTTATGTTGCCAATGAGTTAATCGAAAATGCAGTTAAGTACAGCGATGAATCAGCCAATTTGCCCATAAGTATCACATTATACTTATATGAACGAGGAATTATTTTTCAGATTACAAACTACGCCAACCCAGCAATGGTTGAAAAATATCAACGGTTTATTCAAGAACTACTAGATGCCGATTTCGATGAGTTCTATACCCGTCAACTAGAAAAAGCTGCAATGGGCATGGGACAGTCAAGTATGGGCTTGCTAACCATGATCAACGACTATTCTGCTCAGTTTGGTTGGAAGTTTCAGCCCGTGGGAACTGTGCCCGATGTGGTTCGAGTTAGCGTGATGGCACATCTGGACGTATAGCGATCGCGGAGTTGGTGAGAATGGTAGTGTTGATGCCTGGGGGTATAAGGTCGGTGGAGATCAAAACTGAAGACTATAGCATTTGGCATGATCCGGAATCTTCCACAGTTTTTTTCCGGGGGTTCTTGCGATTGGAAGGTATGGAGCAATATCAACCCGTCATGGATTTGTTGTTGCAAGCACTGGAGCAATCTTCCGATTTTAGGCTCAATCTCCGAGAACTCGAATTTTTGAATAGCTCTGGGATCAGTATGCTGTCTATGTTTGTCGTCAAGGTGCGGCAACGAGGGACGGTGCAAATGACCTTACAAGGATCTGATCAGGTTTTGTGGCAAACCAAATCCCTGAAAAACTTACAACGCCTGATGCCGAGTTTGCAGTTAGAATTTGCCTAAGTTGCGTTTATTGCTTGTTATTCCGGTCATCATTCATCTTGCAAAAATCTCACTTCTTTCCACTACCTGAGCCCATTACGCATGAGACATGGCGGAGACAGAGCCGATCAGTGATCGAGAAATCAAGCTAATCGAAGAGATTCACCATCTCCGTCAGGAGGTCGAACGCCTGCAACAGGCAAATAGTGACCTGGAAATTTCGCTGCTAACTACTATAGAACATGGCGATCTGATTGAAGCTCAGTTACACCAGTCTAACCAACAGCTGCAAGCTGAAATTGCTGAGCGCAGGCTGGCTCAGGCAACGTTACAAGAGATTTTAGAAACGGTTTCCAAAGATAAAGCCGATTTGGAAATTATGCTGGAGGCAACGGCTGAACATGGGGATGTGCTGGAATATCAGCTCTATACCCAGGCTGTTGAAACGATGCGTCAGAGTGAGGAGTTGTTTCGGGCGATCTCAGAGTCTACACCGATTCTGATGATCTTGACGCAACGGTTTGATGGGGCGATCGCCTATGCCAACTCAGTATCCAGTCAACAATTGGGAATCGATGTTCCCCATCTAATTGGGCTGAAATTACAAGATTTCTTTGCCACCCCTGCGGATAGCGACACGATTCAGCAAATCATCGCGGCGCAAGGGTATATTCACAACTATGAGATGCAGATTAAACGGATGGATGGTAGCCTATTTTGGGTGTCTACCTCCGTCCATCCACTACGGCTGGGTGGCGAACATACGCTATTAACCACGTTGTATGACATTAGCGATCGCAAGCAAGCCGAAGCAGCGGTACAACAATCGGAAGAAAAGTTACGGCAGCAAGCCCAGGAATTAGAACTGCGGGTTGAGCAACGAACAGCTGAACTCAAGCAAGCCGAAGAAAAGTATCGCAGTATTTTTGAAAATGCGGCTGAAGGCATCTTCCAAGTGTCGTTAGATGGACGCTATCTCAGTGCTAATCCGGCATTGGCAGAAATTTATGGTTATGAATCACCCGACGAATTAATCGCCAGCATTACGGATATTGGGCGACAGATTTATGTTCAGCCTCGCCGCCGCGAGGAAATGATGGCGTATCTGAGAGGGTTTGGCTCTGTCACTGAATTTGAGTCTCAGGCATATCGTAAAGATGGCAGTCTGATTTGGATTTCAGAAAATGTGCGCGCCATCAGCGATAAAGCAGGCAACGTCGTGCATTACGAAGGTAGTGTCAGCGACATTACCATTCGCAAGTCTACCGAAGACGAGTTACGCCAGCAGCGTCGTGTTTCCGAACAATTATTGCTCAACGTGTTGCCCCAACCGATTGCAGAACGGCTGAAACGGGGGCAGAAAACGATCGCCGATAGTTTTTCTAGCGTCACGGTTTTGTTTGCTGATATCGTCAATTTTTCAGCATTAGCAGCCCAAATTTCGCCCACAGAGTTGATTGAATTACTCAATGGCATTTTCTCGGCGTTTGATAATCTGGCAGATCAGCATGATTTAGAAAAAATTAAAACCATTGGGGATGCCTATATGGTGGTAGGCGGGTTGCCAACGCTGCGGGTAAAGCATACAGAAGCGATCGCTGATATGGCGTTAGATATGCTAGACGTGATTCAAAAAATTCCCAGCCCCACTGCCCAAGCGATTAACTTACGGATTGGCATTCATACGGGTCCCGTAGTTGCGGGAGTGATTGGCACGCGCAAGTTTATTTATGATTTGTGGGGCGATACGGTCAACATAGCCAGTCGGATGGAATCTCAGGGAGAACCTGGACGCATTCAAGTAACAGAAACAGTCCATCAGCGACTGAAAGGGCATTATCAATTTCAGAAACGAGGCACGATTGATATTAAAGGCAAGGGGGAAATGACGACCTACTTGTTACTGCGGAAGATATTCAGCTAAACTCCGATAACACCTTGCTCATACCCGCCATCACTGATTTGAGCCGAAATTTGCTGTGGGTGCCGCGCGAAGCGCGGCACCCACAGCAAATTTCATAGCTGAACTAAGCCATACCCTTCTACCCATTGAACGTAGCTATCCCATAGATAATGTTTGAGCGTCACGCGAAGCGTGACGCTCAAACATTATCTGTCTGAATCAAGAGAGTAAACCATGAGCAATTTCCAGGGAAAAACTGTATTCATCACGGGTGCATCAGGCGGGATTGGTCAGGCAACAGCGATCGCCTTTGCCCAGGCTGGAGCCACCGTTGCCATTCACTTTAACCAGCAACATGCGGCGGCTGAGCGCCTGTGTCAAACATTACCCGGAACCGGACATATCACCGTGCAAGCCGATCTAACAGATGCGATCGCCGTTCAAACTATGATCAACCAGGCGATCGCTTCGTTAGGTGCGATCGATATTCTGGTGAATAACGCTGGAATGTATCAGGAACATCCCCTCGACCAAACCGGGTATGACGATTGGCAAACGATCTGGCAAACGACGATGGCAATTAATTTATTGGGAGCAGTCAACGTTTCCTATTGCGTTGCCCAAACCATGATTCCCCGTCGCCAAGGACGCATCATCAACGTCACCTCTCGCGGAGCCTTTCGCGGCGAACCGATGGCTCCGGCTTACGCCGCCAGCAAAGCAGGATTAAACGCATTCAGTCAATCTCTGGCTTTGCATTTAGCTCCTTACAATATTTCAGTCATGGCGGTTGCACCGGGGTGGGTCGAAACGGAAATGTCACGTCCTACGTTAGACAGTTCACAAGGCAACGCGATTCGCCAGCAAAGCCCCATGAATCGCGTTGCCCGTCCCGAAGAAATTGCTCACACCATCATGTTTCTGGCAGAAGAAGCCTCTGCCTTTCTCACAGGTGGAATTGTCGATGTCAATGGAGCCAGTTATTTACGAACATAAGGATCGTGGATTAAATCAGATCGGGTATTGAATCGTTTGCAGGGGCGAACGGTCGTTCGCCCGTACAACACATCATCGACGTTATTTAATACCCATTCCGGTAGTGATACACTATTCGCGATCGCGTTTGAGCTGAAAGGTGCCCGGTTCATACTCACTCAGCGAGGGGTACTGGATCGGCTGTGTAGTGTCGAGTGTTAGCAACCGCTGGCGATAGTCTGCCAAATACGCCTGACGGCGTTCGTCATCGGCACGCGCTACCGCATAGGCAACAAAGGGAGGCAACACATCAAACCCAACAAACCTGAACACCCCGTGGTTAATTGGAAAAAGTAAGCTATGAATATCGCCATTCAACCCGGTTGGGCTGTAGATAGTAGCAGGTCCCCCTGTGGTCAGCGATAGCATTGCCCGTCGGCCTTGAAGCACGCCATTGTCATAAAAGCGACCCCCACCATACACGGCACCCATTGCAAATACGCGATCGACCCAACCCTTCAAAATTCCAGGCAAGCCAAACCACCACAACGGAAATTGAAAAATTAACACATCGCACCAAAATAGCTTGTCTATTTCTGCTTGAATATCAGCCGCAAATCCATCTGATTCTGTGGCATATTGCTCTTCTACTTGTTGCTTTAAATAGTCTGGATTCTTCACGGTTATGAAGTTCTGGCGATCAGATACCGGATTAAACTGCATCGCATACAGGTCAGAAATTTGGACGGCATGACCTTGCTCTGTCAGGGTTTGCTGAGCGACGTGGGTTAAAGCTGTATTAAAGCTTTGGGGTTCATGGTGAGCATGGACAATGAACACGTTCATCGTGTCGTCTCCAGAAAATAGCATTGAGATGAATTAACCTGTCCTGCTGTTTGAGAGAGCGACGGCTCTGCCGGCGCTCTCTCAAACAAATCAGGCACGATCCTGACGACGGTGTTGCTGATTTTAGGGATGAATTTGAACGTGAACCCAAAGCGGTCACGTTCAAATTCATCCCACTCTTAAGCAATGCCTCTTACGACATCCAAGCGGTTTGGTAGTCTTCGATAAACTGGCTAAATGACAGGGGGGCTTTGCCCGTCACCGTTTCAACATCAGGGGAAACGATCGCACTATAGCCTGCTTTCGCAACCCCATTCAGTTCCGCCAGAGCCTGAACAATAATCGGGGGCATTCCCTGCTGTTGCATGGCTTCGACGGCAGCAGTTTCCGGCACATCGTGATAGGCGATCGGGCGTCCTAATGCTTGGGAAAGCTGAGCGGCAATGTCGGCAGTCGTGAGTGCCGTCGCCCCAGTCAGCACGTAGGTTTTGCCGATGTGTGTTTCTGGCTGTTGTAAACAGGTTGCTGCCACTGCCCCAATATCACGAACGTCAACCCAACTGACGGCAGCATCGCCATAGGGAATATAAATGGCATTTTGTTGCCTGATCATGTCGCCGTAGTAGGCAATGAAGTTTTGCATGAAAAAGTTAGGCTGAATGATGGTGTAGGCTAAACCCGATGCCTTAAGATGCTCATCCAGTTGCCCGTGCCATTGCCCGACTAAAACGGGGGCATCAGCGGCAGCCCCAAACCCCGATATCCTGACTACATACTGCACTTGTGCCCGTTGCGCTGCATCAATCAAGGTCTTACCCAGCGCCACAATATCAGGGGTAAAGGGCACCAGCAAAAATGCTTGACTCACCCCATCGAAGGCAGCATCTAAACTGGCAGGGTTATCCATATCCAGTTGTACGGTTTCGGCAACGCCCATGTCTATCAGCTTGGTTTGGCTGCGAGGGCTATTGTAGGCAGCTCGAACGGGAACATCAGCTGCAACTAGCACTTTGATCAATTCTGTCCCAATAGTGCCTGTTGCTCCGGTCACAAGAACACGTGATTGACTCATGATGATGTTGATTTTTGTAATCGAGAGGATAGTTATAGCTTCGACTCGTTACAATTATTTGTCCAATGGATTATTGATATGACTGCTATTCATCACATCAATTTAGCCGCTGTTGACCTGAATTTGCTCGTGGTCTTTGATGCGCTGATGACCGAACACCATGTAACCCGAGCTGCGGAAAAGGTGGGTTTGAGTCAACCTGCCACTAGCAATGCCCTGGCTCGATTGCGATCGCTATTTGATGATCCACTTTTTATCCGAACGGCGACTGGAATGCAGCCCACACCCAAAGCGATCGCCCTGGCAGACCCGATTCGGCAGGTTTTATACCAAATTCAAACGGCACTCCATCATGCCATAGACTTTGATCCTCAGACCTCCGATCGGATTTTTACCATCGGCACCACAGACTATATCGAATTTTTGTTGCTACCCAAATTAATGGCACGCTTACAGGCGATCGCCCCTCATGTGCGAGTCCAAATCCGGGCAAGCGAACGGCAACGCCTGCCAAAGCTTTTGGACGACGGCACAATAGATCTAGCCATTGGGGTATTTTTTGAATCACCGTCCTGGCTGGTCAGGCAATTTTTGTTTCACGATCGCTTTGTCGGGGTGGTTCGTCCCGATCATCCGTCTTTGCAAGACACCGTCACATTCGCCGATTATTTAGCCGCCTCCCATCTCCTGGTTTCTCCTCACAAAGGCGATATGGTCGGGTGGATTGATCAAGTGCTGGAACAGCAAAATTTACAACGCCATGTGGCGATCGCCGTGCCTCATTTTTTGGTAGCGCCCTTTATATTGGCGCAAACGGATTTAATCGCCACCCTGGCAGAACGGGTTGCCACTACCTATGCCCAAGTGATTAATTTGCGAAGTTTTGCTCTACCGTTTGAGGCAGGAGGGTTTGATGTCAGTTTGCTGTGGCATAGTAAAAATCAGGGAGATCCAGCCCATCAATGGTTTCGCCAAATCATTACAGACATTCTGGTATAGCGATGAAGGGTTCATTTGAGACGGGGTGCAGGGGTGGAACTCCTGTCCGGGGGCACAGCCCCCGCACCCCCATCCTGAACAGCCCGGCGACGGCTATATAATGCCACCCGCGTAGACCTATCGCGCTTCACGCCGACGCCCAGGTGCCCCAATCCAAGGAACATCATCGGTCAAAACATCGTCAATTAACTTGTATACGGAGTTATTGAGCCGTCTTGAATCACCCAATCGATTCAGATAACTGGAGGAAGCATTTTCTGCGTTCCTCATTGAAAATAGAAATTTCTCAGCGAAGCTTCTCTCAAAACACTTCAGGAGACGATCTGGCTGTCAGCCAGGGGAGATCATATGCCTTTACTTGAATCACTTGCTTTGTCTGCTTTAGGGTTAGGTAATCTCCTAGATCTGGGTGATTTCTTGGATCTAGATGACGCATTGGATGATGTATTTGATGACAATCTACTCAGCAATCTATTTGACGATTTAGGCGATGGCATCGACGATTTTTTTGACGATCTCGATGATTTTCAAATTATCAACAAACTGGATGATGTATTTGATGACAACGATATCCAGGATATTTTTGAAGATCTGGATGATGTTGATATTTTAGGGGGCAGAAACCTGGTAGACCGATTGGTCGGCGACATCGGTAGCAATATTGTTGAAGGATTTAATGGTAGAGATACCCTGCTCGGGCTGGGCGGCGATGACGTTCTCAGTGGGGGCAATGGAAATGACGAGATCAACGGTGGATCGGGTGACGATATCATCTTGGGCGGCAAGGGACGAGATAGACTGTTTGGCAATGGCGGCGACGATACCTTGATCGGCAACGAAGGTATAGACACCCTGACCGGGTCAGCCGGAGATGATCTGTTTGTGCTGAAGCTCAACCAAGGCTATGACGTGATCGAAGATTTTCAAGATGGTCGCGATCGCCTGGGTTTAACCGATTCTCTAGGTTTTGGCGATCTAACAATGACGCAAAATGGCGAAGATACATTCATCAACTATGGCAACCAACGGCTTGCTATATTGAGAGATTTTGACGCGGGTCAGCTGTCCAAATCAGACTTTACCGCTGTTTAAACCCACTTGATTTTTTTGAGGATAAATTGGGATGTAAGCCCTTCGGTAAAGTACTCATTGTTGTGAGGGAGCGCGGCTCCCTCACAACACCGAAATTTATCTAAGGATCGTGGATTAAATAAGATCGAATATTGGATCGTTTGGAGGGGCGAACGGCCGTTCGCCCGTACAACAAATCATCGGAGTTATTTAATTCCCATTCCTAAGCGTGAAGCTCCGTCATATCCCCACCCGATATTCTTACAGCGCTTTGCGCTTGAGTAAGCCATAGTTATTTTTGTGAGAGCCTCGCTCCGCGAGGCTCTCACAAAAATAACCTGGTTTTAAGCGATTGAAAACCGCTGTAAGAACTCTCAACACAAAGTTGCGCTCCCTCGGGAGTGCAATTTTGTGTTGATTGACTTCCCTACTTCTTCTCGATTCAATTTTAGGATTTTGACATAGTGATAGCAATTGAATGGGTAATCAGGACGGGGTGCAGGGGTGGAACCCCTGTGCGGGGGCTACGCCCTCGCACCCCTGACCTGACCAGCTCTTCGACTGCTATAAACCTTAGTTCTATCTAAACTAATCAGGAGTCATCCTATGTCAGCATCTCAAGCATCAGCTACCACGACCGTAGGCACAGAGGGCAATGATTTTTTGGAAGGGAATGGTTTATCTACCACTCTTGATGGGTTAGGTGGCGATGATTATATCTACGGCAATGCTAACGCGTTCACACCCGATGTGTTGATTGGGGGGAGTGGCGAAGACAAATTTGTATTTCGCAGTCGCTTCTATGATGGCGTTGACCAAATTTCTGATTTCAATGTCGCGGATGATGCGATCGCTATCTTCGTCGGAACTACATCCTCTTACGTAGACGTTGGATTACCTATTAATACTACTATTAAAGCCAATCAGTTTCATGTAGGTGAAAGCGCAACGACCGCCAATCAACGCTTTATCTACGACAGTGATACTGGCAACCTATTTTTTGACGCCGATGGTACGGGTTCGTTTGAGCAAGTACAAATCGCCAGCTTATCTGCTGGGTTAGCGATGACCTATAAAGATATTGTTACGTTCGATGTTTTCGCTTTACCGGAAGAAGGAACCTCAGGCGACGACAGACTTACAGGGGATAATCAAGTAGATATATTAATTGGTTTGGCTGGCGATGATATCCTCTCAGGGCTAAGAGGAGATGATGTTCTCAAAGGCAATGGTGACGACGATAGTCTATTTGGTGGCATTGGTAAGGATACGTTGTTCGGCGGCGATGGCAATGATGTGCTCAAGGGTGGCAATGGTCGCGATCGCCTATCCGGTGGCAACGGTGATGACATCTTAGACGGTGGACTGGATCGAAACATACTCATCGGTGATGCAGGAGCAGATATCTTTGTCTTGAAAAAAGGACGCGGAACCAATGTGATTCAAGATTTCAGCAATCAAGACAAGCTCGGTTTATCATCTGGCATTGGTTTCGCAGATCTGACCATTACTCAACGAGGTCAAAACACGTCTATTAGCTTTGGCACGGATCAATTAGCTCTATTAAAAGGGGTTCAAGCCGATCAAATTACTGCCAACGACTTTACCAGCACTATTGTGGCAGGTTAACAGACCGTGACGGAGTACAAGGAAACACCTCTGCACTCCGTTTTTTTATAAAACTCAAGAATCAGGGGGCGTGGCACTGCGTGCCACGCCCCCTGATTCTTGGATGCTTTAACGGATCTGATAACGAGTAAGGATCACAGATTAATTAATCTGTAATTCTTGTTGAGAGAGCGGCGGCTCCGCCGCCGCTCTCTCAACAAGAATCGGGTTTTATTAAATCCATGATCCTAAGCAATTGAATGGGTTTAGGACGGGGTACGGGGGTGAAACCCCTGTCCGGGGTCACTGCCCCCGCGCCCCTGTCCTAACCAGCCTTTCGGCTGCTCTAGAATGCGATTGTTAGCGATGAATGGCTCGACGCAAGGCTGCTTTTTGTTGAGGAGACAAGCCCGCTACTACTTCCTTCGCTTTAGAAGTTTCTAGCGCTTTTAACAGCTCTAGCAGTTCTTCCTGAAGCATTTCGCCTGTTTCAGAAACAGGTGGATTCAATACTTCATCGGCTTCTGGATGACGACATACACCTGCATCACAGTTTAAACCCAATTGATGCCAGTAGATGGTGGGCACAATCCAACCCCGTTGCCCAATATGCTCGTGATTCAAAATCTCAGATTGCATGAATGCTTTTGGCGATTCATAGTATTCAATCTTGCGAGGATAAGGAACCGTGAAACAACCAAACACTTTGCGGTATTCTTCAGAATCCAACAATGCCGTAATCAACTTATGCACGCCATGTTTCATCAAAATGTCGCAGTAGGTGCGAATTTCATCTTGATCAATCGGCGCACGTCCCATAAAATGCTTGAAGCACCATTCGAGAAACTTCAAGTTTGAGCTGTTGAAGTAGAAAGAGTTGAGATATACCTCTGAATGTCCCAATTCTTTCAAGAAGCGACGTACGCCAATCTTATCGGCAAGAAAGTCTTTCTCGGCTTTAGCCAAACTCTTCCGTTCGTAGCGATAGGGCTGTCTTTCTAAAACTTGTTGATAGATGTGATGCAGTGCAATTTGACGCTCTTCGACTGACGAACGACGGTTGACCGTGATTGGGTTTAACTGATTCATAGCAATCTTTCCTCCGAATCAAATGAGTAGGCGTTGATAATTTTTGGATCTGTTTTTGTGCATGAGGTCTTCCGTTTCCCATGCCAAAACATCCCGTCGTGCAGCAATGCCAGTGGGTAAGGAGATCTAGAAGACGCCTGATGAAGGTTAGGAAAGTATTTTTTAGGGATGCGGAGCTGGCATCATGCCGGTGGATGCGAGTAGGGGGATGGAATAGCGATCGCCATCAAGCGTGGGATTGCAGAGTCAAGATAACGCTTTCCATATACGGGCGAACAATGCTACTGGTAGAAGCAGGCAAGGAATTGTTGATGGCATCTTGCAGATAGCGATAGGCGGTGGCACAGGGCGCGTGCTTTTTATGTGCCAGCAAAATGGTATCTAACCACGAAATCATCTGCTCTTTGAAGAAAGTTTCATCATCTCTCAAAATCGAAAGAGCCGTATAGCGCAGCACCTCAGCCATGTCGTACTGACACCGGGGTCCATGCTTTTGGATCAGTTCAGGATGCGTTTGACTAAGTTTTTTTAACGCCTGGGTTACTAAATCTTTGCTCTTGTCACGCAGTTGCTGGTAGGCTTCTAGTCGGGATGCATAAGTTTGAAAATAGAGTTCTAGGGGTTTTAAGCCCTGGGTGTCTAAGTAACGACCATCTGCATCTAAGACTTTGCGGTCGAGGACATGATTTAATGCGTGCATGAGTACTCCCAATTCTAGTGAGCTACGGTGTTTGCAGGTAAGTTTGGGTGGCAATCGATAGTTTCGTTGCTCAGGCAACCCTGTGTGGCAAAGTGCTTTTCCCTGCGGAATGGTAGTGCAAATAACTATTCTTTTAGTCGGCAGGACAGGGGCTACGCCCCATGTAGGAGTGATTCTCCTGAACCTCGTCCCAAAGACTTATTTTTTGCCCTCTGACAGTATATTAGCCCTGCGTAGAAGGGGATTTCGTAAGGGCTTCGTATTATTTTGTTAATGTGTAAGGTGTGGTCTGCACCTCATTTACAGACTGCCCTGAGAATTGAACAGGGATTACAGACTGACGCATTTCTTAATACAACTGTTTTGAGTTTTGATGTAGGGGTTATGGTCAGTCAAGTGTCTGAGTATGCGATCAGTCATGCAAATGAGTTAGGAGTGGCATTTGTCGAACATTTACGCCTGGTGTTAGTGCCCCTGGGTTGTGGCTTGCTGATGGGGTTGCCGTTGGGGTTGTGGAGTGCGCGATCGCGTCTGATCTCAACGCTGTTGATCAATAGTTTTAATGCATTGCGAGTGATTCCCAGTCTGGCGATTTTGTTTTTAGCCATTCCCTACTTTGGGTTGAGTTTTCAGTCTGCGGCGATCGCTTTAACGGTTCTTGCCATGCCGCCGATTTTAATTAATACCGATGTGGCTTTCCGTAGCATCGATCCGATGGTTCGAGAAGCTGCCTACGGCATGGGGATGGATCATCGGCAAGTATTACGCCAGGTTGAGATTCCATTAGCGTTGCCGATCGTGATTGCGGGGATCAAAACGGCAACGGTAGAAGTGATCTCGAGTGCGACGTTAGCGGCGTTTATTGGGGCAGGTGGACTAGGTAGCTTCATTGTTCGGGGATTTTCTTTATACGATAATTCGATCCTTTTAGTAGGTGCGGTGCCAGTGGCTTTGCTGGCATTATTGGCTGAAGTGAGCTTGAGCACATTGCAACGCTACGTAGAACCTCCTCGACCCTGATGAAGCAAATCTTATGAAGCAGTTCGCCTTACGCCATTTAGGACTCCGTGATTTAGGACTCCGCGACCTGATATTCCACACTCCTATAGTTGATAATTTTGCCTGCCGCCATCTTTTATTCCGTGACCGTACGGTCACGGAGCCTATGGTTCGCGATCGCATTATTCGGGATCGCACCATTCGCGATCACATTATTCGCGATCGCATTATTCGGGATCGCGTTGTTCGTACTCCATGGCAACAATGGCTGGGACTGTTAACAGGCGTATGTCTGATTCCCTTAATCGTGGGGGATGCCAAACTGGTTTTTGCTGCCGAGAGAATTACGGCACAGTATGGGTTATTTGAGCGATCGCTGTCGATTGAGTCACTCAAAGCCTATGCCGAAGATGGCACCATTGATGCCAATTTGCGCCCCTACATCCGTTCGTTGAATGATGAACAGTTAGCCCAACTGAACGATATCTTGCAGACTCGTCTCGACTTTCCGGCGGTTGCCGTCTCGCAATTTCTCTACACTCAGCCTGGAGAAGTATTACTCAGGCAGTTGGGAACGGTTATTCGCACGGATTCGGGATTATCGGGCTTTTATGCGTTGCGTAGCGCGTTGATCTTAGCAGCGTCTGATCCCGAAGGCTTAACGTTATTGAATGTGCTAGAAAAAATGCCCCTACCGAATATGATTGTTGACCTGAATGAAGGGTTGCAACTAGCCGGTAGTTTAGAAAGGCTGATCAGCCAAAGTCAGGCAGCGATCGCCCTAGTCAATCAACAGTCCCAGCAAGAAAGTCTGGCTCAGCCGTGGAGCAATCCAGCCGGACTGCCAGATTTGCGATCGCCGGGGCCATATACCTCGACTAAAATTCCCCTTTCGATCAATAATCCGCTGCGAACCCAAGCCTTCCCCGCCGATATCTATTTGCCGCAACGTCAGAATGTAACGCTGCAAAATGCCCCTGTCGTTGTGATTTCCCACGGGTTAGGAAGCGATCGCACAACATTTGCCTATCTTGCCGAACATTTAGCCTCTCATGGCTTTGTCGTTGCGGTGCCAGAACATCCCGGCAGCGATTCTCAGCGGATGGAAGCCTTGCTATCGGGTCGGGCAAACGAAATCACAGAACCCAGTGAATTAATCAATCGCCCTCTAGATATCAAATATTTGCTGGATACGCTAGCAACCGAGTCGCAGTCGAATGCACGCTTAACTGGGCACTTAGATTTACGACGGGTCGCTGTGATCGGACAGTCGTATGGGGGCTATACCGCGTTGGCGTTAGCGGGCGCAAAAATAGATTTACAACACTTAAGCACAGTCTGTGCCGACACCAGTACGTTTAACCTGGCATTGTTGCTAGAGTGTCGTGCCCGAGAACTAACATCGACCATTCCAGATTTGCACGACGATCGCGTTAAAGCCATTATTGTGATTAATCCGGTAGGGGCAGCATTATTTGGTGAATCGGGGTTTGGCGATATTACGATTCCTGTGTTGATCATGAGTGGTACAGACGACACGGTGTCGCCAGCATTACCCGAACAAATTCGCCCGTTTACCTGGTTAGCCTCTACGAATAAATACCTGGCACTGCTCAAAGGTGGCACTCACTTTTCTACGTTGAGTGGCAGTAGTTCTGAGTCAGTGGATTTTCCCTCTTCGGTCGTAGGTCCCGATCCTAGAATTGCCTTTACCTATCTCCAGGGATTAGGGACTGCATTTTTGACTACACATCTTACTGACCAATCTGATTACAGTATTTATCTCACAGCATCCTATGCCGCTGCCATTAGTCGGTCTGCAATGCCGGTTGATCTGGTGCGATCGCTTACATCGAATCAATTAAAACAAGCCATCGAATAGAAGACGAGTCAGGTTAAAAATGCGGTGATGATGATGTTTTTGTTGTTGTTGAGTTGAAAGGCATACTCTGCGAACGGTTCAATCCCATGGTCTATAGATTTAGACCCTTACCAATAGCAATCCCAGGTGAACTGTGAGAGGCGCACCCCTGCGGGGTGCGCCTCTCACAGTTCGCTTACTGTACACCTCATTTACAGCCATTTTCAATTGATTAAGCCACAGATTTTTTGTTGTGTGCCGCGCGAAGCGCTGTAAAACTGCTGACGTCTGGATCAGGTTGAATAGGGGGTGTGAACTCTCTTGCCCACCGTCCATGTGAGCGATATGCTACTGCTAATTTATGAAGACAAGCTACAAGTCGTTTCATTTTTAGACGACCTATGGGATCACTTCAAGCCATTACTAAACTGAAAGAAGTGTCGTGCCGAGATCATTCCAAAAATGCTTCCTTAGCGGTCAAAAAAAGAAAATTAATTCACTTCATCGCAGAACAGGATGGAGTGTGTTTGCCAGCGTCTGAATCTTTGGCTTGGGCAGAGGCTTTAGAAGCGATCGCGACACAAATTCGGAAAAATCTCGACCTGATTGCCAAGGAAAGCGAAAAACTTTAGCGTTATCTCCCTTCCAAGCACCCATGCAATCAGTAAGCAATCAAGATTAAATGGCTATCGAGCAGATGATGGTTGGAGCGTGGCGCTCCAACCATCATCTGCACAATTTTAATCATCAATCTTTTCTGGCGTGACGTACAAGCTGTTATCTGAGAGCCTCGCGGGGCGAGGCTCTCAGATAACAACCGTAATCTATCCAGACACAAAGCGTTACATTGATTAATTGTTCAAAAAAGTTATTTTATCCAAAGCTAATTTCTCTACAAAGAAAGAGGGAAATTATTGAAGTCTAAGGTATTGTCTGCTTATCCCTCTGTAAAGAGGAAAGTTCAGGTTGAGTCTGTCACAGTCGCAGCTTTGCTTCTGTGAGTAAGAGGCGATCGCCATCTATCTCAGCGATCGCTTCATGACCTAGCATTTACCGTTGTTCTTTGAGTAAAACAATGATCGCCATTAGTCAAAGCATGGTGCAGTCTATATCTGCCCAATCATCGCTGGCGAGTGTGGATGCAATCTACACAGTGTTCCTACAGGTGAGCAATTCCGCTCCTGAGTCTACAGTCGGTAGCAACAATGTGCTAACCGAAATTGGAGCTAGCCTGGGAACGTCTGTACCAAACCTGATCCGAGCCATCATCATTTTGGTCGTGGGTTGGGTCGTGTCGCTGATTGCAGCTGCGCTTGTTCGGAGCTTGTTGAAGAAGATTAATGTTGACAATCGGCTGGCAACTTGGGTTTCTGGGCATCCATCCACTACAACACCTCCCATAGAAAATTGGATTTCTACCGGGGTGTTCTGGATTATTTTTATCTTTACCATTGTTGCCTTCCTTCAGGCGTTACAACTGACGGCAGCATCGGAGCCGTTAAATAATTTCCTCAACCAGATTGTGGGCTATGTACCCCAGTTGGTAGGGGCAATCATTTTGCTGAGTATTGCCTGGTTAATCGCAACGTTGGTCAAGCTGATCGTCACGCGATCGCTTCAGGCATTTAATATCGATCAACGCTTGGGAGAACAAGTCGCCTCTCCTGCTGATGCAACCCCTGCGTCGGCAACCGTTGGCAACACCGTGCCGCAAGCGACCCCAACCGTACAACAAACCACAACAACTCCGGTACGGGATGAGTTTTTGCTCAGCAAAACCATTGGGAACACGCTCTATTGGTTTATTTTTCTGTTATTTTTACCCTCTGTTCTCAATACATTGGGATTGCAGGGAACGTTAGAACCCGTTCAACAACTGCTCAATGACATTCTGTCCATCATTCCTAACCTTCTGGCAGCCCTGTTAATTGGTGCAGCAGGTTGGCTGGTTGCTCAAGTGATACGACGAATTGTCACAAACTTTTTGTTAGCCGCAGGAGCCGATCGCCTGGGTAGTCGATTTGGCTTAACTCAAACCCGAGGCACTCAATCGCTGTCGTCGATTATCGGCACGATTGTCTTCGTTTTAATTTTGATTCCCACGGCGATCGCGGCTCTCAATACGTTGCGGATCGAAGCGATTTCAGTTCCTGCGATCGCCATGCTCAACGATATACTGGGTGCCTTGCCAGAAATTTTTACCGCTACGATTATTTTGATAGCCGCTTATGCGGTTGGGCAATTTGTTGCGGAGTTGGTGACAAGCATTCTCACCAGCATTGGGTTCAACAATGTCTTCTACTGGCTGGGTTTGCAAGCTCAACCGGGCACCGTTCCTGCACCACCTGCTGCCCAACCTGAGCAAGTAGAAGGTGGACAAGTTGCCACGCCCACACTTCCCCAAAAAACTCCTTCTGAAGTCATTGGCATTGTTGTGTGGATCGGCATCTTGCTGTTTGCGGCGGTGGCTGCCATCAATATTCTCAATATCGAGGCGCTGACGACCTTAATCACGGGCATTATTGTGATTGCTGGTCGTATCCTGGCAGGTCTGGTGGTCTTTGCCATTGGGCTATATCTGGCAAATCTTGCCTATACCCTGATCACCAGTTCGGGGGGTCGGCAAGCTCGTATTTTGGGACAAACTGCCCGAATTTCGATCATTACGCTGATTTCGGCAATGGCGTTGCAACAGATTGGAGTTGCCAGCAATATTGTCAATTTGGCATTTGGTCTGTTGTTGGGAGCGGTGGCAGTGGCGATCGCTCTAGCCTTTGGGTTAGGCGGTCGAGATGTTGCGGCTGAGCAACTACGCGAATGGTTGGCAGCGTTCCGCAGAAACTATTAGATCATCCAGATCATCCCGTAACCAGACTATTTGATTGAGGGAGCGCGGCAAGCCGCGCTCCCTCAATCGTTACTTATCACGATTTTCAATCAGGTGGAGTGCAAGTTATTGTTTGAAAGCCATGCTCCGCATGGCTTTCAAACAATAGTCTGTATTAGCTGAGCGCGAAGCGCCAATCAGGAAGGGGGATGGGCAAACTCCACCTGCATCAGCCACAATGATCAGAATGCTGCCAGCGTGTAGCAATTGTGGCAATTTCCGGCAATGTTTCTACTCAGCACCCTATGCGACTCTTTGGCAAATTGATAGGTTTGGTTTTGATCCTGGCAGGCATCTATTTTCTGGGGCAAAACATTATTTTTACGACTCAAGTTTCAGCCTATTGGTGGCGCGATCTGTCAGCCAGTGGTTCCGTAATCTCCATTCTGGCTGGACTGTTGATGTTGCTCTATGGCGATCGCGGCTTACGAGAAATCGGTTGGATTTTAGTCGGGTTGGGCATTGTCCTGGTGTTTGTCAGCGGCAAAGTAGTTTTACGCCCGACCAGCTTGTGGACTTTCTTTTTGGCGTTTGCCGCCCTGCTCGGTGGCTTCCAGATCATCACCACCGGACGCCTCAGAATTTAAACGGTTTAGAACTGATAGCGCTACGCATGTAGAATAAAAAAGGTGTGGGATAGGCTTTGTGTTACCCGACACCCCCACTCGACCAAAATTGTGAACTGACCCAGTATAGTAGGACTGGTGCAATGCTGAGGTTGCACAGGGCAAAGCCTTGTGCAACCTCAGCTAAAACTGGCAGGAGGCGCATGCAGTATGTCAGTCCTGTTTAGGGTTTTTGCTGGAACGGATCGTATTCTGCTAGGAATTTTTCTAGCTTGGCTTCATCGACTCTGGATAACAACCGCTTGGCTTCATCCATATCACGGGTGGTTTTGGCAAGGCTGATGGTGGAGCCGATGGAAAATAGCATTCCCATGCTGAGGTAGCCTTTCATCCAGGGGTTGACGGGGAGATAGAGAATGCCGATGGATGTAGCAGCGATCGCAATAATAAACGAAGCCCAAGTTTGTGCAATCCAGGCATTGGTATGGGTTTGGGGTAAGTTGACATTGTTTTTCATGGTCTTGCTCCGGGGTAGGGGATAGGGGATAGGGGGGAGTGGGTGGGTGGGGAAGTAGATGGGAGAGGGAGTGGGTGGGTGGGGACAGGCTTTGCGATTTTTCCGTGTCTCCGTATCCCCATGTCTCCG
The DNA here is from genome assembly GCF_055793305.1 of Calyptranema fuscum S582. NCBI lineage: Bacteria > Bacillati > Cyanobacteriota > Cyanophyceae > Oculatellales > Oculatellaceae > Calyptranema > Calyptranema fuscum. Next base: position 77,649 of record NZ_JBSLYH010000004.1, read on the forward strand.
GGTCTCCGCATCTCTGCGTCTGTATCTCAGCGTGTCTTGCGTGCTCGATGAATTCGGCTGGAGAAACATAATCCTCGGTTACGTTTGGGGGCTTTAGCGAGGTAGGGGGGCTGTTGGGCAGGATGCTGGGGGGAAGTTGGTTTGCTGGTCTGATGGGGATGAATCATGGAAATGCCCCAGGTGCCGGGAAGCAGTTCGGTGATGGGTTGGGTGGCATCGGTTGCAGCAGGTTGGCCTTGGATCTGTTCGATCGAATACATGGGGGTTTCTCCTTGCAGATGAAATGGGGCAGTGATCAGCAGTTTGAGCCAATGAGGTGTAGGGGTTACACCCCTTTGCTCGGTTATATTTCAAGCAGCCAGTGAGTTGAATAGGTCAGGGGTGGAACCGAGCAGATGTTTGAGGTAGCTGTAGGTCAGTTCGCGATTCCAGGTGCGTAAGCGAACCATAACGCGGGTAAAACTAAAGGTCAGCTCCATGCCAGAGGTCAGCATTTCATGTTGGACTTTGAGCAGTTGTGGGGCATGGGTGCGTTCGTTTTGTTGATGGTGCAGCAGGGTCATCAGGCTTTGCGTTGACCCTGTAAGATGTTGCCGATAGGAGTTGGCAAATGCCCAGCGACTGAAGCCCCAGAATTTTGCCAGGTGGTTGATTTCGTCTTGTAGGGGTTGGGCGATCGCCTGTTGCAGTTCTCCGGTCGAGTGTGCCATTAGCCAGAGATAGACTGAGACGGCACTCCATTCGGTTGCGATGCGGCTGAGGATGTGGCGGTGTAAATCAGACCAGGGGTCATCACTGGGTTGACAACCATTGACCGTGTTGGGTTTGAGGCTCAGCGTTTGTCCGGTGAGTTGCTGATACAGCTTGCGGAAGACTGGCGCATGTTGCCGTTCTTCTTTTTCCCAAATGCCAACACTGAGGATGCTGCCATCATCAGCCAGTTCGCCACCCATAAAAGCTGCCATTTGGGGATGCAGGCATTGCAAATAATCCCAACTTTCTTTGGCATAGCTACGAATGGGTAGCTCGATTTCGGCAGCACTGGCGATGAGTTGCAAAAACAATTGTGGGTTGATGCCGATGATCTGGCTGGTATCAATGGCTTTCCAGCAGATTGGTTGCCAGGGGCGTTGGTGGGGTTGGGTAAACTGACTGGGTAGATCGGAGAGGCGATCGCTCAAAACATCAATGGATAAATATTGATCAATCAGACGGTTAATGCGGCTGCGGATTTGCAGATAGAGCAGAGTATTGGGGCAGTGACCAGCGAGATCCATCGGTGCACCATTCACTGAATAACTCATTTGACAACCTCATCGCAAAACAGGTGATGAATTCAGAAATCGGAGTGGCGGCATCGGTATCTAATGGATGATTGGCTGCACTCGTTTTTCTGATGTGTCTATTCTGCGAGGGGCAGGACTGAATATTCTATGAATAAGCATTACTGGCGTGCAGTGGGCAGTAGCGACATCCCTTAAGCTGAAGAGAGGTGAAGCAAGGTGAAGCGACTCCTGCCATGACCCCCAGCGAACTAGAAATTTGGTTTCCGCGTGAACAACAACGCGAAGTGATTGTCCGCCTGGAACAACGGCTGGGAGTTACTCGCACGCGATCAGAATGCTTTGTGCGGTTGTGGGCTTATTTGCTGGTGAAGCAGTATCAGCAGCAGAAACCGTTTCTCAAACCCCCCTTAGGTGATCTGGAATTGTTGCTAGAGGCGGTGAGTTGTACGCATCGAGAAGCGGCAGATTTGTTTTATGGGGATAAGGAAAAGGGGAGCGATCGCGCTGCGGGGATGATGCTGGATAAACTGGCAGCACTTGGTTTGATCAAAACCTACTTTGATGGCAATACGACCCGCATCATCATTAACCCCATTCCACAAGTATCGGAAGATATCCTCATCCAGCTTCCTGTCGAACTACAACCGGATGCCTTCAATCCCCGTTGCGACGCGATTCCTGTAGCAAATCTGTTAGCCACAAACTACAACTGGATGAATCGCAATGGCAACGCCACCCCCCACCGCATCGCCCGACTGCTACGGCAATGGGCAAACCAGTATGGCAAAGGAATGCGAGTGTTGCGACGATGCGACAATCAGCATCCGGTGGGGTTTTATTTGCTGTTTCCTACAGCAGCGGCATCAGAAGCCAATTTCTTCGCGCCACCCCGCAAAAGTTTGCATCTCAGTTCACTCTCTGAGGTCGATCCGTTCACAATGGCAAACCCAGGCGATACAACCTGTGTAGCAACGTTCATCCGTAGTTGGATGATTGATGCTCTCTATGACTTGACTTACCGTGCCCTGTTTCTGCAAGATATGCAGCAAACGCTGAAGCAGATGCAGCAAGACTTTCCTAACCTTTGCGATCTGTATACGTTACTGATTCATCCCAGCCATGAAGAACTGGCGCAAAAGCTCGGATTTCAGTTCACAGCAAAGGATGCACAATTGTCGGTTTATTGGGTATATCAAGCCCTCGATCGCTTTTTGGCATTGGATATGCAGGCTGCATTGCCAACTAATACCAGCTCAATTTGAGGATGCACTTATAGCGCTTCGCGCTCTGCTTGAACCAGATTATTTCTTGAAAGCCATGCAAAGCATGGCTTTCAAGAAATAATCTGTACTCCACTCGATTGCAAATCGCTATAGTACAGCATTTGTGATGAACTTCCATCTTGTTACTGAGCGAATCACCTCTTCAGTCATGTCTGCTAATACCTCTTGCCCTCAATGACGCAGGACTTTCAAATTCTTGAAGGTTTCCCATTGTAAAGGTGTTTTGAGGTGTTTCATCTGCATAACGCGCGGCAAACTGGTGAATAAGGGTATGACACGAGCCGTTCCAGAAGAGGTCTTCATCTCTAACAATTGGCTCCGTCCACCGGCTCGGTAATCGTTGAGCCAACGGATCACCGTCGAGTCATCGCGATTGAGCAATTGAGCGATCTGTTGGCGACTGCTCACCAGCCTACGCTTTAGCCAATGCAGCATTTGCAGTCGTTCTTGCTGACGAGCCTCGGTTTCGTGTTGCAACTGTTGTTCGAGTTCTTCGCGACTTTCCGCAATCGTAATGAGCCACGGACGAGCCATGTCTTCTCTACTCCAACGCGCCTATCTTTAGGGTAGAATCTGCTCAGTTTTAGACAGGTAGTATTTAAGTGTAGCGTTACAAAGTATTGCTATAAGTCCTGTTTATAGCAATTTACAATTGGCTTGGTGGCAGATGTTTTTTGAGAGGCGTGCGGAGCGCGCCTCTCAAAAAACATCTGCCTATTTGGTTTTTAAATCGGTATTACAATTCTGCAAGCAGTCATTACACGGATGGAACATGAGCGACACCCAAGACACTTTATTCACCAAAATTATCAAGCGAGAAATTCCGGCAGATATTGTCTACGAAGATGAACTGGCGATCGCCTTCAAAGACATTCATCCTCAAGCCCCGGTACATATTCTGGTAGTGCCCAAGCACCCGATCGCCAAGCTAGCAGATGCAGACTCCCAAGACCATCGGCTGATGGGGCACCTGTTATTAACGGTAAAGCGTGTGGCAGAACAAGCGGGTCTCACCAATGGCTACCGAGTGGTGATCAACACCGGAGAAGATGGCGGACAGACCGTTTACCACTTGCATTTGCACATTTTGGGTGGTCGTCCGATGGCGTGGCCTCCCGGTTAATCGTGTGTCTCATTGCGCACATCCATCAATCAAGCAACCACAATTTTCATCGATCCCATGTTGACTTAAGATTTAAGGCGATCGCTGGGATCGCTTTTTTTTGCCCAGATATAGCAATTGAATGGTTCATTAAGACGGGGTGCAGGGAGGTAAAATCCCTGTTCGGGGGCACAGCCGCCCCCATGCCCCTGTCTTAACCAGCCCTGCCGCTGCTATAGACGACGTTGGGCAACATCGGCTGGGAGACGAGAGCATATCGTTGCCCGAAAACTGTTGCCCAACCCAGGTCAAATCAGGACGATTTTAATAAAAATTTAACAATTTGGGCATGGAGTAATACAATAATGCTTTCTCGATTGTGTTTCTGAAATAACTCTCAACAATCTCGGTAACTGTTCATGAGTCGTCGCCTTCCTAAGACCTACACCATTTTGATTTCTTGCACGGGCAGGACACCGATTACTCTCTCATTTCAACCAATGGTCGTACTTGGGGTGCTGATAACGGCGATCGCCGTGCCGACGGCATGGATCGGCAACATTGTTTATTCTTACCATCATAAAAATTTAGTTCTGACCGAGCGCAACGCCAATCTCAGTCAGCAAGCCAACACAATTCTTGAGCAAGTCGAAACCTTAGAAACGCAGCTCGACACGCTGCAAGAACGAGCAGGTCTTCCTGAAGCAGCCCCAACACCGTTGAATAAGAGGGAAGCATTACCGCAAGGAGGGGTGGCTCAATCTGTGGCTCCTGAAAATTTGCTGGAGGTATCCAGAGACAAACTCTATACCCTGTTTCAAGCGCTCAACGGTGAAGTGCAACCCGCTTTAGAAGAAACATTAGAACGGGAAGAGTCTATACCCCAGGGTGTGCCGCTGAAAACTGCTTTCGACCAATCATCGGACTATGGGTTTCGCCACAATCCCTTTGGCGGCGGATTTGAGTTTCATAACGGCTTAGACTTCACCGCTGCCTATGGTGCGCCCATCTATGCCACGGCACCGGGGGTAGTGATTAAGGCAGAATCGTCTGGGGGTTACGGCAATCATGTTGTAGTCGATCATGGCTACGGCTATCAAACGCTGTACGCCCATCTATCGGAAATTGAAGTGACAGCAGGAACGCCAGTGACTCGCGATAGTGTGGTCGGTTACTTAGGGAATACAGGACGTTCGAGTGGTCCACATTTGCATTACACGGTTTACCACAATGGCGAAGCTGTAGACCCCAAATATTATTTGGAATAGACTCTATGCATAGTAAGTCTGAACGAGAGCTGTTGTGGCTCGCACGTTCTTAGTAGTGCAAACACTAAATGTTGCAATCTGGGGGGTGGGGGCTGCGCCCCTACGCAGAGGTTTCACCCCTGCACCCCGTCCTAACAACCCTAATGCGTACTGCTATAGAGTTGGAAATTAGTCTCATACAATCAAAAGAATTCACCTTGGAGCAAAGGGGCGATGTTTAGGCGCAAGCAACCGATGTCACTGACCCATATCGGCGAGAAAAGCGAAATTCAGGGTGATATACACCATGAAGGCGAGCTACATGTTCATGGTATTGTCCACGGGACGGTTGAAGTCTTGGGTGATTTGGAAGTTTCTCAAACCGGCTTAATCGAGGGCCCCGAATTGCGTGCCAATAATATTATTTTGCATGGGGTGATTAAAGCTAGAGTGATAGCAGAAGGACGCTTGACCCTGACCCGCACATCTCGCTTAGAAGGAGATGTCAGCGCTAACTCGTTAGATATTGAAGCGGGGGCGTTTTACGTCGGCTATATTTCTACAACTGAATCTAAAGCTCTGCCTGGATCCGGAAATTTACCCGAGTTAATGAGTCGTGAACGAGAATCGCTACCCTAGAATTTCTACTTATCAAAAGCTTGATTTTGTCCTTCTGTTAAACAAGAAGTGATGAAGTCTAGTCGGCTAAGGTAGCAAAAACTCGTAGACACGAGTAGGTTTTGGGAAGGACGCGGGACGATTCAATTCAACTTGAGCAGCACATATGGGTAACATCTTTGGTCATCTCTTTCGAATTTCTACCTTCGGAGAATCACATGGTGGTGGCGTTGGGGTCGTCATTGAGGGGTGCCCGCCACGATTAGAAATTACGGCTGAAGAGATTCAGTTTGAACTCGATCGCCGTCGTCCTGGGCAAAGCAAAATTACCACACCCCGGAAAGAAGCGGATGAATGCGAGATTCTCTCGGGGGTCTTTCAAGGGAAGACGTTAGGTACACCCATCTCGATTCTGGTGCGCAACAAAGATGCGCGATCGCAAGATTATGACGAGATGGCGGTGAAATATCGTCCGTCTCATGCAGATGCCACATACGACGCTAAGTATGGCATTCGCAATTGGCAGGGGGGAGGTCGTTCGTCTGCCCGAGAAACAATTGGTCGAGTCGCCGCAGGAGCGATCGCCAAAAAGATTCTCAAGCAAGTGGCTGGGGTCGAAATTATTAGCTATGTCAAGCGCATCAAAGATTTAGAAGGGGTGGTTGATCCCAATACCGTGACCCTAGAACAAGTTGAAAGCAACATTGTTCGTTGTCCCGATGCTGACTGTGCCGATCGCATGATTGAGCTGATCGAGCAAACTGGACGGGCAGGCGATTCCATCGGCGGGGTGGTCGAATGTGTAGCGCGTCATGTCCCCAAGGGGTTGGGGTCACCCGTGTTTGACAAGTTAGAAGCAGACCTGGCAAAAGCAGTCATGTCATTGCCAGCCAGCAAAGGGTTTGAAATTGGTTCAGGATTCGCTGGAACGTTGCTCACTGGATTCGAACACAACGACGAGTTTTACATCGATGAACACGGCGAAATCCGCACCGTGACCAATCGATCGGGCGGTATCCAGGGCGGTATTTCTAATGGAGAAACTATTATCCTGCGGGTCGCCTTTAAACCCACCGCTACGATTCGCAAAGAGCAGCGCACCGTCACCAACGACGGCGAAGAAACCCTGCTGGCTGCCAAAGGTCGGCATGATCCCTGTGTCTTACCGAGAGCAGTACCCATGGTAGACGCGATGGTGGCGCTGGTTCTCTGTGATCATCTGCTGCGCCATCATGGGCAATGTGAAGTCTTACCCTAAAAAATTCGCAACCCAATCAAGTTCCAGTGTAGCTGTGGCGCGGCTCTGCCGCGCCACAGCTACACACCGATCTTATTCCTCTGTCATTTCTGTTGAGAGCGACGGCGTTGCCGTCGCTCTTTGAATATTGTTGGAAGCGCGGCGACGCCGCGCTTCCAACAATAAACTTCAGCTTGATTAAATCCACGATCCTAAGTTTGATCCCGATCAGACCATGAACTCAGATGCCAGAATCATGGAGCCAATCCCGGCGTCGGTGAAAATTTCGAGTAACAGGGCATGGGGAATCCGTCCGTCTAGAATGTGGGCAGCTCGCACACCCTGAGCCAGCGATCGCACACAGCAATTAACTTTGGGAATCATGCCACCCGCAACGACGCCACTGTTGATCAAGCGACGGGCTTCTTGAATATCCATTTTGGCAATCAGACTGCTGGGATCATTGCGGTCTTGCAAAATGCCGGGGGTATCGGTGAGCAAAATCATTTTTTCAGCCCCCAGAGCAGCTGCAATTTCACCCGCTACCGTATCGGCATTAATGTTATAAGATTGCCCGGTTTCATCAGCCGCCACGCTGGATACAACCGGGATATAACCGCTTTTGACCAATGAGTTTAAGATATTGATGTTAATGCTGCTGACCTCGCCAACAAAGCCAATCCCTTCCTGACCTTCGGGGCGAGCTTTAATCAGGTTGCCATCTTTACCGCATAACCCAATGGCAGATCCACCCGCCTGGTTAATCAATGCCACAATTTCTTTATTTACCCTGCCGACTAATACCATTTCCACCACATCCATCGTGGCAGCATCTGTTACGCGCAACCCATTCTTAAATTGCGGTTCGATGCCCAATTTATCGAGCCAGGAATTAATTTCAGGTCCTCCCCCATGCACAACGACCGGACGCAACCCTACGCAAGACAAAAACACAATATCGCGCATCACGGTGGATTTGAGGACGCTATCTTTCATGGCAGCTCCCCCATACTTCACCACAATCGTGCGCCCAGCAAATTGCTGAATGTAAGGCAGGGCTTCGCTAAGAACCCGGACACGAGTGGCTTCGGCTTTCTCGATATATTCGTTAGTTAACATTGGCAGTGAAGAAATCTGGATATAGCAAAGGATAGAGCGAAAACGAGTGAATTGAATGAAGTTTAGCAGCCTCAGACCGAAGATTTGTAGTACTTGATCCGGAAAACCAGCGTTATTGCGAATTACGTATCTGATTCTGGGTCTGGCGATGAAATCAGCCTTGCCAAATCCTCAGCTAGATAGGGATCATGGATTTAATAGAACTGAAGAGTTATGGTGGGAAGCGCGTCGTCGCCGCGTTTCCCACCATAAACGTCCGGGTTTTATTTAATGTGTGATCCTTAAGGATCACAAATTAAATAACCTGTGATTCTTTTTGAGAGAGCGACGGCTTCGCCGTCGCTCTCTCAAAAAGAATTGGGTTCTATTAAATCCACGATCCTAAGGAAAGATAGATCTGATGGTTCAACCCAAGTTACCCCCTTTCGTCCCTCACCATAAACGATTGTGGCGATCGCTGGTTTTTGTAGGGGTAGGTGCGATCGCCATACTATTGGCACAACCCTTGCTGCAAGATGCGACGTTTTGGTTAGGCTGGCAGCAGCCCAGCCGTGACTATGGCGAGTTAGAACGGTTGCTCAAGGCTGAAAATTGGGCAGACGCAGATCTAGAAACGACCTGGGCAATTATTCAACTGACGCACATTAAAAATCCCTTTTCAATTTCTGAAACCTCTATCAGCCGCCTCCCCTGTGCCGATTTGAAGGTGATGGATCAGTTGTGGCGACAGTATAGCCATGAACGGTTTGGTTTTAGCGTGCAGAGAGAAATTTGGCAAGCAGTGCAGGATGAGCTGTTGAACCAGACTTCCAGTTCACAAACATATTGGATGGGCAGGATAGAGTTTATGCAACACTTTACCCAGCGTGTAGGGCGAGGCATCAATGGACCAAAACCAGAGTTCAACCTACAAGCTCCGGCTGGATATTTACCCTCGTGGGGAGTCTTGATGAAAGCACCTCACGGGGATTTTCCTGGCGAATTTGTCCCGTTTTCAACACCTGCGTTCACGGAACGAATGAACTGGTGCCGCATTGGAACGGACGCTGTTCGTTGAAAGCCTATAGCGCCGCGCGCTCGACCAGACCAGATTACTCTCGGGTACGGGGTGGCAAAATGACCTGGCTGATTTCTTCAAATATTCGGTTCGCAAGTGCGTCTGGGGTTTCGCCAGGTTGAACGCTGATGCGCACATCTGCCTGGGCATAGAGGGGCGATCGCTGCTCTAGTAAGGTTTTTACCTTCTGTAAGGGATCAGGGTCTTGCAACAGGGGGCGGGTTGTATCTGCTTTAATCCGGTCAAACAATTGCTCAAGCGGTACATCTAACCAGACAATCAACCCGTAGTGCAGATAACTCCAGTTTTCTTGCTTAACCACAATGCCACCGCCCGTAGCGATCGCCAGTCGCGTATACGACGACAATTCGCTTAACACGGTTGTTTCTAACTCCCGAAAGGCTACTTCACCAGATTCTGCAAAAATCTGGGCGATCGTCTGTCCGGCAGCTTGCTCGATCACCGCATCCGTATCGATAAAGCGATAGCCGAGGCGTTCTGCCAGGAGTCGTCCGACGGTGGTCTTGCCCGCTCCCATCATGCCAATCAGATAAAGATTAACGCCTCGGAGTAAGTTGTTCTGCATAGATCGTTCGTTGCTTAACAGGTCATTGCCTAACAATAGGCTTGGATCGGGGACTGAATAAAGCTGACGTTGGTGTGGGCAAGCGCGGCGTTGCCGTGCTTGCCCACACCAACGTCAGCCAAACACCATTCTATCTGCGAGGGCGAGGGCGATCGCCTTTATCATCCTCATCCTCGAAGTCCCACTCGTCGTCGTCGCTGCTTGGCGATCGCCAGTCTTCGGATTGTGCTAGTTCATCGGCAGTAGGTGCAGAGCTAAATTCGGATGGCGCAGACGGTTCTGAATCCGGTCGGTAGGGGGGTGTAATGACTCGATATTCTGCGTCGTAAACAGCTTCATCGGTCTCATCTTCCCCAGCGTCGTCTGGATCGCGATCGGGTTCGTCTGTGTCTCGGTAAGTATAGGAATATATCGAACCTGAGCGATAGCTTGCTCTGGGTTCTTGCTTAACTTCAAAATCGGTGCGGCGGGGTGGCGCTTCGGTGTAAGGTTCATCCTCTACATCATAGGCTCGCCGATCAACCTCGTCTTCAGGATCGTCGTAGCCATCCCATTCTTCCCATTCTTCCCGATCGGGTTCTGGTTCGTCTTCGGGTTCTTGGATGAAGGTCTGGTATCCCGGACGGCTGGCTTGAGCATAGGGGTTACGCCGTGGCTGGGGTATAGGTTCGGGTTCACGGTCGTCTACTTGCCATTGTTCGTGAGTCCGATCGACGTCTTCCCAGTTGTCGTTAAGACGGGTGCCAAACGTTTCCCATTCATTCAAGGGTTTCTTTTTGGCAGTTGCCGTTGGGGATGGGTCGGCATAGGGTCTAGAGCGATCGCCTGCGACGGTGCGACTGGCAGACGTGCCACTGGTAGATGGACGATCGGTCGGTGCCGACCAACCCCCTGTGCGATCGCGTGGGGCTGTAGGATTGGTAAACCGACTGGTGGTGGATCGTTGGGTCGGACGAGTCCGATATCGCCGCAATGAAATGGCGGATGCACTCGATAACCATGCAATGACAACGCTGGTCAACGCACCTGCGGCGATCGCCCCAATTACCCAAACGGCGCTCGGCAATGCCTGCGTTTGTGCCGCTAAAATCACCAGAGCGATCGGCGTCGTATTTTGCAACGCAAAAATCGTCAACGCACCGACGATGACCAGTAGTATGAAAACTCTCAGCATCGACCTAATTTCAATCCCTACCCTTTTACATCCACCCTACACGTTCATTTTACGATTGGCTATTGGCTGTAAAGATCAAGGCAGTTAAGTTATACCAATTTAAACGGATTTTTAGGCACATCGAAGTTAAGTGGCAATCCCAAATACGTTGTGAGAGGCGCGCCCCAAAGGGGTGCACCTCTCACAAACCGCTGATCTTACACCTAATTTAGGACTGCGAGTGGAGGATATGGGTTTACTCGGCAGCCTCTTCTCCCTCAGCCTGATCGGTGGACTCTGTTTCTTCGCCACTCGAAGGTGGCACCAGGGCAACTGCAACGATCGCATCGTCTTCATCCAACCGTTGCACCCGTACCCCCGTTGCCGCCCGCGATTGCTTGGAGATGGCATTCACGACTTGGCGGATAATGATGCCCCGACTAGTGATGATCATCATTTCATCGTCTTCATTGACAATGCGCAGGGCAGCGAGGCGATCGTCAGGTTTCCGGAATTTAATCGATCGCACCCCCATCCCGGCTCGTTTTTGTAACCGGAACTGGGACACGGGCACCCGCTTACCCAAGCCGCCGGTAGTGACGACTAACGCCCAGGGTCCCTGGTCGCTGGTGGGTTCTAGCTCTAGTTCTAAATCTAGTTCTTCCGCTTCCGATTCGGGTTCGCCAGCCGCACTGGCGACCATATCGACCACCTGACTGGGCAAAATATCCATGCTGATCAACTCGTCGCCCTTGCGCAACGACATAGAACGGACGCCCCGAGTCGGTCTGCCCAACGGTCGCAGTTGTTCATGATCGGTACGAAAATGAATTGACATACCCTGGCGAGTGCCAATAATGACACTATCTTCGGCACGGGCACGACGCACCCAGCGCAGTAAGTCGCCTTCTTCCAGGGAGATCGCGATCAACCCATTGGCACGAATATTGCTAAAGGCAGACAGCCCCGTTTTTTTGATATACCCTTTTTGCGTCAGCATTACCAGATATTCGTCGTCTGTAAACTCAGTTACCGGGACGATCGAGGTGATTTTCTCGGCATGGGGAATGGGCAACAGTTGCACGATCGGGACGCCGCGCGAGGTGCGAGATCCGGTTGGGATCTGGTATGCCCGCAAGCAATAGGTGACCCCGCGATCGCTAAAAAACATAATGCTGTCGTGGTCGTTGCAGGTAAGGAAGTGTTCAACGCCATCGTCTTCCTTCATCCGGGTTCCCGCTTTACCACGAGTTGCCCGACTTTGTGCCTCAAACGTATTCACGGGCATACGTTTGATATATCCCTGTTCGGTCAACAAAATAATCGCTTTTTCGTTGGCGATCAGGTCAGAGTCTTCTAGCTCACCGTCGAGTTGCTCAATTACCGTGCGGCGGGGCGTCCCATGCGCGGCTTTTAGCTCAACCGCTTCGGTTTCAATGATCTGCAAAATTCGCTCTCGCCGCGCCAGAATATCGCGCAGATCCGTAATTTTGAGTTGCAAATCTTCGTGTTCTTGCCGGATCTTTTCAGCTTCCAGGGCAGTCAGTCGGCGCAATTGCATTTGCAAAATTGCATCTGCCTGAGATTCTGACAGGCTATGAGACTCCATCAGCTCTTGCTTGGCAGTCGGCGCATCGGCAGCATGACGAATCAACGCGATGATGGCATCCAGGTTTAATAGGGCGATCATCAACCCTTGCAGCAAATGATCGCGATCTTCTGCTTTGCGCAATTCGTAGCGAGTCCGACGGGTAATCGTCTCGATGCGGAAATCTAAAAAGACCTGAAGGAATTGTCTCAGGCTCAGTAGCTGGGGTTCGCTATTGACCAGCGCCAGCATGTTGACCCCAAAGTTTGCCTGGAGTGGGGTTTGTTTATAGAGATTATTTAGCACGACCCGAGGGTAAGCGTCGCGTCGTAGTTCGATGACGATCCGCATCCCGTCGCGATCGCTTTCATCGCGAATATCGGCAATTCCTTCCAGACGGCGATCGTTCACCATCTCAGCAATCTTTTCGATCAGGGCTGCCTTATTGGTCTGGTAGGGCAACTCGGTGACAATAATGGCATCGCGATCGGGACGCCCACGATGTTCAATCGTCTCGATCTGAGCGACACCGCGCATCGTAATCGAACCCCGTCCGGTGGTATAAGCTTCCCGGATGCCACTGGTACCGAGGATTTGTGCGCCCGTCGGGAAATCGGGTCCCGGAATGTAGCGCATCAACTCCAGGTCAGTAATTTCGGGATTATGGATCAGCGCAACCACACCGTCGATCAGTTCTGACAAGTTATGGGGTGGGATATTCGTTGCCATCCCCACCGCGATCCCCGATGAGCCATTGAGCAAAAGCTGGGGCACCCGCGCTGGCAGAACCAACGGTTCTTGTTGCGATCCATCGTAGTTGGCAATGAAATCGACGGTTTCAGATTCGATGTCTTGCAACATCGCATTAGTCGTGATCGGTCGCAGACGACATTCGGTATATCGCATGGCAGCCGGAGGATCATTATCCACCGAACCAAAGTTGCCATGACCATCGACCAGGGGCGATCGCATGGAAAAATCCTGCGCCATCCGCACCAGGGCATCATAGACCGCTGTATCACCGTGAGGATGGTATTTACCGATCACATCCCCGACAACACGAGCACATTTTCGGAAAGGGCGATCGGGAACTAACCCTAACTCATGCATCGCGTAGAGAATGCGGCGATGGACAGGTTTGAGACCATCCCTTGCATCTGGTAGTGCCCGTCCTACGATAACGCTCATCGCGTATTCGAGGTAAGACCGGGACATCTCGTTTCGCAGATCTGTTGGGACAATCCGCTCCTGAGGGTTGGTCATAGGTGAAAAAGCTCCAAAAACGCGAAATTTGGGCGAATAAATGGCAAATGGGGTGAATAAATGCCAATTAGCGCTGCGATCGCTGCTAAATATCGCAAGTTACTTATGAAATTTTAACACATCACCACCCTTAGCGGGGTGGAATCGTTTGCTGTGATACCGTTTAGGGGACTGTCTTTTCCAGGAATCTTGGCATCCCCATCCCCCTGTAGCGATGTGATCAATTGCGAGTCATCTCAGATTCTTAACAAATCCTTAGGGTCTGTTTTAAAGTTATTTTTTCGTGCACTTCGCGTACGAAAAAATAACCCTCTTAGCGAGTTTTAAAACACGCCCTAAACCCAATTTCGTTTTAAGAGGGCGACGGCAAAGCCGTCGCCCTCTCAACACGTCGATAACGCTCGTTTTGTTAATCTTTAAATCCCAGTACAAAACAGGGCTTTGCTATTAACAAAACCCTGTTTCATCAGGTTCAGTAAATCGGCATAATTAAAGCTTAGATCTAAACCCCAGTGCCGCCTACACAGCAGGCGGCACCAGATTCTAAGATTTTATGTTTAATAATGACCACCTACTTCAATTGTCTAAGTTATCAGTAAACAAAAGAGCTAGATGTTGGCAGTATCAAAACTATCGCATGGGCTAACATTAGCTGAACGACAGCATTACTGCCAGATACTTACTTTTCTGCTTTGGATAAATCAACCCACTCCGAATAGGGTTCGCCATCAAAAGGTTGTACACCGATTTCAGGATATTCATCTTTGCTCGGGCTGAAGATTCTGCTGGCACCTTCGCTTAGATATTGCAGCACATCTCGCAATGATTTGATGACATTCATAAACTGACCTCAAACTTGCTAAGTAATTGTATTTTTGATGGGTGACTGGAGCGAAGCTGATATGCCTTGGCGGTGTTGCGTCACCTTGGAAATCAGAGGGATTGTCTCCCAAGTTTGCTGTAGATCTGAAAACGAGTTCCAGAGCATTCTTGAGAGTGAGGATGTAAATTCAATGCATTTCAGCTTTGCAGAATGAATACTATACTCAGTTTTTTTGATGAGTAAAAACTGATTTGGTACGTTGTAGGGTTGGGTTAGGAATTAGGTTCCTCATTCCCTAATCTCCTAATTCGATCATATTTGGATGATACGGATGTGTCGCTAAATATACGAGGATAAGCCACCATTCTTTACAGGGGTTTGTGATTAGAAATACTTCTTGTGTAGAGACATTAACAAACTCACCGTGAGCCGCCCGATGTCAGGCTCACGGTTGCAGAGTTTTATGAACGGTTCTACCAGCGGAATTGGGATTGTGGATCGAAATTTTGAGAGAGCGACGGCTTTGCCGTCGCTCTCTCTCACGCAACATCCGTAATCTATCTGGTTGGTGCAAAGGCTATATGGCGTTACCCGTTTGGGTTAAGTACGGGGTGTGGGGGTGGAACCCCCACGCAGGGGGCACCGCCCCCTGCACCCCCTGTACTTAATCAACTTGTATATTGCTGTAGAACCAAGAATAATTTTATTCCGGCAATTTATATTGGCTGACAATCCGTTTGGCAAACTCTGGGACATGTGCCGCTAACTTTTGCGGGTGGTTCCGTTTGACATAGAGATAGTTGCGGGTAAAGTGGGAGTCGATCGAGAAACGAGCGTATTCCAATCCTTTCGGACCAATTTTCTCGATCACAACACCCATGAGTTTGGCTGCCCACATGGGTAAGGTGACGCCTTTGTCGTAGGCAGGAATACTTTGTTGCACCGCATTGCGGCGATCGCCTTGAGACATCACAGGCTGAGTTTCAATCTGATCGAGTGCCAGATCCAGCATTTCCTGTCCGCGATCGTTGCGCACTACAATCCATTGCCAGCCAAATGGTGCGCCCATATAGCCAACGACTAAATCGGCTAGAGAATTAACATAATCAAAACAACTCATACAAGAGGGGGCAAACACATCTTTGAGTTGATTGGTCTTTAAGCCAAAGAAGGGAACGGTTTCGGTAGAACCGTCTTCATGCTTGAAGTGAACCCTAAAATCTTGCATGAATTCGTAATGGACAACGGTATCGGGCGACCGGCTGGTGGTTTCTAAAAACTTTTGCAATCCGGCGCGGGTGACATTATCCACACAGGGTGTGCCCAAAACGTAGAGTTTCTCCAGCCCGAGCTGTTTTTCGACCGCTCGGAGTGCCTGGATCTGGCACCCTACCCCAATCACGAGCAGGCGTTTCATGCCCGATTGTTCGATCTGCTCTAATACCGAGAGATTCGGTGAAAGGGTAGGTTTGTTCACCCGTGCTGCCAAAATTTCGGCAGGAGTACGGGCAATGACCGGCATGGGTTGAAACCGATCGTCTGCCGTATTTTGCACACAGACGACCCCTTCTACCCAGCCGCGATTGAGCATTTCAATCGCAATGGTGCTGACGATGCCCGTCCATTGCGCACCCTCGATCGGCTCGGTTTTACGAGCTGCCATCATGGTTTGAGCAACGCCAAAATACCAGTCGTCTGGATTGTCTAAATTGCGCGATCGCCCGTGAGTCTGTTCTTCTAAGTCTGGAATTTGCTGATTAATAAAAGCACAAGCCTCTTTGACGTAGTGAACGTAGTAGGTGTCGCATAACCCACACTCACTACAGAGTTCTTTGGCAGGACGACGGCTACCGGGCTTCAGGGCTTTTGCTTTTTTGTGTTTAGGCAAATCGGGGCAAACAGAAGTCATTGTGACGCAGCGTAAAGGGTGTTCTAAGGTTGAGTGATCAGAGTTGCTGGTGGTGCAATCGACTGTTAATGGTTAGAAAAAGCTCACTTCGCGACCCTTTCCCAACCATTAACAATCGTCGCCTTTGATCACAATATCTCAGAGAGGGCGATCGCAGATCGGCAAAGTTGATTTTTTGGGGCACTAGGGTTGCAAACACTAAATTTTGCAACATGGGGTACCTTCTTACTCCGGCATTGCTTAGCTCTGCAATGATATTGTCCCAATCGGCACCGTCCCCACTGCTCCCATCAGATCACAGGAAATTATCCCAATTTCACGAGTATTGTGGCTAATTTAGTTCCCAAATCGCGCACTGCAATCCGTTGTTGCTCGTCTAGCAAATTATCATGGTCGTCAAACGCTTGATGAGCATTGGAAATTGCTTTTTGGTCGGGAAGCACCAGAACCCCAATGCTACTAAGGATAGAGCGAACATGAAACAAGCCTCGTAACCCACCCAACGCCCCTGGGGAGGCACTCATAATCACCGCCACTTTATCTTTAAAGCAGGCAAGCGACGGTTCTCCGGGGGCAGGACGCGATGCCCAGTCGATCGCATTTTTGAGCAGGGGTGTAATCGAGCTGTTGTATTCCGGGCAGGCAATCAAAAAGCCCTGGTGCGCTTTCATCAGTGCCTTAAACTTCAAGACATTTTCCGGCAAGCCGTCGGCGGCTTCCAGATCCTGATCAAAGAGCGGCATAGGCAACGATCGAAAATTCAGGACGGTGACATCTGCACCAGCAGCTTTAGCCCCCTCGGCAGCAATCTTCACAAGCTTTTGGTTAAAGGATGCTTCACGGGCACTTCCCGCGAAAGCAAGAATTTTAGGGGTGGTCATGGGGTTCTCCACGTCAAGTGCTCTCATCTACGGTACTTCCAGAACCCCTCTACGTGAACCCCCTGAGCGATGAATCATGGATAAAAATACGGCTGCTGAGAGAGCCGCGCAAAGCGCGGCTCTCTCAGCCCGTTTGGGATGGCTATCGATCCAGCAACGCCCTCAGTGAATAGGAGGATTAGGGGTTGCAATAAGCACATTGGGCAGGATCAGCCGTTTTTATACCATCGGGATAAGGCACGTCTTGCTGATGCTGACAATGCTGGCATTGATACAGTACCGATGCAATCAACGAGGTCGGTCGGTTGCACAGGGCACATCGTAAGCCGCGTTTGCGATCGCAAATATCAAAACCGGGATAGCCACAACGAGGGCAAGTTTGGTTAAGTTTTTGAACCAGGTTATGGGTCGCTCGGGCGATCGCCTGCATCCGGGTGGGATTGTAGAGTGCCCGCATATCTGTTTCAATCTGGATTTTGCCCGTGGGCGATCGCGCTAAACTTTGCGCTACGGCGATCTCTAAATCGGCTGGAGTGGTAATCCCTTTAAACATCTCACTCGCCGTTGGGGTTGCCGGATCACTCCTGACGATCAACCCATGATCTGGAAACCCAACTTTTTGGGCAAATGCCTCTGCGTCTGCCAGATTGCGAATAAGTTGCTGACGGTAATTGGTTTCCGTAGATACATCTTCCCCGACCACTTCCAGGTGATGCGTCTGATCGAGGAGCAACACCATCTCCCGATTAGACGCAATGTAGGGAAAGGCAGGATGGGGTCCAAACGACCCTTCACTGGCGATCGCCAGGGTTTCGCCTGTTAGCTTCAAAGCGTGTTCTGCTTTAAGTCTTGCGGTAAATCGCTGATCGCCGGGACGCTGCACCTCACGGGTAAAGGTGCCCCATTGATCGGTATCAAAATTCGTAGGCACAACCGTTTGAATTCCCAATGCCTGTGTCAAGATTGGGGCAATCACGTCTTCTTTGCGATGTTTTGTGGCGATAACCCCTGTGCGATCGCCAAACCAATCCTCTAACAATGGTTAAACTCCTTCTGCATCGTCTGCTCTGGGCGATCGCCACCCTGCCCGATTGGGCACAAACCTGGCCATCGATCAGCCTCGCTATCCTGATCGCCGTTCTGATTTTACCGATTGGTCTGGCACTGCGGTTTCTGCATCTTGATCCCGTCCGCTCTCGGTCTATGATAAGACAGGCGATCGCCGTTTCGTTGGTTATGCCTGCGCTTTTAGAAGAGATCGTGTTTCGCGTGATCCTGCTGCCCCATCCGAATGAAGCGATGAGTTCAGGTCGCCTCTGGTTATGGGCAGGTTTCGGGCTGATTCTCTTTATTCTCTATCATCCCTTAAACGCATGGACGTGTTTTCCTGCGGGAAAATCGACGTTTACTCAGCCTAGCTTTCTGTTACTCGCTGCCATGTTGGGCAGTTCCTGTACCCTCGCCTACCTGAAAACCGGATCGGTGTGGTTGCCCGTTTTCATCCACTGGTTAGCCGTGATTCTCTGGCTATTGGTATTGGGCGGGTACCGCAGGCTCTATGCTAAAGACCACAAACTCATTACCCTGTAAATCTGTTTGGGAGAGCGACGGCTCCGCCGTCGCTCTCCCAAACAGATTTAGGTTTTATTCGATCCCCGATCCTAATCGAGACCCACTATAGAAATAGGGATGGCAAGAACATTCAGTTCTCACCATCCCTATCATTCACTTAACTGACCTGTAGGTAGGAGAGTTGCTCACGGCAACCCGCATCGATCCACTACTTCGTTTCCGAAAACTCAGCGTCGATCACGTCATCTTCGCTCGGAGGGGCACTGCTGCCACCGCCTGCACTGCCATCGCTATCGGATGGTGCGCCGCCATCTCCATTGCCTTGATAGAGATTGCTGCTGATGCTATAGAGCACTTGCTGAAGTTCGGTAGAGAGTGATTTGATCTGATCGAAATTATCCTGGGCGATCGCCTCTCTCAGATCTTTCACCAACCCTTCAACCTTGGTCTTGTCAGCACCCGGCACCTTATCACCAAGGTCGCTGAGTTGCTTCTCCGCCTGGTAAGCCAGCGAGTCTGCCTGGTTCTTCAGGTCGATCCGCTCGCGCCGTTCTTTGTCAGAGTTAGCATTGGCTTCGGCTTCTCTCACCATCCGCTCAACTTCATCCGATGGCAAGGTAGATGCGCCAGCAATACTGATGGACTGCTCCTTACCCGTGCCTTTATCTTTTGCCCGGACGTTCAAAATTCCGTTGGCGTCGATGTCAAAGGTCACTTCGATTTGGGGGACACCACGAGGTGCCGGTGGAATCCCATCGAGACGGAAGGTTCCCAGACTCTTATTGTCGTCTGCCATCTCGCGCTCACCCTGGAGCACCTTGATTTCCACATTCGTCTGTCCATCCGCAGCTGTGGAGAAGACTTCCGATTTTTTGGTCGGAATTGTAGTGTTGCGAGGGATGATTTTTGTCATCACGCCACCCAGGGTTTCTACCCCTAACGACAGCGAGCTGACATCGAGCAGCAAGATGTCTTTGACTTCGCCAGCCAATACACCGGCTTGAATCGCAGCACCGACCGCAACCACTTCATCGGGGTTAACCGTCTGGTTGGGATCTTTGCCCAATACTCGCTTCACCAGTTCTTGTACGGCTGGAGTCCGGGTAGAACCGCCCACCAGAACCACTTCGTCGATATTTTCTTTCGACAGCTTGGCATCGCGCAGTGCGTTTTCTACAGGGATACGGCAGCGATCGATCAGATCGGCACACAGTTCTTCAAACTTGGCACGAGTCAGAGTCATATCCAGGTGCTTCGGTCCATCCTGCGTTGCGGTGATAAAGGGCAGGTTGATTTCAGCTTGGGTGACGCTGGAGAGTTCGATCTTGGCTTTTTCAGCCGCTTCGGTCAGACGTTGCAGTGCCTGCTTGTCTTTGCGCAGGTCAATGCCTTCGGTGCGACGAAACTCTTCTGCCAAAAAGTCCACGATCTTCTTGTCAAAGTCGTCTCCACCCAGGTGGGTGTCTCCTGACGTTGCCAACACTTCAAACACGCCATCGCCGACTTCTAGAATGGAGACGTCAAAGGTACCGCCCCCTAAGTCAAACACAAGAACGGTTTCGTTAGACTTTTTATCCAAGCCATAGGCAAGCGATGCGGCGGTTGGTTCGTTGATAATCCGCAGAACTTCAACCCCAGCAATTTTTCCGGCGTCTTTAGTGGCTTGCCGTTGCGAGTCATTGAAGTAAGCGGGTACCGTGATCACCGCTTGGGTAACGGTTTCACCCAGGTATTTGCTGGCGTCTTCCACGAGTTTGCGCAGCACCTGAGCAGAAATTTCTTCTGGGGCATATTGTTTACCCGCAGACGGGCAATCGATTTTAACGTTGCCGTTAACATTCAGCACCTTGTAAGCAACTTCGGTTGCTTCATGGGTAATTTCGTCAAACCGACGACCGATAAACCGCTTTACAGAGTAAAACGTATTTTCAGGGTTCATCACAGCCTGACGCTTGGCAATTTGACCAACCAGGCGATCGCCATTCTTCGCGTAAGCGACGACTGATGGGGTTGTGCGAAAACCTTCTGCATTGGCAATTACAGTGGGCTTGCCCCCTTCCATCACTGCCACACAAGAGTTAGTCGTACCCAAATCAATTCCAACAACTTTTGCCATATTTATTTTGCTCCGGTTCTACTACAGGTCTGGCACTTAAGTAACTTTTCTCTTAGGGCTTACACTTCCCTCGGTGGAGAAGGGGGAAAACCCCCAGACCCTCCTAACAGTTTTTGCAATGCAGTATCACTCTATATACTGCGTATCTTTCACCCTTCTCATGAAGTGGTATTTACCGAACCAAGGATGGGTCGGTTTCCGCTTAGAATGAGAAGTGAAAGCCAATGGATTCAAAACATCCAGGTGTTTTTAGGGTGACCAATCAATTTCTTTAACAGACGAGATGAACGGACAAGGTGAGACTGGTTCTGCCTGCTGATTATTCCGCGCTGCTGTTTAAAAGCCGCGTCTCAGACATCAGAGCCTTATTGACGGTCAGAAAAATTGGGTGAATCTTTTCTGCTGATGTTCCCAGTTTAGAAACTTCGCAGGTTTTCCGAATTGGGGTGAACCGTAAAGATCTGTTGTGTTAGCCGTCACCTTTTGGATTGGCAGTGGATTTGATAGCGATCGCACGGTTTTGGGCAAACTCGATCTCAGGTTATGCCTCCCTTCAACTCAGGATCGGGGAATGGTACAAAGTCCATGTTTTTTTAAGAGAGCGACGGCTGCGCCGTCGCTCTCTTAAAAAACATCCAGGTTAATGGATCGGTATCCTTGGAAATGTATGGATTTGGCAGTTTAGTAACGCTGAGCCGCTCAAGACACATTTCGGACTGATGCAAAATGGGTATAACGAGCAATGTCTTACGCTAATCTAGAAGCTAATCTATCCCTGCTGATTTGCAACACTGGTTTATCCCGTTGGGCATCTTCCAAATTCCACAGCCGGGTTGATTCAGACCGTTATTATTTAAGTTCTTGCTCCACACCAGAAAAACCCTTTTATAACTAGTTAATTGGGGTCTTTCATGATTAGGATCGTGGCTTTAGTAAACCAAATTCTTGTTGCGAGAGCAGCGGCTCCGCCCTTGCTCTTTTATAGAAGAATTACAGGTTAATGAGTCTGTGATCCTTACCTGAGTTGTTGTATCTCTACAGTTATTGTTTTCCTGAATTAGACTGCCCCAAGCTTCGCCACTTTTAATGCTCTTTCACCCCTAACTGGCTTATGACAGACGCACAACGTCCGCCTTCACCACCCTCCAATCCCCGTGTTCCACCGCCACCGCCACCGGGTAGAGCAGGCGCGACCCCGCCCCCTGGTAGCACTCAACAAATGGGTCAGCCAACCATGGCAATGCCACCCGCTACCATGGTGAACCCCAATACGGCGACCAACACCGCTAAGTCTGCGGCACCGAGTGGTGCGGTGGCAGGAAAACCTGCGTCTGCCCCTGCGGCTCCACCTCCGGGTCATCGCCCCACGTCACCCCCCCCGCTGAAAAGCTCGGCACGTAGCAAGCCCAGTCCGGGGTCGCCAACCATGGCGCAACTGATTAAAGAGGCATACGACAAAGGGTTCTCAGACGTTCACGCTGGCGTCGGCGAGAAGCCACGATTCCGGAATCGAGGTGAAATTGATACGACCGAATATCCTGTCACCGACGAAGCGACCTTTTTTAGCTGGCTACAGGAACTGATGTCAGATGCCGAGATTCAGCGATTTAAGGAAAATCTTGATTTTGACGGAGCTGCCCAGTACGACTTTGCCCGAGTTCGGATCAACATCTTCGACAGCCTGCGGGGTCCTTCGATGGTGTTGCGACTCATTCCGCTGAAAATCTTGACCCTTGAGCAGCTGAATCTGCCACCCGTTTTCAAAGATATCTGTCATTATCACAAAGGTCTCATTTTGGTGACGGGTCCGACGGGGTCTGGTAAATCCACCACTCTGGCTGCCATGGTGGATTACATGAACAAAGAGATGGCAAAGAATCTCATCACCATTGAAGACCCAATTGAATTTGTCCATGTCAGCCGCAAGTGCTTGATCAAACAGCGGGAAGTCGGGATGCACACCCTCAAGTTTGACAATGCCCTGAAGGCATCGTTGCGGGAAGACCCGGATGTGATTCTGGTGGGTGAAATGCGGGATAAAGAAACCGTCAACACAGCACTAAAAGCTGCCCAAACAGGTCACCTGGTCATGGGCACCCTGCACACCAACAGTGCAGTCAAAACGGTCGAACGGATTTTGAACCTGTATCCACCGGATCAGCAAGAACCGATGCGGGTGGCGATCGCCGAGTCATTAGTCGCCGTTATTGCTCAGGGGTTATGCCGTACTACCGATGGTAAACGGGCTGCCTTCCATGACATTCTAATCAATACGGATGCGATTCGAGATTACATCCGTAAGGGCGATCTAGACGAAGTGGAAGCATTAATTCCGCGATGCACCTTTGACGGCATGTGTACCATGAACCAGTCTCTCTACAAGTTGTATGAGGCAGGGCGAATTACTGAAGAAACCGCTTTAGAACATTCACCCAAAACCAACGAAATGGCACAAATTCTCAGAGGTCGGGTTTAGAGCCTATCTGCAATGTTGGTTGGGTATGCCCGATCCGGGCACACCCAACCAACATTATTCTGTCGGGTGTTTGTTATGCGATATAGCGCCAGTCCACGTTCTGAAACACGCAACTCAGAGTCATTTAAGGGCATTGCTCTGTTTACTCCCGCAGGCGACCTGGTTTACTGTATCGATCCAGACAAACAAACTCGGTGGCACTTACAACTGTGTATTGCCTTACAAGAACTATTGGGGTTGCCAGAACCGCCTCATTTTCTGGTGCCCTGTTATACGGCGACCGTTGACCGCTGGGTCGATGCTAAGACGCAACAACTGCAAACCTATGCCGAAGCGGGACCCGCCGTTTTAAGATATCAGTCGTTGTTGAATGCGGTCTTTGAGACAGGCGATGTGGTTTGGCGGATGACACCGGGGCCGGCGGAACTCTATGACCCGATCATGCTATCGAATTATCGGACGCGCTTTCCGCAGCTCTGGGAAGAGCACGAGTTGGTGATGCGATTTAAAGAACTGAAATTAGATGCGCGATCGCATGATACCGGGCGATCGACGTTATCGTGGACGCCTCTGAATGCCAAGCCAGAGTCACAGGGCTATGTCTTACGCTTATTTGTGTCGAGTACCAGCCCTGCCACGGAACATATTTTGCGTAATTTACATCGCTTACTAGAACAAGCTTTGGAGCAACCCTACACGCTGAAAGTGGTGGATATCCGCAAACACCCCGAACTTGCAGAAGCCGATCAAATTACGGCAACCCCCACTCTGGTAAAAATTTGGCCATTGCCCGTGCGGCGAATGGTGGGCGATTTAGATGATAGCAATCGCTTACTCCATCTTCTGGCATCTGTCGATGCGTGGGGCAACCCGCAAGGCGAATAATCAGGCACTTCCCACTTACGTAATTTTAACTACTCATTGCTCGTGATGAATGATACAGTCTTCACAATTGAGCCTGTATTTGTGAGTTTTTTGTGAAGAATGGATTAAGATGCGCTGGAGAGAGCAGCAAAATCAAGGGTTTCGCGGCTAGGATGCAGTAGTTGGCTATTCCGTGGAACTAACTAGAGCTTCCAGTATTCTAGTGAGTAAGTACGAGTCTTTTATTAAGAAATGCAGCACTTTCTTAGGGGACGAGGTCCAAAAAGCAGGGTGCAGGGATAAAACCCCTGACCGGGGGCGAAGCCCCATACCCTTTTGCACCTCATTCATGTGAATGCGCTGTATTCAAAATCTGTCTAAGGGTTATAGGTGTCTTGTTCGTCTTGGGAGCAAGATATTTTTAATTCCTTGACAACTTATTTATTATGAACTGCTGGCTCAATGTTTCTTTGCTTTGCACGCCTTGGCTCTGAACTCCTATGATTGATTTCACTGTCGCTATTCCCACTTACAATGGCGAGAAACGGCTTCCTGATGTTTTAGATCGATTGCGATCGCAAGACGGTATTGCTCAGATTAACTGGGAGATTATCGTCGTTGATAACAATAGCAATGACGGAACCGCTGATCTGGTTAGGCACTATCAAGAGACCTGGCATCATCCTTTTCCCTTGAGATATATCAAAGAACCCAGACAAGGTGCGGCGTATGCCAGACATTTGGCAGCGACAGAAGCACGTGGTCAGTGGATTGGTTTTTTAGATGACGATAATGTGCCGACGTCTAACTGGGTTGCTGCCGCCATTGCCTTTGCCGCAGCTCATCCTCAAGCAGGTGCGATCGGCAGTCAGATTCATGGTGATTTTGAAGTTCCGCCACCCCCTAACTTCAAAAAAATTGCGCCCTTCCTGGCAATTATTGAGCGGGGTGCCAAACCTCACCTCTATGAACCGCGCAAGAAAATATTGCCGCCCGGTGCGGGAGTGGTTGTACAGAAGCAGGTTTGGCTAGAGTGCGTGCCTGAGCATTTAGTGCTGAATAATCAGGGAAAAGATGCAGGTCTTGCCAGTGAAGATTTAGAGGCAATGCTGCATATTCAAAATGCGGGTTGGGAAATTTGGTATAACCCGACGATGGAGGTTTACCACAAAATTCCCAAATGGCGATTTGAACAAGACTATCTGGTGTCGCTCTATCGATGTGTGGGCTTGAGCCGCCATCGGATTCGGATGCTGAGTACCAAACCCTGGAAACGACCGTTTGCGTTTGTTGCGTATCTGTTGGTAGATAGCGTGCGGTTTTTACAGCGTTGGCAAAAAAGCCAGAGTGCTGATCCACAGCCATTGATCACAGCTTGTGAATTAGAACTTTATCGCTGTAGCTTAATTAGCCCATTTTTCTTGCTAAAAAAGCGTATTTTGAACCTGCTCAAGCCCGTCAGCCTCCAGCCCAACGCCAAAGCAAACGCACTCTTTTCTGACGTGAGTTTAGGTCCCTGTCAGGATTAAGCTAACGGGTGAATTACATTCCCGTAACCGTTGAATACTTGTTAAAGCTCAGATTGAGAAGGCTTGGGCTGTGGAGATATCGGTCTCTTGTGGTCTGGGGCTAAGGATCGTGGATTAAATCAGATCGACTATTGAATCGTTTGCAGGGGCGAACGAACCGTTCGCCCGTACAACACATCATCGACGTTATTTAATTTCCCTTCCTGAGCGTCACCTCAGATAGACAAAAACAGCGTTGAATCTAGCCATCACATGCATCTACCCCGGTTTGGGATGAATCTTGGATAGCCAGAATGTAGGACGTCTGATGGTTAAAGTTTGCATTATTATTCCGGTACACAATCGCAAAGCGTTTACGCAAAATATCCTGGCTCAAATTTATGGGCAGTTAGACCAACTCCACTCAGAGGTGCAGGTTGAAGGGGTAAATTCATCTGCCCCATCGCGATCGCCTATGGATGAGTTTGCGGATGAGGTGTTGACCATCGTGGTGGATGATGGCTCAACCGACGGCACGAAAGACTTAATTCAGCACGAATTTCCCAGAGCAGTGGTGCTGCAAGGAGATGGGTCGCTGTGGTGGACGGGTGCCATTGTCGAAGGCATGAAATATGCAATGCATCACTTTCAGGCAGATTATGTGGTCTGGTTGAATGATGATATTTCGCTGTCCGCCAGTTTTATGGCAGATTTGCTGACCCTGTGCCGTTCGTCTGCCTATGAAACATCGGTGGTGGGGGGTATTGTTCGAGATCAAACCTATCCCAACTGGGTGGTGTATAGCGGCATTAGTCAGGGGCAACCGATTCGTGACATGCGCTGTTATGCCTACGCACCTGAGCTAGAAGCCTATACGCTGTCTGGAAATATTGTCGTGATTCCTAAAGCAGTGATTGAGAAAGCTGGATATCCCAATGTACAAAAGTTTCCCCATCATGGGGGTGATTTTGAATATATTCGTTGGGTCAGACGACACAAATTTAAAGTGATTTCTTCCAGTAAACTTCAGGCATTTACCGATTATCAAGCCTCCGATTTAATCCGCTATATGCCCTATTGGATGCAATGGTACATCAAACGCGATCGCCAATCTCGGCAAGCCATTCTCAACGGGCTAAAAAGTATCAAATCCAATCAAAATATTTGGCTATTTGTCAACATTCAAAATCGCGATCGCGATCGCATTCCCAGCTGGAACTATCACCTGTGTTATTGGGATAAGCGGCTCAAATTATTTCTAATTGATTTCATTCCTAAAAAGTATATTGAACCCAAAATCGTG
Source organism: Calyptranema fuscum S582 (assembly GCF_055793305.1). NCBI lineage: Bacteria > Bacillati > Cyanobacteriota > Cyanophyceae > Oculatellales > Oculatellaceae > Calyptranema > Calyptranema fuscum. The sequence continues at coordinate 104,640 of NZ_JBSLYH010000004.1, forward strand.
GACTATTTAAAGTGTTGGAAAGTTCCCTTTTCTGTAGGAGGGTTTGATAGAACTTGGGCAGGAACAGCTGAACCGAATCTCAGCACACATTAAGCGATCGCCATTAGGATACCGGCACCAGAGCTTTTGTTTTCCAATCACTGAGTGTCAGACTATGTGATAACAGTCAGAATGAAATCGCCTATTTGTATCCAGTAAAATTGGCTACAACCATCAATTCAGTAGTTAGTTGAATCTTCGTATAACTTCATGCAAAAAATTTTTTATTCATTGTCTCTTTACGAGACAATATTAGAGGATCTGTTAATCTAGCTGTAGATTTAAAAACTCAGTCGTGACCCAACAATAACCCAGTTCAAATGGGTTTGCCTCCAAACTGGATCGCCATATATACGCTGATGAGGTAACTGCATGAAAGCGGTAATTCTTGCTGGAGGATATGGAACTCGCCTCAGTGAAGAAACAACCATTAAGCCCAAACCGATGGTCGAAATTGGTGGTCAGCCAATTCTATGGCACATCATGAAAACCTATTCGGCTTATGGCATTAATGAATTTATTATTTGCTGTGGCTATAAAGGGTACGTCATTAAAGAATATTTCGCTAACTATTTTCTGCGGATGTCAGATGTCACATTTGATATGCGTTACAACCAGATGAGCGTCCACAATGGTTATGCCGAACCCTGGCAAGTAACGTTGGTGGAAACGGGTGAATCAACCATGACCGGCGGACGGCTGAAGCGGGTGAGAGACTATATCGGTAATGAAACCTTTTGCTTTACCTACGGAGACGGCGTCTGCGATGTCAACATTGGCGAGCTAGTCGAGTTTCACAAGCAGCAAGGTGCCTTTGCGACGCTAACGGCAGTGCAGCCACCGGGACGATTTGGGGCGATCGCTCTGGCACATGAGCAAACCAAAATTGCCCACTTCCGCGAGAAACGAGATGGTGACGGAGCCTGGGTGAATGGGGGCTATTTTGTTTTGGAACCTCAGGTGCTTGACTTCATCGCCGGAGATGCCACTGTCTGGGAACAGGAACCCCTGGAAAAGTTAGCGCAAATGGAACACCTGGCAGCCTATCGCCATACGGGATTTTGGCAACCGATGGATACGCTGCGCGACAAGCACTATCTAGAAGATCTGTGGAAAAGTGGCGAAGCGCCCTGGAAGAAATGGTGAAGGCGATAGTTATGGCAAGACAACATCAGCCGGGGCAAGTCGGTTGTTGGAGCGGGAGGTCGAGATGAAATTTACAGAAACTCAACTGAACGGTGCATTCATCATCGATCTGGAACCTCATGCCGACTCTCGCGGCTTGTTTGCCCGCACCTTTTGCACTCAAGAATTTGCAGCCCATGGCTTAAAACCAACCACGGCGCAATGCAACTTTTCGTTGAACCATCAAAAAGGCACCCTGCGGGGCATGCATTATCAGGTGTTACCTGCGGCTGAAGCCAAGCTATTTCGCTGCATTCAGGGAGCAAACTACCACGTCATTATCGATCTGCGTCCCCAGTCTCCCACCTACCTCCAGCATGTAGGTGTGGAACTATCTGCCCAAAATCGTCGGGCACTCTATATTCCTGAATTATTTGCCCATGGCTATCAAGCCTTAAGTGATGGTTCAGAAGCGTTGTATATGGTCAGCGAGTTTTATACCCCAGGGTGCGAGCGTGGCATTCGCTACGATGATCCAGCATTTCACATCGACTGGCCCCTGCCTGTCAGCGAAATTTCGTCTAAAGATTTATCCTGGTCGTTTTTTGAGTCACCCACCGCAGAGGTTCATTCATGATCATTGTTGATACTGCTCTCAAAGCAAGGCAAGACGCCGGAAATCCAGTTCGGGTTGGCTTGATTGGCGCAGGTTTTATGGGTCGCGGCATTGCCAATCAAATTACGAATTACATTCCGGGGATGAAATTGGTTGCCATTGCCAATCGCACGCTGGCATCCGCGAAGCAAGCCTATGTTGAAGCCGGGATTGAAACCATCCAAATCGCGAGTACGGTGGCTCAACTGGAACATGCGATCGCCCAGGGTCATTACGCTATTACCGATGATGCCGAGTTGCTGTGTCAGGCAGAGGGCATCGATGTCTTGATTGAATCGACCGGGCATGTGGAATTTGGCGCACAGGTGACGATGCAGGCGATCGCCCATCGTAAACATATGGTGCTAATGAATGCCGAACTGGATGCGACCGTCGGTCCCATCCTGAAAGTCTATGCCGACCAGGCAGGCGTCATTCTCACTGGCTGCGACGGTGACCAGCCCGGTGTGCAAATGAACCTCTACCGCTTTGTTAAAAGCATCGGTTTAACCCCTCTGGTTTGCGGCAACATCAAAGGCTTACAAGATCGCTACCGCAACCCCACCACCCAGGAAAGCTTTGCGCGCCAGTGGGGTCAGACGCCTCACATGGTGACGAGTTTTGCTGACGGTACCAAAATTTCCTTTGAACAGGCGATCGTTGCCAACGCTACAGGAATGAAAGTTGCTCAACGCGGCATGTTGGGCTACGACTACAAAGGTCATGTAGACGAAATGACCAAAATGTATGACATCGATCAGCTCAAGTCGCTGGGCGGAATTGTGGACTATGTCGTGGGTGCCCAACCCAGTCCCGGTGTCTTTGTGTTCGCCACCCAAGATGATCCCAAACAAGCCCACTACCTCAACTACGGCAAATTAGGCGAAGGCCCTCTCTATAGCTTCTACGTTCCCTATCACCTGACAATTTTTGAAGTTCCATTATCGGCTGCCCGCGCCGTCTTATTCAACGATGTAGTGATTGCACCGCTGGCGGGGCCCGTGGTGGATGTGATCACGACAGCAAAAGTCGATCTGAAAACAGGGGGCACACTCGACGGGTTGGGTGGCTATCTCACCTACGGTCAATGTGAAAATGCTGATGTCGTCACTGCCCAAAACTTGCTGCCTATGGGCTTAGCCGAAGGCTGTCGGCTGAAGCGAGATGTGCCCAAAGATCAGGTGTTGACCTACGACGATGTGGAATTGCCAAAGGATCGATTGGCTCACAAACTTCGGGCAGAGCAAAATGCCTATTTCTCTCCTAAAGTTCCGGCATCGGTCGGTTAAACCCACTTCGAAGCGTGAGTGATCTGCCCATTCCCCACGCTTTGAAGTCATGCTTGTGTGCAGCGCGTCGAGACAGGAGCGATCGCCAATGACTGACCAACCGTTAGTGAGTGTGGGCATTCCCACCTATAACCGCCCGGAAGGGTTACGCCGGACGCTAGAGTGCGTCGTCCGCCAAACCTATCCCCATCTCGAAATCATTGTCTCCGACAACTGTTCTCCAACGGGTGATGTTGAGGCCGTGGTGCGCGAATTTATGGCAACCGATGGGCGAATTCGTTATATCCGGCAAGCGAAAAACGTCGGTCAGTTTTTTAATTTCAAAGCGGTTCTGGATGCAGCTCAGGGAGACTATTTTGCCTGGGCAGCAGACGATGACGATCGCTCTCCCAGCTTTATCGCCAGTTGCGTAGATGCCTTTCAAACATCGGATCAACTGGTGATTGTTAATTCCTATTCCGAATTGGTTGATCCCAAAACGGGCACGGTGATTAAGGTCGATCAGGGTTGCACAACCGTAGGGTTGCCTGCTACCACACGCTATCAAAGGTATCTCTCATCTATTTTTACCGAACAGGCAGCGATCGGGGATTTGATTTACGGGGTGATGAAACGCAGGGCGCTGACTCAAGCCATGTCTGCCATTCTGGTGTTGCCCTGGGATCACATTTTGCTAGCTCGACTAGCATTGGCAGGAGAGTTTTATACGATTCCTGAACCATTGATGCGATCGCGTCCGGGTGGCATGTCCCGCAGCAATAAATCTGCGGCAAGAGCCTTATTGCTAGAAAACACATTGGCAGAACGCAGTCCCTGGTGGGCAAGAGAACTATGGTTGCAGGGCACGATCCAAAACTCAGCCCTATCCCCCCTTGAGAAAGCTCAACTGGCGCTTTGGTCGTATTCCTACTACCTCTCTAGCTTTGGCTTGCGCTATGCCTCCAAAGACTGGCTACCCCTGCCTTACAAAATGTATCGAGCCATCCGCTATGGTGAACCGATTAACAGCTAACAGCTAACAGCTATTAGCTAACAGCTAACAGCTATTAGCTAAAAGCCAACAGCTAAAAGCTAACAGCTAAAAGCCAACAGCTAAGAGGGTGTTTTAAAGTCCTACTGTTGGTAGCAACCTGTTTCAGATCCCCCTAAATCCCCCTTCAAAAGGGGGACTTTAGAACCAGTTCCCCCCTTTTGAAGGGGGGCTAGGGGGGATCAGCCGATGTCGAAAATCACAACCGACCACCTTTCAAACACCCTCTAACAGCTAACAGCTAACAGCTAACAGCTAACAGCTAACAGCTAACAGCCAACAACTAACAGCCAACAACTCCAAATTCCTATGAAAACGGCTCAAGATGTGATCGATATTGATTTGAATTATATTTGCGGCAACCTGACGCAGGAATTTAGCTGCATTGCCGGAAAGAGATTACTGATTACTGGAGGAGCAGGGTTCTTAGGCTATTATCTGGTGCAATCGATTCTGCATTGGAATACCCTCCACACCGAACCAACACAGCAGATTCAACTCACCATTTATGACAACTACATTCGCGGCATTCCCGACTGGTTGACCCGTCTTCAAGATAATCCCGCCCTGACTCTGGTCAAACACGACATTACCCATCCTCTGCCAGCAGACATGGGTGATTTTCAATACATCATTCACGCCGCTTCTATTGCCTCTCCGATTTATTACCGCAAATATCCGATCGAGACAATGGATGCCAATGTCAACGGGTTGCGCTATTTGCTGGAATATTGTCGGCAGCAACAGCAAAAGGGAATGCCGGTGGCAGGCTTTTTGTTTTATTCCACCAGTGAGATTTATGGCGATCCGACGCCCGACCATATTCCGACCCCAGAAACCTATCGCGGTAATGTCTCTTGTACGGGTCCAAGAGCCTGTTATGACGAGTCCAAGCGCTATGGTGAAACGCTCTGCGTCAATTTCGCCCAACAGTATGAGCTGCCGATCAAAATAGCTCGTCCGTTCAATAACTATGGACCGGGGCTGAAAATTAGCGATCGCCGTGTCTTACCCGATTATGCGCGGGATGTGCTGTCCGGACGGGATATCGTCATGCTGTCCGATGGGTCTCCGACTCGTACCTTCTGCTATATCGCCGATGCGATCGTTGGCTACTACAAAATCTTGGTCAACGGACATCCCGGAGAAGCCTACAACATCGGGGTGGAAACGCCAGAAATTTCCATGGCGACGCTAGCAGATAAGGTGGTGGAACTGGCAACAGAACTATTTGGCTATCAGGGCAAAGTGGTTCGTCAGACCAGTGCCGACAAAGACTATCTGGTAGACAACCCCAATCGCCGCTGCCCGATTATTGCCAAAGCAAAAACTGACCTGGGCTATGACCCCAGCATCAGCTTAGACGAAGGACTAAAACGCGCCCTGATCTGGTATCAAGATAATCGCGAAGCGGAGGATGCTTAGATGAAAGTTTCGGTCGTGGGTACGGGCTACGTGGGGCTAGTATCGGGAGTTTGTCTGGCAGAAAAAGGACATCATGTCACCTGTGTGGATATTGACCCGGCAAAGGTAAGCCGCATCAATCAAGGCATACCGCCCATCTTTGAAGAAGGCCTGGAAGACCTGCTGAAAAAGAATATTGGACAGGCTCTAACCGCGACAACCGATTTGCGTCAAGCTGTATTGCAGTCAGACCTATCGTTAATCGCTGTGGGTACGCCCTTTGATGGCAATGAGATCGACCTGCGCTACATCAAAGAAGTCGCCCACCAGATCGGTACCGTGCTGAAGGATAAACCGTCCTATCATCTCGTAGTCGTAAAAAGCACCGTTGTTCCCGGTACCACCGATGACGTGGTGCTGCCGATTTTAGAAGCAGCATCGGGCAAAAAAGCTGGAGTGGATTTTGGCGTGGGCATGAATCCGGAATTCCTTAAAGAAGGCGAAGCCATCAAAGATTTCATGTTTCCCGATCGCATTGTTTGGGGCGGTATTGATGAGCAGAGTCGCAGTCTGTTGCGGCAGATGTATGCGGTGTTTCCCGGCATCGATACGTTGGAAACCAACTGCAAAACGGCTGAGATGATCAAATACACTGCCAATTCTCTCCTGGCAACGATGATCTCTTTTGCCAACGAGATCGGCAATCTCTGTGCCGCTGTCGGTCAGGTCGATGTGGTAGAAGTCATGCGGGGGGTGCATTTAGACAAACGGTTGACACCGATTTTAGCCAATGGCGATCGCATCATTCCCTCATTCACGACCTATATTGAAGCGGGGTGTGGCTTTGGCGGCAGTTGCTTTCCCAAAGATGTCAAAGCGCTGAACTCCTACGGTGCCCAAAAAGGGAATCCTATGCGCTTATTAGAAGCGGTGATTGAGGTCAACAAAGACCAGCCTGCTAAGGTGATGGATCTGTTGCACAAACATTTCCCCAATCTCGATGCAGTCAGGGTAGCGGTATTGGGTCTAGCCTTCAAACCGGGCACCGACGATATGCGCGAATCGCCTGCCATTCCGATTCTTCAGGCATTGTTAAAGCAGGGTGCCAAAATTAAAACCTACGACCCGATCGCCACTCGTGAAGCCAAGAAACTGTTTCCTAATGCAGGGGTTGAGTTTTGTGAGTCGCTGCCAGAGGCGATCGCCGAGGTTCAGGCAATTTTGGTATTAACTCGTTGGGCAGAATTTAAAGCTCTACCCCAGTTATTAGAACCGCTCAATCCGCAACCCCTGGTCGTCGATGGTCGGCGGATGCTCAATAAACAACGGCTCAACTGGTATGAAGGAATTGGTCTTTAAGGGAGATATTACATTCTCCTGGGAGGTTGAAAATACAGCAATTTTCAGTTTGCTTGAGCTACAGTTTTTCTGTAAGGTGCCGCGCTCCACGTGGCATATACAGCAGCCAAAGGGCTGATTAGGACGGAGGCACCGGAGTTCTACCCCTGTACCCCGTTCTAATTAACCATTTAATTACTCAACCAAAAAACTAACCACATTCAAGCGCGAGGCGATGTAAGACGGGTGCAGGTCGATGGGAATTCCAATTGTCATGATTCATAAATATGACAGCTATTACTTACCGTATGGCTTAGTACAAGCACGAATATCTAACCCTCAATCTGATGTTTTTTTGTTAGGTGATGCCAATAACAACCACTACCCTTTTGCCCGACACGTCAATATTTCAGAGTACTCTCAGGACATCAAATTATTTAGCCACTCTTACAAACATCTCAGTACTAATCTGCAAGCTTTTGAACTCTTTTGCTTTCAACGTTGGTTTGTTTTACGTAACTTTATGAAAGCCAATCGGATTGATAGCTGTGTTCACATTGATTCAGATTTAATGCTCTATGCGGATCTGACCCAAGAGCAGAAAAAATTTGATTCCTATGACTTCACTCTCACCCGAGGCTATAGCGGTCATTGCTCATTTTTTAATCGCTTAGAAGCGTTGGAAAAATTCTGTGATTTTATGCTGTCGCTTTATACCGATCCAGACTTATTTCAAAGCATCTATGCAAAATATCATCAGACGATCGCTGACAACGCCAACGGGGGTGTTTCTGATATGTTTGCTTTAGAACAATTTCGCCTGAAACATCCCGATAAAATTGGCGAAATGTCTACTATCATTCAAAACTCAGTCTATGACTGTAATATTAAAACGTCAGATGGGTTTGAGATGAAAGATGGTATGAAAAATATTATTTGGCTGGATCACCAACCTTTCTGTAAACAGATTGAATCAAACCAACTCATTCGATTTAATTCTCTCCATTTTCAAGGATCATCTAAGCCGTATATGGAAAGCTATATCCGAAAAATAGGGTTTGGTTTAAAGATTTTCTTATTGAAATCGATATTTGATGGACAAGTTAAAAAAGCTGGACGCTATCTCAATAAGCTCACTCGGTAAGGTGGATGAATCTGACCAGAATGTTCAATATCTCTGTGCCAAAATCCATTAATCCAGACATTCGTAAATCGCTGCGATCGCTAGCAGATGTAGCGGCTCGTCTAGTTCGTTTTGTACCCAATAGTTTTAGAGTGTTTGGCATTCCCCGTGCTATCAAAACCTGTGAAACGTTGGGATACAAACCGCTTTATCCATCATTATTTCTACAGCGTCAATCTCCCAAAACAATTGATGCCAAGATTCATTGGAAATTTCTACGAGACTTAGAAGAAGATCATCGTAGCTATACCCCTGAAGCCTTTGCGATTTGTCTAAAGGATGGCATTTCTAGCAACATGGGTGCCAACTTAGATAAAACAGGTGTATTGATTTCAGAGGTTGCCAAACAGTTTGATCTGAGAAAAGGTGAAACTCACAAAATCGCTACAGCGTTGAGATTTTTGCCCAAGATTCATCGGATTGAGGGTTCTGTGGCGGCGATCGCCTTTCACGGACAAGATAACTATTATCATTGGCTGTTTGATGCCTTACCGCAATTTCATCTGTTAGAAAAAGCTGGATTAAAACCCGAAAAGCTATATATCGAATGCCATAAGACATTTCAACAAGAAACACTGCGGATTTTGGGCTATAGTCCTGAACATGTGATCGATTCGAGACAGTTCGAATTTATTTCTGCGTCGGAATTAATGGTGCCTTCTTTTCCGGCAAAGTCGGGTTATGCGCCGACCTGGGTCTGTGACTTTCTGCGCGACCGGGTGCTGCCCTTAAAATCGCAAGGCAATCTGGAGTTGCCAGATGATCAATACCGCCGAATTTATCTGTCTCGTAGAGGGGCAAAACGCAGAAGAATTTTGCATGAATCAGCGTTAATTGAATTCTTGAAACCCTACGGGTTTATCGACGTGCAAACTGAAAATCTCAGCGTTGTAGATCAGGCTCGATTATTTAATAATGCTGAAATCGTCATCGCACCCCATGGTGCGGGCTTAACCAATTTAGTATTTTGCGATCGCTCTACCAAAGTCATCGAACTTTTTTCACCTCAGTATGTCAATGGCTGTTACTGGACGGTATCAGAACAGAATGGATTGGACTATTTCTATTTAATTGGGGAAGGAGAAATACCACCCGACTATTATGAATCGGGGCGTGTCACCGATGATATCGACGTCAATTTAGATAAATTACAGCAGACATTTGCATTGGCAGAGATTACACCCATGTAAAACACATCTAAAGACTAATAGGAAGCGCAATATTCATCATTAAACGTCGTTCATTTAGATTTTTCCAATGTTAATTGATGCCCGTACATTGTCAGACGATCAGGTCATTGAGACGGAGGTTTGCATTGTCGGTGCAGGTCCTGCCGGAATTACGATGGCACGCGAATGGATTGGACGCGACGTTCAGGTGTGCTTATTAGAAAGTGGCGGGTTAGAACTCGACCCGGCGACCGAAAAACTGTCTCAGGGCACCATCATCTCGCGCGATCGCTATCCCAAAGATGAGATGGAAGCGGGACGACGACGGCAGTTTGGCGGTGCCTCCAATCGCTGGCACATTGATTTGGGCAGCATCACCGGGGTCAGGCATACCCCCCTGGATGAGATTGATTTTGTCCAACGAGACTGGCTACCGTACAGCGGTTGGGCGTTTGAGTTTGCCGATCTAGAACCGTATTACCATCGCGCTCACCAGGTCTGCCAACTCGGACCGTTTGCCTATGATGCAGAGTCCTGGGCAGATGCAGAGTCCCCTCCCTTACCGTTAAAGGGCGATCGCCTGGTGACAACCGTGTTTCAGTTTGGACCCCGAGATATTTTTGGACACCAATATCGAGACGAAATTTCTCAGACAAACAATATCACGGTCTATACCTACGCCAACGTTGTCCAAATCGAAACCAACGACACCGCCAGTACTGTTACCCGTCTCAAGGTTGCGTGTTTGGATGGCACGACCGTTTGGGTGGTCGCCAAAGTCTTTGTTTTGGCAATGGGCGGCATCGAAAATGCCCGCTTGTTGCTCAATTCCAATCAGGTGCAACCTGCTGGACTGGGCAATGCCCATGACCTGGTTGGGCGATACTATATGGATCATCCTGGTTTTCGCATTGGCGACTTTTTTCCTAGTACCCCGCAACTGTTTAAATCGACTGCTCTGTACGATTTGCGGCGAGTGAAGGAAATCCCGGTTGCCGGAAAACTATCCCTCACCCCAACGGTGATGGAAGACGAGCACATTCTCAACACCAGCATCTGGTTTTTTCCACGCCCCAAAGGGCACAATTCCAAAGCTGTTGAGTCTCTCAAAACCCTGTTAAATCATCTGCGTCGGGGAACACTACCCAAACAGACTGCTACTCATCTGCGTCGTGTCGTGGCAGGGATGGATGAGATTCTCGCTGTTGCCTATCGCGCGATCGCCAGGCAGCATCCCTTGATCGTCGATGCAGGCTGTGGGGGGTGGTCGCTGTATGTGGATAGCCCCAAAAAATATGACTATTTCGAGGTTGCCGTGCAGGTCGAGCAAGCTCCTGATCCAGACAACCGCATTGTTTTGAGTCAAGAGTGCGATCGCCTGGGCATGAGAAAAGCAGAGTTGCACTGGCGTTGGAGTGAGATAGACTTACGCAGTATCCGCCGCACTTGCGAGATTCTTCACGAAGAGTTAGCTGCCGCTGGTCTGGGATACTTTCAGGCAGCACCCGAAGCAGAAATGCTATCTCGGCTGTATAGCGCTCATCATCACATCGGCACCACTCGCATGCATGTTGATCCCCGGCAAGGGGTGGTTAATCAGCACGGTCAGGTGCATGGTATCCCCAATTTGTTGATCGCAGGCAGTTCTGTTTTCCCGACCGGGGGATATGCCAACCCCACCCTAACGATCGTTGCCTTAGCTATTCGCATGGCAGATCACATTTCGAAAACATTGATTTAACCAGATCCCCGGCATTTTAAAAACGTCGAGGATCTGAGGTTTGGCTCAATTAATTCTCTTACTCTATCTCCTATGAAAGTCTCTGTCTTAATTAATAACTATAACTATCAAAACTATGTGCTGGAGGCGATCGCCAGTGCCCTGAAGCAAACAATTCAACCAGATGAAATTATCGTGGTTGATGATGGTTCAAAAGACAATTCAGCTCAGATTCTACGCGACAATTATGGCGATCATGACGTCGTTAAACTCATTCTCAAGGAGAAGAATGAAGGACATCTATCTTGTTTTAATGCTGGATTTTTGGCGTCTACAGGCGATGTGATTTTCTTCTTAGATGCCGATGATCTGTATAAACCAAACTATATTGAGGAAGCTCTAACATTTTACGAACGTCATCCAGAGTGTGATTTTTTATTCTGCGACTTTGAACGAATTGGACAAGGTGAAGGAACCCGGTCGGATTATAAACGCGATCGCGACTTCGGGTATTCTGCGATCGCCACACTTTATCGCAATCGTTGGGTCGGAGCGATTACAACAACGCTTTCAATCCGCCGCAAGATAGTAGAAAAGATTCTTCCTGTGCCGTTTTTAAGTGATTGGATTAATGGCGCAGAAAATTGTTTAGTTTATGGTGCATCAATTGTCGGAGCCCATAAATTTTATTGCGCACAAGCCTTAGTTCAATACCGATTACATGGTAAAAATGATCACTATACTCGTAAGGGAAGAGTGGATAAAGTCAGACGCGATCGCTTATTTTCACTCTTGTCCAAGAGAATTAGTCTTGACGAGGATCTCAAAAATAAAATTGATTCAGAATTTAAGACCATCCCTAAGCCATTCTATAAAGAGTTCAGGTTATATATCAACATCCTTAAACAGGCTGATCTCTTCTATTTAGAGAAGCTTAAAATGGGTTCATCTATTTCTTTACATTTTTTAATGAATGGGGACTTCTTTAGTGATGTTCCTGAATGGCATATTTAGTATTTCTAAATCTAAATAAAGTATTGATCCTTAAGTCTGGCAAGTTCCGGGAGTAATTTTTAGTTTATGCATATTATTGCCTTGTCAAGCATCCCTACGGCATCGCGTGGAGGACAAGAGCTCAGCCTTTTGGAAGTATGCCACAGCTTATTTAAACGAGGACATAAAATCACGTTGCTCCATATCAACAAAGGTGATTTATTACCCAAATATCAGGAATTTTGTACTCATATTATTCAAGTTAGTTCATACAAATTGCTTCGGAAAAAAGACATTTTTCAGTTTTTAGCAGATTTCTTGAAAGTGCCACACGTCCAAGATGGGGTAATTTATAGCAACCAATATCACGATTGTGTAATAGCATATGCATTAGCAAAAACTCGAAATATTCCGCTAATTTGTCATATCCGTACACCTGCCCCAAAGGAACTGAATCCATCTGATTGGCAACTTATCACGAGCCTAAAAGGAGTTAATCAGTTTATTGCCGTTTCAAATCAAACAAAGCTGGGATGGATTAAATTAGGTTTCAAAGAAGAGCAATTCAAAGTCGTCCATAATGGCTGTAATAGTGCTCTCTTCAAGCCCATTGACGACTTTTCAAAGCTTCGGCAAGACTGGAACATTCCTTTCGATAAAAAGGTCATTTCTTACGTTGGCAGATTGGACAGTATCAAAGGTGTAGAAACTCTGATTAAAGCCTTCTCAAGGCTTTTAGAACATGAAACTGATGCCAAATTACTGATTGCCGGTCAACCTGTTTATGGAGATGCTAAAGAGCGTCATGCTTATTTACAATCACTCAAACAACTTGTAGTAAATCTGGGCATTCAAGATCATGTTGAGTTTCTGGGTCTTGTATCAGATACACCATCGCTATATCAGGTCAGTGACATAACTGTTTTGCCTAGTTTATATTCTGAACCCTTTGCCAGATCTGTAATTGAGTCATTGTCATGTGGAGTACCTGTAGTAGGCAGCCAGATAGGTGGAATACCTGAGGTACTGACAGGTGAATTCCAATCCTGGTTGTTTGAAGCTGGAAATGAGGTGGATTTATCTAATAAATTAACACGCCTTTTAAACTGGCGATCTACAGATTCTCAACTGGCGCAACGCTGTCGAAATCATATTGAGCAAAACTTTAGTTTGACTCGTACAGTCGATCAAATTGAGCAGATTATGCTCTCATGTATTCGTTGAAGATTCCTCGCATCCACCAGAAAATTTAGTGAAATTTCATAGCAAACCACGCTAGATTTTGGGCAATGGTATTCATAGTCATCATGTTTTGTAGTGCAGGCGATGCCCGCATCACAAAACATTATTAGAGTTCTAGGACTACTAGAATTTTAATGTTTGCAAGGAGAGTTTTACATGAATATAAACATTTCTCCTGCCTACTTAGATCTTCCTGAAAAATATGTTGCTCTGATTGACTATCGAGTCCCAATACACAAATTTTATTTAACTTGTTATAGTAATCCTATTTAATTCGTGGAGGGGCGTTATGAGTACCGTAGACTCATCTATGACAGTACATTCCCTGGTATGTCATCGGCATGTTGATATGGCACTCATGTGTCTCGGTTCACTGCTTAATTTTTCTCAGGAGCCTCTTAATTTAACCATTCATGATGATGGGTCTTTAACAGCTGAAGACGGTGAAAAACTTCAGAATAGATTAAAAAATACATCGATCATTTGGCGATCGCAAGCAGATGAACAAATGGAAAGTGTATTGAGGAACTATCCCTGTTCCCGCAAACGTCGATATGAGCATCCCTTAAGACTAAAGCTCTTAGACATTCCACTTTTTAGCCAAACTGATATTGCATATTGTGATTCGGATATTCTCTTTATCAAACCTTTTTCTGGTTTATTCCGTTGGACAGATGACAAAACATCTGCTCTGTTTATGACCGATCATCAAGAAGCTTTTTCAGTACAGCCATGGCAGCTAATAGGTAAAGATTCTATTCGATTGTGTAGCCGTGTCAATAGTGGTCTTATGCTAATTCGCAAAGAGTTCTATGATCTGGACTTTGTGGAGTGGTTTTTAAGTAAAGATGAGTTTTGGAATCGACCGAATTGGGGTGGACAAACGTGTATGTCGGCACTAGGATATCGTATTGGTTGTCGCCTATGGGATCCTAAAAAAATCGTCATGATTCAATCTCAATCTGATTTCTCAGATGAGATAGTAGCAGGACATTTCAGCTCTGCCGTTCGGCATCTTTTGGAGTCATTTTCAAACCATGGTTATCGTCCTGATCAAGATATAGCACCTACCATCATTGATACGGTGCCCTCCACTCGTTGCCAACCCTGGAATTTGACCAAAGTGCTCCTTGATCGTGAAGCTAAACATATTACGTATCAAACTCAGGAAATGCTACGTCGTAGTTTTTTAGGAAACTATAAACGCCGATTAGTTGCCAGTTTCATGGCAAATTCAAGCAATATTCAGAACAAAAATTAAGCATAGAGTTATTCATTGTAGAAATGCATATTATTGCATTGGCAAGCAGCCCTTCTTCTGCTCGTGGCGGGCAAGAGCTCAATTTATATGAGGTCTGTCATTCCCTGCACCGACACGGTCATCGCATTAGTCTTCTCTATCTCAAAGATGGCGATTTGATTGAGAAATATCGTAAGTTTTGTCATCACATTATCGCCATTGAGTCTTACAAAGTGCTGCGAAAAAAACAACTGTTTAATTTTTTCGCAGACCTTTGGAAAATCCCTGCCATTCAAAATGGGATTGTTTACAGCAATCAATATCACGATTGTGTCATGGGGTATGCCCTGGCTTTGTCCAGAAATATGCCTTTGATCTGTCATCTGCAAACGCCCGCTCCTCCTCATTTAGAGGTATCAGATTGGCAACTCAATGCGAGCCTCAAAGGAGTTCGGCACTTTATTTCAACTTCCTATCAAAATCAACACGATTGGATTAAGGTTGGCTTACCTCAAAACAAAGTTGAGGTGGTTCACAACGGCACGGATACAGAGATATTTAAGCCAGCGGATAGTTTTACCGCAATCCGACAACAGTGGCAGATTCCGAAAACGACGCGCGTCATTTCTTACATCGGGCGGCTAGATGAAATCAAAGGTGTAGAAACTTTAATCAAAGCGTTTGCCTTACTGGTCAATCAAAATAGAGATATAGATATCCGTTTACTCATTGCTGGCAGTCCCGTTAGTCCAAGCGATACACAAACGCGGAATACTTATTTGCGATCGCTTAATCAATTACCAATCGATTTAGGAATTGCACAGCACGTCCAGTTTTTAGGACACATTGACCAACCCGTGTCTCTCTATCAGGTCAGCGATGTTACTGTGTTACCCAGCCTATTTGCTGAACCATTTGGGCGCTCGGTGATTGAGTCGTTAGCCTGTGGTGTTCCCGTGATTGGCAGTCGGATTGGTGGCATTCCCGAAATTTTGACCGGCGAACTGCAAACGTGTTTATTTGAACCGGGAGACGACGTCGATTTAGCCGCTCGGTTAAATGATGTGCTGCATTGGCGCAGCCTTCATCCCCAGTTGGGTGAATACTGCCGCACCCATGCTGTGCAGCACTTCAGTCTTAATAAAACAGTTCATTCTATTGAGCACATTTTGTTAACAGCCTGCAAGTCACATCCATCACACAACTCCCCAATTTCGCAACAGGGGGAGTAGCAGGTATGTCCTCAGGCAGAGATTTCAGGCGAACGCTTGTTCGTCCGTACAATCAATCAATCATCGACGTTATTTAATTCCCATTTCTTAGGGAATATGGGTAAACGTTGGTATGAAATATTCAGTCAAACAAGCCTGTCTTTTGAAGGAAGTATTTCAAACCCAGTCCTTCTATTCTGGCTAGTGAAGTCGATAGAAGAGTCTTATGGAAAGCAGACAAGTAAGCCCCGGCAATGTTGACCCGATGGCAGTCGGATCACCGGCTGACATTCAACCCCAGCATCAAGATTTCTTGCAAAAGGTCATGGCTGAAGGTCAGTTATCCGACCCTTACGATGCACGAGACGCGACTGAAGTGGTATATCGCGTTATGCGAGATCTGATGGATAAAGATACCATTGATCACATTGAGTCAGAACTGCATGTTAGTGCGGCTAACACCGATAACAAAGCCCTACAAACTGAAGTTGCCGACTTATGGCGAGACACCAACCCCATTGTTGGATTTATTAGCCGTATTCGTAAGCCGCTGCGCGGCGAAGCCCCCTTTGGCATCGACTCCAAGCTATTCTTGACTCGTGTTGCTAACGAAGGTGGATTACCCTCTACTACCAATGCAGAAACGGTAATCAAAGCAGTCTTTTCGGCAACGAAAGAAGAATTATCGGGCGATCGCATTCAAGAAGTAGCTACTTGTCTCCCCGATCAAATCCGCTCACTGTGGGAAGCCGCTTAGGACTGCACTTAAGTGGAGCACGGGTTATGTTCTGGAAACTCCGCAGAGCATGGTTTTCAAAACATAACCCAGTCCCGGTCGAACGCAAAGCGCTATAACAATCCAATGATTGCGGTAACGCCGCTTGCGGGGTGTGGGCATCGCTCACACCCTGATTTGCTGTTGGATTACAGCACATTGAACCCTAACGACATTGGTAGTGGTATTCACGATTTTTTGTTGTGTGCTGCGCTCCATGGGGTACCCAACAAAAACCCTGTGGCTTACAGCGCTTTGCGCTTGAGTAAGACATAGTCGGTTTTGTGAGAGCCGCGCTCCGCGCGGCTCTCACAAAACAAATCTGGTTTTAAGCGATTGAAAATGGCTGTCATGAGGATGGATGCAGGGGTGGAAACCCTGTCCGGGGGCACTGCCCCCGCGCTCCTCTTCTAACCAGCCCTTCGGCTGCTACACCACAAAATTAAGTGCAGTAAAGATAAGGGCAATAAAGATTCCAACCTAAGAGGGACGCAAGTTATTGCCATGTCAGTAACTCTTAAACTACGGGTGTGTTGGATTCGGGTGGTGTTCTAGAGGTATTGATAATTTGCTGAAAAACTTACTCAGTAAGTTTTTCAGCAAATTATCAATACACATGTGCAACACAACCTTGAATTTGTACATCGTGAGTACTTGAATTTGGCACTTTGAATACGTTGCTCGTTGATTCATACCCTTGATTCATGACTTCGACGTGCTCCACATCTTGTTAAGCCGTTGCTTCGCGAGAACAAGAGTGATGAAAAGAGTGGGCTACTAGGGGTTTAACACCGCTATTCAAAAGTAGGGTTTGCAATAAAACCAGGGGGATGAGGTAGCCGCCTCTCCACGCAGGGATGCCCCCCTGCACCTTGAATGCAGCCCTATAGTTGTGACGATGTGTACTTAGATAGTGGCTCTGCGAGCTAGTGTGCACACACTAAACTTCGCAACATGGGGCGTGAGGGCTGCGCCCTCACGCAGGGGTTTCACCCCTGCACCCCGTTATAAAACTTTTAATTGGGTCTGCTAGATGGAAGCCAGCCTGGATTGAATTGGCATTGTGGGTGGTTAAGCAAGCATGTTTATAGCGAGGAAAATATATGCTGGGGGTTGCCGTGGCACGACTGGAGTGGATAGATTTGTCTCGCTGGGTGGCTCAGGTTCCTGTAGTACCTGATCCAACCGTATCGGAAACCGTGACGCCAGAAACGGCTTCTGTTTTGTTTTCAGGACCGCAATTTTTGATTGCATTGGTTTCTGGGTTGTTAATGGCATTTGCATTTCAGCTGGTACTGACCAATCTATCGGTCGCTGCTGGAATTTCGTATCTAGGACGTGATTCAGATTCAGACTCAGATGATGAAGGGGGTAGCCTGTCGATCCGCAAGATCGGCTTAGGGCTGGGGATCTGGACGTTGCTGACTGTGACGATCGCCTTATTTGGTGCATGTTTACTGGCGGTGCAATTAAGTTTGTTAACCAGCGATCGCCTGGGTGCCATTGTTGGGTTAGTCATCTGGGCAGCGTATTTTTCGCTGTTGATGTGGGTCGGGTCGTCAACAGTCGGTTCGTTGATTGGCTCTGTCATCAGTACAGCAACGTCCGGGTTGCAATCCATTTTGGGCACGGCTACCGCCATGGTGGGGGCGCGTGCTGCCCAAAAGCAGGTGGTATCAACAGCAGAAGCCGTTGTATCAGCAGTGCGCCATGAAATGGGTTCAGCGGTTGATCCGAGTAGCATTCGTGAATCGATTGAAGAGTATATTCAGCGATTGCCGTTACCGGGGTTTGATTTTAACCGCATTCGTCGAGACTTTGAATCATTGCTGAATGATCCCGAACTGCAAGAGCTAGCCGATAGCGATCGCCTGAGTCATATTGATCGGCAAACCTTTGTGGATTTAATTAGCCGTCGCACCGATTTCAGTACCGAAGAAGTCAACCGCTTTGCCGATTTGTTAGAAGGCATTTGGCGACAAACCTTGGGGCGTCGCCGCAAAGGAGATCAGATGACAGAGTTGGTTGAGTATCTGCGAACGGCTCAGCCCGGTCAGGTACGGGTCGATGAATTGAATGCCAAGCTAGATAGAGTTTTAGCGGAACGAGAATCATCTCGAAGCACTCAACGGGATAGTGGCAACGCAGCGGGACTGAGTCCCATGCAGCAGACCGTGCAGTTAGGTATGAATACGTTGATGGGGTTGGTGCTGGGTCGCACAGATTTATCGGATCTGGATCTGGAGAAAATTGTAGGTCGCTTGAAAGATGCGCCGAAAAAGGTGGCTGAGCAGCGCGATCAGATCATCGGTCAACTTCAGGGTAAATCTGACGAATCGGAGGCTTACAGTCCAATTCGTGCCGATCTGGAGAACTATTTGCTGCACATCCCCGTCTGGCAGGCTAATTCGGAACGAGTGGCGCGAGATGCGCGAGAAATTTTGTATGATCCCTACGCCGATCCCGATGCGATCGCCGATCAACTCTCGCGATTAAATCGCAATTTCTTTGTGGATGTGCTGGCGTCGCGGGGAGTCTTTATCCAGAGCCGCATTCAAGCGCTATCCAATACACTAGAAGCCGTTCGGCAGGAAGTGATCGCGACTGCTCGGGCAGCAAAGGAACGCGAAGTGGCATTAGATTTAAGGCAGCGGGTAGAAATTTATCTGACGCTAACACCAAAAGATCTGCTACTGCGTACCAACGATGATGGCATTTTACCTGGGTTTCAAGCCCTGCTAGAAGACCATAATGCCGATTTTGAAACACTCACCTATCGATTGATGCCTTACGATCACGACACCTTGAGCGAACTATTGGGACGACGGCAAGACCTGACGCCTATCGAAGTAAAACCCATTCTGATGGCGTTGGAAACAACACGCGATCGCGTATTGTTTGAATCCAAATCTCTCGACGAACAAGCGAAGCAACAGCTTACCGATGTGCGTCAAAAGCTCGAAGACTATCTCCGTCATACCGGCAAGAGTGAGCTGAATCCTGACGGCATTCAACGCGACGTGCAGCTTTTACTAGCAGATCCCAAGACAGGGTGGTCTGCGTTACGCAATCGCATGTCTCAGTTTGATCGCGATACCTTCATCGCCTTACTCGCTCAACGGGGCGACCTCACGGAAGCTGAAGCCAACCAGATCATCAACGACGTAGAATCACGCTGGAATGCCGTCATTCATTCACCCCAGATGATCACGAGTATGGCAAAGAGCCAATATGATCAGACGGTGAATTCGTTATCAGATTACCTGCGTCGCACCAATCTAGAGGAGCTTGACCCCGATGGAATTCAGCGGGATTTGACAACGCTGTTGGATGATCCCAAAGAAGGCACCCTGGCACTGCGACGACGTTTATCTAAAGTCGATCGGGAAACCTTAGTGCGGTTACTCAGTCAGCGTCCCGACCTTAGTGAAGAACAGGTGAATCGGGCGATCGATCAGGTGCAGGAAGCAATCCAACGGATTGTCAAAGCTCCGCGTCGATTGGCATTACGGGCACAGCAACAAGTGATGAACTTTGAAGCCAGCCTGGAAGATTATTTGCGCAACACGGACAAAGACGAGTTGAATCCAGACGGGATTAAGCGCGATCTACGGACGTTAATGGAGTCACCTCAATTGGGGATGCATCGACTGGGCGATCGCGTTTCTCAGTTTGATCGCAATACGCTGATAGCACTACTGGCGCAACGTCAGGATATGACTCCTGAAGAAGCAGAACGAGTGGTTTCACAGATCGAATCGACCCGCGATCAAATCCTCGATCAAATGCGTCAGGTGCAGTACCGCATTCAGCAAATTATCGACCGGATTTTTGGTCGAATTCGCGATTAC
This sequence comes from Calyptranema fuscum S582, assembly GCF_055793305.1. NCBI lineage: Bacteria > Bacillati > Cyanobacteriota > Cyanophyceae > Oculatellales > Oculatellaceae > Calyptranema > Calyptranema fuscum. The sequence goes on from NZ_JBSLYH010000004.1 coordinate 124,904, forward strand.
CTCAACTCGCTGGATCGCCCAGAATTGAACTATGACGGCATCAAACACGATGTCCGCACGTTGTTCGACGATCCGCAAGCAGGGTTTGATGCACTGCGACAACGCTTAAGCGAGTTTGATCGAGGAACGTTGGTTGCATTAATTAGCTCTCGACGCGATGTCTCGGAAGCCGATGCAAACCATATCATCGACCAGATCGAGGCGGCTCGAAATTCAGTCTTGCAACGGGCAGAGCGGATTCAAACAGAAGCCCAGCGTCGCTTAGAGCAAGTGAAACTGGAAGCTCAACATCAGATGGAAGAAACTCGCAAAGCAGCAGCGACGGCTGCCTGGTGGTTATTTGTGACGGCTGTAGTGTCGGCGATCGCATCGGCAGGGGCAGGCGCACTCGCCGCTTAGTCCATCATCATGTTTAGCTATAGCCGCTGAAGGGCTGGTCAGGATAGGGGTATGGGGGCTGTGCCTCCGGACAGGGGTTCCACCCCTACACCCCATCTCAATTAACCGTTCAACGGCGATAGTTCTAAGGATCGTGGATTTAATAAAACCCAATTCTTTTTGAGAGAGCGACGGCGGAGCCGTCGCTCTCTCAAAAAGAATTACAGGTTATTTAATTTGCGATCCTAAATCCAAATTTGGCAGGGAAACCTTCGGTTTCCCTGCCAAATTTATATTAGGATTCAGCAATGCCCCATATCATGCACGGCGATCCTGCGCTTGATGACAATGCAAGTTAGAGCATACGGTTCATCTGTATGAATCCGTCGGTGAAGATTGTCGTGTGGCAACCATACTCTGCCAAATAACTCTGCCAAAGAACTCTGTGACCAGATCCATACGGTTCAAAGAATTGCTGATCGGAGAACTCAGTTGGAAAAGACTGGTGCGATCGCTCCTGTTTATCTACATTTTTGTTGCAGGGTATGTCTTTTTTCGCGCAGACTCCATGATTTTTTTGCCTCAGCCGGTCAGCTACCCGGACACAGACGAGATTCTCAAACTTCCCATTACTCAGACTGAAAAAATTTCAGCCCTTTATTTACCCAATCCCCAATCTCGGTATACCTTGCTCTACATTCACGGTAATGCAGAAGATCTGGGAGATATTCGTCCTGTGTTAGATCGCCTAAATAGCTGGGGATTTAGCGTTTTTGCCTATGATTACCGGGGCTATGGAACCAGTGCTGGCACCCCAAGTGAACGCCATGCTTATGAAGATGCGGAAGCAGCCTATAGGTATCTGACCCAACAGCTCAATATTCCGGCTCAGTACATGATTGTCTATGGGCGATCGGTGGGGGGTGGCTCAGCAACAGAACTGGCAACACGTCATCCGGTGGCAGGTTTAATTCTAGAAAGTGCGTTTACCTCTGCGTTTCGGGTAGTACTGCCATTTTCTGTGCTACCTTTCGATAAATTTTCTAACCTTGCCAAACTACAAAATGTTCATTGCCCTGTGCTGGTGATGCACGGTGAAGCTGACCATACCATTCCCATTCAACACGGTCGAGCGCTTTATCAAGCTGCACCGGAACCGAAACAATCGCTGTGGGTAGCAGGGGCAGGACACGACGACTTTACTTGGGTGGCAGGCGATCGCCATCAACGCGCACTCTTATCGTTTCAAGAGTTGATTACAGCGCAGGAATGAAACCGCATTCTCTCAGGATATATATCCATCCCAAATGGGTTGTGAGAGGCACGCGAATTGTGCCTCTCACAACCGTAATATAGCGGTGTGCAAGTTTGTTAAGTACAGAAACGGTGTTGTGGGGCGCTCCGCGCCCCACAACACCGTACTGCACCAACCCGAACAGCGCTATATATCTAAGGATCATGGATCAAATAAGATCGAATATTGAATCGTTTGCAGGGGCGAACGGCCGTTTGCCCGTACAACAAATCATCGGAGTTATTTAATTCTCATTCCTAAGCGCAACGTGCTGTATTAAATCAGCCGATGCAGGGTTTCCAGGAGAATATCCTGGTTAAAGCTGCCTTTGGTGATATAAGCATTGGCTCCAGCGTTGGCTCCGCGTCGTTTGTCATCATCGCTGGCAAGAGACGTCACCAGAATAATCGGAATTTCATTGTATTCCCGGTGCTGGCGGATCAGCGTAGTCAGAGCCAGCCCATCCAGGTTGGGCATCTGAATATCCGAAACAACCGCATCAAACGGGCGACTTTGGAGTTTGTTGAAGCCATCTAAGCCATCAACCGCAGTAACGACTTCAAAGCCTGCGGCTTCCAAAATACGTTTTTCCTGGGTGCGGGTGGCGATGGAATCTTCTACTAACAGAACACGCTGTTTTTGCGAGGGTGCTGAAGGGGACAGCGTCGGAGCCACGGCAACAGTCTGTCGTCGCACCGATTTAACTAAGTCTGCCGGATTGAGTACCATACACACATCGCCTGTACCCAAAATAGTAGCTCCAGAAATATTGCGGACTCGTTTCAGAAGTTTGCTTTGAGGTTTGGTGACGACGTCTTGTTCGTCGATCAACGCATCTACAAAAATTCCCAGGCGATCGCCTGCCACCGTTAAAATAATGCAGGGTAGCTTTTGTCCCGGATTGCGGCTGCAATCATTAGCGCTGGGCAGTTCCAGGAGATGAGACAGGTAAGCAACGGAGAGGGGTTGGTCGTCTTGCACAATCGTAGAACGCCCCTCAATCATAAAAATATCGTCAGGATTGACCAGGATAGCCGTTTGTACCGCTTCCACAGGAATAGCGTAGGGACTGTGGTTGATCGTGACGATCAGCACATGGGCAGTAGACAGGGTCAGACCCAGCTGAATCCGAATGATGCAACCCTTACCGGGAGTCGAGTCGAGAGCGATCGCCCCTTTCAGTTTTTCGACATGGGTGCGCACGACATCCAAACCGACACCTCGCCCAGACACTTCCGTCACCAGGGGAGCCGTAGAAAACCCCGATGCAAAAATCAACTCCTGAATCTGGGTAGGGGTCATGGAATCAAGTTCTTCGGAGCGATACAGACCTCGCTTCAAAGCCGTGTGCTTGATTTTCTCTAGATCCAGTCCTCGCCCATCATCCGAGACTTCCAGAACAATCAACGTGGGAGTTTGATACCCCCGTAAACGCAGGGTAGCCGTTGGAGCTTTGCCCCATCGCTGCCGTTCTTCTGGGGATTCAATCCCATGATCAATAGCATTTCGCAGAATATGCATCAGCGGATCTTTCATCTCTTCCAAAATCCGCTTATCCGCACGGGTTTCACCACCCTCCACAATAAAGTTGATGGCTTTGTTTTCCTGCCGCGCCAGATCCCGCACCATCCGGGGAAAAACGTTAAAGATAGTGGACAGGGGCAGCAACCGCAGGGTGCGAATGTCGTCCTCCAACTCATCGCTAATTGACTCCAGACGGGTAGTGTCCTCGTAAAGGGAATTGCGTAATTCCTGGAGCCGTTTTCCTAACCCTTCTAAGCGTTCTTCTGTGCGACTATGGAAGGCTTCTAATCGATGCAGGGCAGCACTACTCTGGTGAAGTTCGTCAAAAACAAAACGGTTATTGAACAGATCTCGATTCCATTCATCCCACAAAGTGGCGATCGCCTCTAATTCTGCCAGGCGATGGGCAATGCGAATCTTAGTAACCGTCAACTCTCCAGCCTGAGTAAGCAGACTATCTAAATTTTGGGTAGCAACCCGAATCGTCTCAATCCGGTAGCCAGACGCAGACTGCGCTTTCTCACCAGCCGGATGGGATGCTTGCACCGTTGCCGTTAGATCCCTCGGCAAACCATTTGACAAACCATTCATCGGCATCCCTTCACCCTTCACCCCCTCACCCTTCACCCCCTCATCCCCATCACCCTCCACCCCTTCACCCTTCACCCCCTCACTTCCCATCAACTCCGCCAATACATGAAACACATTGACCTGAGCATCTTTGCCCGTCACAGCTTCTTCCACCAGAGCACGCAGAGCATGGATAGCATGGGAAAGGCGATCGCTGAGATCCACCGTCATGACTTCAGGATGATACTTGAGGCTACCCAACAGATGTTCAATTTGGTGGGCTAACGTTCCGATTGACTTGACCCCCAGCATATTGGCATCCCCCTTAAGAGAATGGGCTTCTCGTAGGAGAAATTCCAACGTTTGAGCATCATCAGGATGAGTTTCCAGATGGAGCAGACCTGCATCAAGATTTTGCAGATGCTCCTCACTGGCTGTTTTGAAAATGCCTCTCAATTCATCATCTTGAATCATCATGGGATCTGCCTTCCTTGTAGCCAAAATTGAGTTTCCAATTGGTATTTACGTCCTGATTGTTTGTGGCGCGGGCGACGCCCGCGCCACAAACAATCAGGACAGTTCCAGGACTATTCCATTGGACAATTCGCGTTACACCACGGCTTTCAATTCTTTCGCTGCATCATTCAGACGTTGGGTGCCAATGCGAATTTGTCCGATGCCGTTAGCATTTTCGCGAGCAGCGACATTCAGGGCATTCATAGCATCTACAACTTGTTGAATGGCGATCGCCTGCTGTTTGATATTCAGGGAAATTTGCTGGCTATTCAGCACCACATTATTCACCGCATCTGCCACACCCGAAAAAGACGTGGCTGTATCCTGGGCAATACGTACCCCTTCCTCAACAGTCTTGGTGCCCTCATCCGTCACCATGACAGTGGCATTGATAGCAGTTTGAATATCGTTCACCAGGGTATTGATTTTTTCAGCCGATTTACGACTCTGATCTGCCAACTTACGAATTTCAGCTGCCACAACGGCAAATCCCTTGCCATGCTCACCCGCCCGTACCGCTTCTACAGCCGCATTCAACGCCAGCATATTGGTTTGATTTGCCAGATCGCTAACCAGACCGGAAATGTTGCCAATCTGGCTGGTCTGCTCACTGAGCCGCAAGATCTGGTCGGCGATCGCCTCGACTTTTTGTTTGAGATCGCTCATCCCATGAATCGTTCGATCTACCGCAACGGTGCCACCACTCGCCAGATTCAACGCTTGTCTTGCCCCTGCGGCGGCGGCCTCTGCTTGCTCCGCAGACTGACGCGATGAGGCTCCCAGTTCGTCCATCGTGGTCGTGGTTTCATTCACCGATACCGATTGCTGGTTAGCGGTGCGCTCCTGCTGTTCGATGGTGGCAGCAATTTCTGTGGTAGATGAAGCGATCGTGTTGGCAGATTCTGTCATCTGGTGGGACGTGCGATTGATGATCCAAATTCCCAGCACAATGGAGACGAACAAGGCTACACCTGTGGCTATCAGCAACGTCATCCGCAGGTTGTTGAGGGCATTGAGTTGGTTTTGATCATCTTCCTCAACAATTTCCTGTTCCCGATCGCGCATCTGGGTCATCAACTGAGTGATGGTTTCGACCCGGTCGCGGGCTTCATTATTCCGCCAGGTGGCGATCGCTTCATCTGTTTTGTTTTGATTGATCAGATCAATCAGTTGTTGATTGAGGATCATCAAATTATTGAGGTGCGATCGCAAGTCTGCTAAATTTTCTCGCTGCTGACTATCTTGAATCTTAGATTCCAGAGTCTTGAAGTCTGCTTCAAGCGATGCCTGAGATGCTTCCACAGAGTTCAGCGAGATGGTATTTTTATCAAGCAGATATCCCCGAGTTGCCCGTGAGTAAATCTGCACATTCACTGCCAGACTATTGATTCCTTCTTCAATATGCCGAGAGACCTTATACTCCTGTGCCAAGCGATTGAGTGTGTTGACGTTGTGAATCACTACGCCAGAGGCAATAAATAAAGCCAACACCGGCACACTATAACCAACCAGAATCCAATATCTAAGCTTCCACCGTATAGCCTGGTTCATACTGGGTTTACCTTTGTGTTAAATCAGTTTTGTTACACCACTGATTGCAATTGTCGGGCAGCGTCATTGAGTTGATGCGTGCTGGTGCGAGTCTGACTAATGCCACTCGCGGTTTCCCGTGCCGCCACATTTAAGTTGTTCATTGCCAGCAAAACTTGTTGCACGGCAGCGGCTTGTTGATTCACATTGAGCGAGATTTGTTGAATGTTCATCACAATCGTGCTAACCGAATCCGTGACGTTATTAAACACGACAGCCGTTTGTTGGGTGACATCGGCTCCCTGTTGAGCTGTTTTCGTACTTTCATCCGTCACCATCACCGTCGAATGAATCGCGTCTTGAATATCAGTGACCAGTCCGTTGATTTTTTCCGCCGAGAGACGGCTTTGATCGGCTAACTTGCGAATTTCGGCAGCCACTACGGCAAAGCCTTTACCCTGTTCCCCGGCTCGTACTGCTTCTACAGCCGCATTCAGTGCCAACATATTGGTCTGGCTGGCTAAATCGCTCACTAAGGCGGAAATGTTACCGATCTGGTTAGTTTGGGTGCTCAGGCGAACAATTTGATCGGCTACATTTCCCACTTTTTGGGTGAGTGCGGTCATGGTAGATAAGGTGCGCTCTACGGCTCTATTGCCCTCCTGGGTTAATACCAGCACCCGTTGCGCACTGGCAGCAGCCGTTTCTGCTTGTTGGGCAGACTGTTGTGACGATGCCCCTAACTCTTCCATAGTGCTGGTGGTTTCGTTGACGGAAACCGCTTGTTGATTGGCAGTGCGCTCTTGTTGTTCGACTGTGCAAGCAATTTCATTTGAGGATGACGCGATCGCATTTGATACCGCATTGATAGGACGGATCACAGAACGAGCGATAAAAATCAGCACCCCAAACCCAAGGGCGATCGCTAACCCTGTCCCCCCCAGAGAAATGATATTAGCCACGGCAATCGACTGAGCAGCAGCGGCTTCCCGTTCTTTTAGAAGCATTTCTTCAACGTCTTTCATGATGGCAATTTGCCCGCGCAGCTCATCCATGATTTGTTTGCCCTGTTGAGAGCGAACCATGGCTAAGGCTTCATTTCGCTTACCATCTTGCACCAGTTGAATGGTCGTAGCCATGCCCTCCATTTTCTGTTGGGCAGTTTCGTAAATTTGCTCCAGACGGCGCACTTGGTCAGGATTGTCCTGAATCAGATCCCGTACTTCCTGAAAACTCGTTTCAAAGTCCGCCATAGACTGGTTGTAAGGTTCCAGAAAAACTGATTCTTCGGTCAACAGATACCCCCGTTGCCCTGTTTCCCCATCCACTAGCACCGTGATGATATCTTCCAAATTTTGCTCAACGGTTTGCGTATGAACAACCCATTGGTTTGATTCCACCAGTCGATCCAGGCTAACTTTGGAGGTAATGCCGATTCCCAGCATAATGACAAAAATGCTGCCAAATCCAGCCTGCACCACGCGTCCCAATTTCATCTGATGTCTCATAATAATGTCTCTGTACAGTGCCTCTGCTTCCAGAGAATGAATCATTTAATGAATCATTTGACGTTAAACGTCTTCGTCTACATCCAAAACGCCCGAGGTCAAAATCTTGGGTAGATTAATCACACTCATCAAGCCATTGCGGTAAGGGGCAACCCCCTGGAGATAATCGTTGTGACTGCTTTGGGTCGCCACGGGTGAGGGCAGAATCTGAGATGCCTGGAGGTGTACGACATCAAAAATAGCGTCTACCGCGATGCCCGCGACAATCTCATCGTGCCGTACCACGATCGCCTTTTTCCAACGGGTCTGCCCCTGTGCTGATAGATTAATCACAGGGCTGATATCAACCAGGGTAACCACTTCTCCGCGCAGGTTGATGTTGCCCAGAATGTGGGGTGGGCAGCAAGGAATGGGGGTAATGGTATGAACATCCGTGAACTCGTGAATGATATCCAGCATCAGTCCGAAATATTCGCCTTGTAACCCCATCACAGCAAGAGCAGTAAGCGTTTGTGGATCATCTGTCTCAACCGATTGCCTTAACCCATCGCGCCGCTGCCGAAGAATCTGGCGATCGCCTTCTGAGAAACTCTCCCACCCGTCAGCAGGGGATGCGGCATCCTGCTCCAGTGCAACCTGCCCCTGGAGTTGCAGGTCAGTGCCCATGGCTGTTTGTACCGTCAATCCGGCAAACACTAAGGGATTAAGCAGCGTCACCAGTGCCCCACCGACTTTGGCAATACCCATGAAGGTGGAAACAGGGGCATTATCGGGAGTATTCCAGGGCGCGATCTGATCCAGAGCGATCGCAGTTACGGCATCAGTTTGCTGCACGAGCAATCCCACAGCCTGGTCACCCAGCCGCAGCACAATCACGCTGTCACTGAGGTGATAGGGATAGACACCCTGACCGAGAAACACCCCCAAATCGACAATGGGCAGGATGTCACCCCGTAAATCAATCACACCCATGACCCAGCGAGGTAAATTGGGCAGGGGAGTTATTTCAGGCAAGAAAAACAGTTCTTGTACCACTGTAGCCGCAATGCCATAGCGAGTTTGCCCTACCGTAAAGATGAGATAAGAGATATCGGTCATAACCAATGCCCTCAAGGGGAGTGGAGACAGTCCAGGGTTTATTGAATGGGTGATTCTTAGATTCCTTAGATAGTCAACCAGCCTTATTTTTCCCAAACCCTATGTTGCAAGCAGAATTTGATATAAAAATACAAGATTTAAAACAACTTGAAAGGAATCAACGAAGCGCCTATTCAGAACATTAACCGCTAGCTCTCTTGGGGTAGGAACAATCAACCTGCGTCGTCACATTCCGACTGTATTCTTAAGGTGAAGGGCGTAGCATTCATCTTCTAATGATTGAGGGCTAGTAAGCTTAATCATTTACATCTGAACTATTTAATCTGAATACTAATTTTTAGGACAGCATTGCTAGAAACCATAGTGATAAATTAATCAAACCGACTGAACACTAGTTCGAAGAGTTCCAACTAACCAGATATCGGAAAAATCAACCCCTAGACTGCAATTCTAGGGGAACCGAAGTATTCAAATTCGCCCAGAGTTGGAGAATTTAGGGAGCACAAAGCGAATCGAGATTGACGAACCAAAGTGATAAATTAAACTACAGACCCAATTGGGTTTTGAGATGCCGTTCTAAATCTGTTATATCTATATTTTCTTGAGCAAAACTCTGCACTAACTGGGGCGATCGCTGGACGAGATCTAATGCAGATTGCCACGTACTTAAAGCCTTTTTCTGATTGCCTTCTCGCGCATACAATGCTGCCAATTCTAAATAGGCATGAATAGAGTCTGGCATCATATAAATGATGCGTTTGTAGAGAGTTTTCGCAGCTTCTAGATCACCCTGTTCTTCACGAATTTGAGCCAACAAATAATAGGGATCGACCGATAGCGGATCAACGTGCATGGCTTGCTGACATGTCGCGATCGCTTGTTCATGCTGCCCAGAATTGGCATACACCTGAGCCAACAAATGATGTGCTGCAACGTTTTTGGGGTCACTCTGGAGAAGATGTTGCAGATGCTGAATCGCTTGCTTATCGTTCTGTTGCAGCAGTCGAGATTGCAGATCGTCCAGGGTTACAACGGGGGTCGTAGACGAACAAAGGAGAGCAGGCGTCGAAGCCTGATTAGATGACGAGGGCAACGCTTGCACCGACGGTAGCAGGGGTAATGGAGGGCTGGACGGGAATGGATGACGGGATGCTATTGCAGGACGGTCGTAATTTACAGACGGATGAGAACCGTTAGACGGAAGAGAATCAGGACGTATCTCGGTCTTACTGACATCACGGTTGCATTCCACTGCTTCGACAATGGGGTTACGAAAAGTATGGACTTGATTCGGTCGTTGGTAAATCACCGATGCCGGAAAACTACAGACCTGAAAATTACTTAAGTCGATTCCTTGCAATTCCGTATGACCGACCAGCAAATACCCCTGAGGTTGCAACGTGACATAAAACTTTTTTAGAACCTGGGCGATCGTTTTCGGTTCGAAGTAAATGAAGACATTACGACAGACAATCAGATCAATTTGATCCAGTAAACGGGTGCAATCGGGATATATATCCTGGACTAAGTTACTGACTTGAAAAGTGACCATCGGGCGAATATCTGAGCGAATTTGCCAACCATCCCGATGGGGCTGAAAATACTGCTGTTGAATAGCCGGGTCTAATGCCCGAAATGACCAGTTACTATAGATTCCAGACTTTGCCTGTGTCAGCACGGCACGATTCATATCTGTTCCCAGAATCGTTACATCCCACTGACACAAGTCGGGGATCAACTCTCGCACCAAAATGGCGAGAGAATAAGCTTCTTCACCGCTAGAACACCCCGCACTCCAAAGGCGCAGACATGGGCGTCCGGTTATTTGTAATGAAGTCATTTGGCGTTTGTGGGCAATCAATTCGGGCAAAATCTGATGCCGCAACAAAGAAAACTGTCCCTTATCGCGAAAAAAGTAGCTTTCGGTAGTCGTTAGACATTCGATCAGCCAGCCCCATTCCTGGTTCTGGCGTTGGCTTGTATCTGATGCCAGCAAGAGGGCATAGTAGTCGCGCAAATGAGAAAGACCCAACGATTGCGATCGCACCTTGAGTTTGTGAGCGATCGCCGCTTCATCTTGGGGACGTACCTGGAGTCCCAGGGTGGCAGTGATCAACTGCACAATTTTCGCCTGTGTAGCCGGATCTGATTGAACCCCCTGGCGGGACGAACCTTGCCACCAACTATCTAACACACTCACGCTGTTGCTCTCCTTGCGAACTCTTTTCCAGGCGTTGCTGATTTTAGGGATGGATTTGAACGTGAACCCAAAGGGTTCACGTTCAAATCCATCCCGCTATTAAGCAATGCCCTTTTCCATCGGTAACAGAGTTGTGGCTCCGCTCACCACGGCAGGTTTCATTGATGAATCAGCATCCCTCATGAGCTGTTTCAGTAGGGCTTTATCGTCTAACTGCACGTCCCAAAAATTAGACATTGCCACGTCTGCTCCTGCAAAATTTGCCCCATTCAGGTTTGCCCCACTAAAATTAACCATCCGCAAGGCTGCATCACGAAAATCTGCACCTCGCAAATCGGTAAGGCTCAGGGTTGCTTCCCGCAAATCGGCACGGCTAAAGTTTGCCTCTCGCAAATTAGACTTGTAGAGGTTGACTCCTACCAGATTCGCCATGCGCAGGTTAGCCCGCTCTAGATTATTGTCTACGGCACTTGCCATGCACAGGTTAGCCCGCTCTAAGTTGGCATGAGACATATTCACCAGGTATAGCGTTGTCCCGACCAGCTTTGCCCCTTCCAGGGTCGCCTCCCGCAGATCTGACTTATAAAAAATTGCATCCCGTAAATCCGCTTTGTAGAGTACGGCTTCGCGTAAATCGACCTCGTAGAAAATAGCATTCTTGAGCTGAGATTCTACCAGGGTAGCCGTATAAAAGTTGGATTTATACAGATCTGCCTCGCGCAAATCTGCTTGATACAAATCTGCCATGCAAAAGTCTGCCCGATACAAGATGGAATGGCGCAGGTTGGACTGGGACAGGGCAGCTTCTCGTAAAGACGATTGACATAAATCAGCACCTTCTAAATCCACACCTCGCAAATAAGCCCGACACCAATCCATATCCCGTAGATCAGGGCGAATGCTGGGATGCTCCTGCCGCCAAAAATTCCATTCCGTCACGCTCCGTTGGACTATCTCAAGTTGCTGCAAATCTGCCATGATAATACCCCTGCTTCCCAAACATGAATGAACTGTATGAAGCGGGCTGTCATCTTGCCGATGGCAGGTTTGTTTGGGACTGCATCTTTAGAATGCCCTGTTGCACTGGCAATAAGGAGTTTCTAGCAGGTGTCGCAATATTTCGAAAACAAACGGGGAAAGCGTTGCTTTCCCCGTTTGTTTCTTGTTTGAATATGGTGCTGAAGTATAAGGTGTTGCGAAAGAGCCGCGCGGAGCGCGGCTCTTTCGCAACAGTCGTGATCTATCTAAGCACAAAGCCAAGAAGCCAAGATGGCGGTGGGTTAACGAACCGTTCCCCGTAAGGCTTCGGCATCGATGGGTTTAATCAAATACAACCGCAGCAGATGACCGGCGATCGCCGCTTGCAACGGCACTTTACGCAATGTCTTCAGCCACTTGGGTTGGGTCGTCTGATCGATCTCCGACATCTGCAAATTCAGGTCAGAACAACGACGCAGCCGTGGGAAAAATTCGGGATGGTTGGTATCCAGCACCGACGGAAACGCCCGGATAGAGGTTTCGTTGGTTTGCCGAATGACTTCTGCATCAAATTCTGTGGGATCAAGTCCTAGCGTATGATAGAAGCCTTTGCGCTCGTGTACCGTCAGGGTATGGGTGGCAAATACGGTAAGCAAGAAAAAGCGGCTCCACAACCGAGATTGCCAGGTTTTCCACAGGCTAGGTTGCGATCGCAGCAACGCTTTGAAGATATCGCCATGGCGATTTTCATCCTGACACCAGCTCTCGAACATGCGGAAGATGGGATAAAACTGATTTTCAGGATGCTGCTGCAAGTGACGATAAATCAAGATGTACCGCCAATATCCAATCTTTTCAGACAAATAGACCGTATAAATCACCCACTCAATCGGGAAAAACGTATAGACCCGATTTTTGGTCAAATGTCCCAGATCCATGGTGCAGCCAAAATCTGCCATGGCTTTATTGAGGAAACCGGCATGACGGGCTTCATCTCGCGCCATCAGGTGAAACATTTCTGCCAACAGTGGGTTCCGACCTTTTAGCTTACGCGAAAGTTCTTTAAACAGGAGAAAGCCAGAAAATTCAGAGACGCAAGAGCGCTCCAGGTAATCGATAAAAGCTTGTCGGGCTTCACCCGTAATGTGATCCCAAGATTTTTCAAACGATTCATCTCTGACAAAGTGATGACGATTGTAGTCTGCTCGCATTTCTGCCAACATTGCCTGCAATTCGGTATCTTGGGCAGACAAATCCAGACCTGCGGCTGTTTCAAAATCCGTCGTATAAAACCTGGGTGTGAGAATAGTTTCTTTCAGCGCCTTTCTCGATTCCACAGTTCCCAAGGTTGGCTTTGGCGGAGAATTCACCATACTGATCAGCTGTCGCTCATAAACTCAATAGCTATCAAGTTATAGTATCGGGGATGCTTTGACTAGTCGATAATTGATAAATTTTGCAAAGATGGTCACAACTTCAACAAACCCTGTAATCCTTTTAGGGAAACGACAGCGGAACCGCTGCTCCTCCAACACCCATCTGGATTGAATATCTCGTGTTCAGACTCGTATGAATTTGAAGGGTTTCAGCCCTATTGACCCTCACCCTAAATCCCTGCACCAGGGCAGGAGAAGGGCTTTGAACCTATTGCTGTGCCGTCGGTGCAGGTCTTGTGATCTATTGGGATCTATTTTTAATTGGGTTGAGAACTTACATAGCCGCCGCAGGGCTAGCTAGGACGGGGGCGCGGGGGTTATGCTCCCGGACAGGGGTTCCACCCCTGCACCCGTCCCAGGTGCAGGAGATAAACTCGTGGGCTGAGTAGATAGCTCTTGAGAAAAACATTAAGATATGAAAACAATTTGATAATCATCACTCAATAGCTATAAAGTTTCTTAAGAGCTTCTTTGAACCCACGCAATGCCTGTTGCACGATTTCGCCGCCTATCACTACAGCAGACATTGCTCAATGTCGTTATTCGCTGAGAAATGAGGAATTTGATATGAGTCATGATCTAGCCCAACGCTTACGAGAAGGCACCAAACACTCTCATACGGCTGCGGAAAACACTGCTTTTATGAAGTGCTTTCTCAAAGGAATCGTTGAGCGAGAGCCATTCCGTAAACTACTGGCAAATCTGTATTATGTTTACAGCACTCTAGAAGCAGAACTCGAACGGCATCGCAATCACCCGGCTGTAGGACCAATGGTGTTTCCAGAACTCAACCGCACTGCCAATTTAGAGCGCGATTTGACCTATTACTATGGCGACAATTGGCGTGAGCAAATTGCACCCCTGCCAACGGGTAAAGTTTACGTCGATCGCTTGCTTGAAGTTTCCAATACGGATCCCGTCCTCCTGATTGCTCACGCCTATACTCGCTACATGGGTGACCTGTCTGGGGGCCAAGCCTTGAAAAATATCGTTCGCTCGGCAATGAGCTTGCCACCCGACCAGGGAACTGGATTGCACGATTTTGAGCATTTACCCACCGTTGAAGCAAAGCGTGCGTTTAAAGAAAGATATCGGGACACCCTGAACGCTTTACCCGTCGATGACGCCACGATTCAGCGCATTGTGGATGAAGCCAATCTTGCATTCCATCTAAATCGGGATGTGGTGCATGAATTAGAAGATGATGTCAAAGCGGTGATTGGCGAGCATGTGTTTGATTTGCTCACCCGTCAAGAGATCCCCGGTGCAACCGAACGCCCACCCCATGGGGCAGCAAAAGCGGTGTTACCTATTTAAATCGTAGAAATGAAGCATTTCCGCAAGATTCAGCGTGATACATCCACGTCTCTGCGATGAATGCTTTAGCCCTACCACTCGCTTACAACGACACCGATTCAGTTTAGGCAAATCTGGTGGTGCTCAATGAATGAGGATGTGCCGTATGGAGCGCGGTACATCCTCAGCCTCAAATCTTTTCATTGCAAGCATTACCACATGTTTTATCGTTATGAACACAAAGGGATTCACGCATGAATGTTTCGTTGCCTACGGTTCAATTTGACCCAGCCTTACTGCGCAAGTACGATCAGCCAGTTCCTCGCTATACAAGCTACCCACCGGCAACTGAGCTAAAACCAGAGTTTGAAGAAGTCAATTTTAGAGCTGCGATCGCCGTTGGCAACTATAAACAAACCCCTTTGTCGCTCTATTGCCACATTCCTTTTTGCGAAACAGCGTGTTATTTCTGCGGGTGCAATACCATCATCACGCAACGCAAAGAAATAGCAGAGCCTTACCTGGAATACTTGATCAAGCACATCCGTCAGATGGCAGGCTTATTGAGCGATCGCCGCACGGTTAACCAAATGCATTGGGGCGGTGGCACGCCCAACTACCTGTCGTTGGATCAAATTGAGCGGTTATGGACAACCCTGAATCAGCATTTTCAGTTTGATACCAATGCTGAGATTTCGATTGAAGTCAACCCCCGCTATCTCGATCGCGAATATGTCCTGACATTACGAGAAATCGGGTTCAATCGCATCAGCTTTGGCATTCAAGATTTCAATCCGCAAGTTCAGGAAGCCGTCAACCGAATCCAACCCGAAAATTTGTTGTTTAATGCAATGGATTGGATTCGGGAAGCTGGATTTGAAAGTATTAACGTCGATTTGATTTATGGCTTGCCCTATCAAACGTTAGAAACGTTCCGCGACACCATTCAAAAAACGATCAAGCTCGACCCCGATCGCATTGCTGTCTTCAATTTTGCCTATGTGCCGTGGTTAAAGCCGGTGCAACGCCGAATTGCTCAAGAGACATTGCCACCATCCTCCGAGAAATTGGAGATTTTGCGCATGTCGATCGAAGAACTCACCCAAAATGATCGGTACCACTTCATTGGTATGGATCACTTTGCCAAACCCAATGATGAACTGGCGATCGCTCAGCGTGAAGGGCAACTGCATCGCAACTTCCAGGGCTATACCACCAAACCTGAATCGGATCTGATTGGCTTTGGCGTAACGTCCATCAGCATGTTGCATGACGTCTATGTGCAAAACCACAAGCGGCTAAAAGACTTTTATCAGGCGATCGATGCTGAAAACTTGCCCACCGAACGGGGTGTGAGTCTGAATCGAGATGATGTAATTCGCCGGACGGTGATTATGGAATTGATGTGTCAATTCCAACTGTCTAAAGACGCGCTGCAAGAAAAGTATCACCTCAGCTTTGATCAAGAATTCGATGAATATTTTGATGTAGAACAGCCCGAACTGAAGAAATTAGAACTAGATGGGCTGATTCAGCACTCTCCCAATCACATTCAAGTCACCCCTGCCGGGCGATTGTTAATTCGCAATATTGCGTCCGCCTTTGATGTGTATTTGAGAGAAAAGATCACTGCCAATTTCTCAAAAGCCATTTAGTGTCAATCGCCGATAGGGTGTGTATCAGCTTCGCCCTTACACGCCCTATCGCCAAATCCGGCATTGCTTAATAGCGGGATGAATTTGAATGTGAAACCGAAGGTTTCACATTCAAATTCATCCCCAACATCAGCAACGCCCCAAATCCCCGTGTAAGGAGAGACTCGGAATGCGTATCTTGATGATTCAACCCAACTATCACTCTGGAGGAGCAGAGATTGCTGGAAATTGGCCTCCCAGTTGGGTTCCCTATGTAGGTGGGGCATTGAAAACAGCGGGCTTTACAGAGGTGCGCTTCATCGATGCCATGACCAACTACATCGAAGATGGCGAGCTGGCAAAAATGGTGAAAGAGTACCAGCCCGACGTGGTGCTAGCTACTGCCATCACGCCCATGATTTATAAGTCTCAGAGTACCCTAAAGCTCGTGAGAGACGTTTGCCCTACTGCCAAAACCATCATGGGTGGTGTCCATCCGACCTATATGTATCGGGAGGTCTTAGGTGAAGCCCCATGGGTCGATTACATCATTCGAGGTGAAGGCGAAGAGATTACCGTTAACTTGCTACGGGCGATCGCCAATGGCACCGATGAACGCGATCGCCGAGACATCCTGGGAATCGCCTTCCTGGAAGATGGCAAAGTGGTCGCGACGCCCGCTCACCCACCGATCAAAGATCTAAACACCCTGACCCCAGACTGGAGTCTTTTAGACTGGAGCAAATACATCTACACACCTCTGAATACCAGAGTTGCCGTACCCAACTATTCACGGGGATGCCCGTTCCGCTGTCGGTTTTGTTCGCAATGGAAGTTTTGGCGCAAATATCGGTCGCGATCGCCCAAGCACTTTGTGGATGAAATTGAATATCTGGTCAAAGAACACAACGTCGGCTTTTTCATTCTGGCAGACGAAGAACCTACGATTAACAAGTCGCGGTTTGTGGCGTTGTGTAACGAATTAGTCGAGCGTAATCTTGACATACATTGGGGCATTAATACACGCGTGACCGACATCTTGCGAGATGAAAAAGAATTGCCTCTGTATCGCAAAGCTGGACTGGTGCATGTGTCATTGGGAACGGAAGCGGCAGCGCAGCTCAACCTGAATGTTTTCCGCAAAGAAACCACAATCGCGGATAATAAACGTGCCGTGCAACTGTTGCGACAAAACGGCATCCTGGCGGAGGTGCAGTTCATTATGGGCTTGCCCAATGAAACGATGGAAACCATCGAAGAAACCTACCGCATGACCCGCGACTGGCAGGCAGACATGACCAATTGGAACATGTACACGCCCTGGCCATTCTCAGAACTATTTCAAGATCTGGCAGACAAGGTTGAGATCCGCGACTATTCTCACTACAACTTTGTGACGCCCATTATCAAACCCGATAATCTGACGCGAGAAGAAGTGCTCAAGGGCGTTTTACGGAACTACGCCCGCTTTTACATGCGCAAGATGATCGAGTATTGGTTTGAACCCGATCCGTTTAAGCGGCGCTATTTGCTGGGTTGCCTCTGGGCATTTGCAAAGACAACCTGGAACAAGCGCTTCTATAACCTGAAACGGGTGAAACAAAAAGGCTTGCATACCGAGATCGAGTTTGGCTTTGATGAATCAAGAATTCTATCGGCTGAACAAATGGCTCGGTTGAAGCAAGATCGTCCCGCCGATATCGATTTTGTCGGTACGATTTCAGCGTGCGGCGGGCCCAATGATATGCCCGTTGTTGATGATCCTGCCTCATTTATACAACCCCACCATGAAATCGTTCAGGTGGCAGTGGTGGAATCAGATCAACAAACCCGTTTGGATCTGCGTACCAATCTCCGAGCCCAGGAGGGCATTGAAGTTGCCAGTGAAGCGACGAATGCTGAAACAGGTTTGGTATTGCTGGAATCGATTGATGTGGACGTCGCCGTGGTCGATAGCACATTGCCCGATATGGATCTGGTTAAGTTCTTGCGCATGGCGCGTAAGGTGCAAGCCAATTCCTATGTGACATCGTCCAGAATTTTGGTGTTGGTCACCCCCGAACAGCGATCGCTCCTGGCAGAGGCTCTGGCAGCGGGAGCCGATGCTTATTGCCTCAAAAATGCGCCAATTGAGCAATTAGCAGAAGCGGTGCGCACGACCTATCGCACGGGCAGTTATCAAGATCCGGGCATTACGCCGCTAGAAGCTGCTATTACGACAGGATAACCAAGCTTCGATGTGAGCACCATGACCTAAGCCTTTTTGAGAGAGCGACGGCGGCGGCATATATGTTTAGCGTGTCCCAACCCCGTTAGCCCTCACCCTAAATCCCTCTCCCAGAACGGGAGAGGGACTTTGAAACTAGGTGGTGTTCGGCTCCCCTTCGCCCTTAATGGGAGAAGGGGTTGGGGGATGAGGGTGAAGGGCTTGATGTTCCAATGTTTACAGGCGCGGCGACGCTGCGCTTATAAACACACGTCCGGGGTTTATTTCATGCGTGATCCTTAGAGAGATTTAGGGGGATCTATTTAATTTTGATGGTTGAGGACAATTAATGACATCGAATGATTTATTAACAGCACCCAAAA
This sequence comes from Calyptranema fuscum S582, assembly GCF_055793305.1. Lineage (NCBI taxonomy): Bacteria > Bacillati > Cyanobacteriota > Cyanophyceae > Oculatellales > Oculatellaceae > Calyptranema > Calyptranema fuscum. Next base: position 143,455 of record NZ_JBSLYH010000004.1, read on the forward strand.
AAGATCTGGAACTCAATTGGGTTGCTGTATGCTTTTTTACAACAGTCCACTTACTCACATTACTTGCACCCTGGTTTTTCTCCTGGTCAGCGTTGGGAGTGGCACTGTTTCTACATTGGCTGTTTGGCAGCATTGGTATCTGTCTGGGATACCATCGACTGCTGAGCCATCGTAGTTTTCAAGTCCCTCGATGGTTAGAATATATCATCGCCATCATTGGCACCTTAGCCCTGCAAGGGGGTCCCATTTTTTGGGTCGCAGGGCATCGCCTGCACCATGCCTATACCGAAGATGTAGACAAAGATCCTTACTCTGCCCGCCGAGGATTTTGGTGGAGTCATATGCTGTGGATGCTGTATCCACAAGAAGATTTTTTTGAATATCAGCGATATCAGCGTTATGCACCGGATCTCACTCGTGATCCCTTTTATCGTTGGCTAAATCGCAACTTTTTGTTGCTACAACTACCGCTAGGGTTGTTGCTCTATGTCCTCGGTGGTTGGTCATTCGTTATTTATGGAATGCTACTGCGCTCTGTATTGCTGTGGCATAGCACCTGGTTTATCAATTCCGTCACCCATATGTGGGGCTATCGCACCTTTGAAACCGCAGACAATTCGCGCAATCTTTGGTGGGCAGCGATCGCAACCTATGGTGAAGGCTGGCACAATAACCACCACGCTTATCCAAATGTGGCAAAAGCAGGCTGGCGTTGGTGGGAAATTGATGTGACCTGGTGGGCGATCGCATTACTCAAAACGCTGGGATTGGCGAAGAAAGTAATTATGCCGCCCGCTCAGGCAACCAAACAGACTCCCTAAACCATAGGTTTGATGTGGGGTGTGAGACGCACACCCTGCTACAAGCTTATGTTGAATGCAGTGTTCGACTGCACATGTTGCAAACCCTTTCCCGCGCAACATGGGGTGTAAAGAGGGGATGCTATCTCCTCAATCCTACCAAAACGGAAGTTTTGGTCTACTAGAAAACCGACTCGACGAACCCCTAATATCGTGTTTCCGCAATGTGGAAACACGATTTTTTTTGCTTGAATTAGTGATTGGAATCGACAGCGATCGCATCACTAGCCCAATCGCATTTATTAACTCAGTAACTTACAAAAATAGCGATCGCATGACGCTGCTCAAACTACTACTTCTAATACACTTCATCGTGGCTACCGATATCAACAAATACAGCCTTTTCGTCTTCCGTGAAGTAGAAGAGTACTCTCTCATCGTAATCTACGCTAAAACTCCAAAGTTCTTTGAGCTTGCCTGATAATTTATGTGTTTTCAAGCTTGGATCAAATGGATCTGTAGTGAAATGTTCCAATTTCTGCCAAAACCTTGTTTCTAAATCTATATTTCCTTTGATACGTTTTTTGAACGCACGTTTGAAGGTTGAGCTGAAACTGACTTCCACTGATTATTCCTCTATCAGCTGTCTCAGGTCTTTGATACTGGTAGAAAACCTTAATTCCCCGTGTTGCTGCTCGGCTTGTGCTGACTTGAAATTGGCATAGATCTCGTCACGACGTTCTTCACGCAGATATTGCTGCAACAACAGTTGAATTTCGCGTTTTTCGTCTGTGGAAAGATTTTTTATCACCTCGACCACGTCACTAAAAGTCATTAGTTATAAGACCTCGTCGTGTTTATGAAATCAATCTAACATACAGCTATTAGCTAACAGCTATTAGCTATCAAACTACACCATACTCATTGCCAACAATTCATCCGACATTTCAAAATTAGTGGCGACCGTTTGTACGTCTTCTAAGTCTTCTAATGCTTCCATTAAGCGAACGAGCGATCGCGCTTGGTCGGGGTCGGTGACTTCGACGGTGTTGCTAGGAATCCAGCGAGTTTCGGTTTGCAAAATCTTGTAGTTTCGATCTTTCAAGATCGTCTGCAAGGTTTCTAACTGGGTTGGGTCGGTGAAGACATCGGCAGCCGTTTCTTCGTCTACTTCGGTGATTTCGAAGGTGTCTGCGCCCCCTTCGATCGAGGCGTCTAGTAAAGCATCTTCGTCAATGTCACCGCCGACAGTGACCACACCTTTTTGCTCAAACATCCAGCCAACACAGCCCGTTTCCCCCAGGTTGCCGCCGCGTTTACTCAGGGCAGCTCTCAAATCGGCAGCGGTGCGGTTGCGGTTGTCGGTCAGGGCTTCGATCAAAATTGCTACGCCACCGGGTCCATACCCTTCATAGCGGATGGCTTCTAGCGTATCTCCGGCACCCAGTTTTCCGGCTCCTTTGGCGATCGCCCGATCAATATTGTCATTGGGTACGCCAGCCGCTTTTGCTTTATCAATAGCCGTGCGCAGTTGGAAATTACCTGCCGGATCGGGAACGCCTGTGCGAGCAGCGACGATAATTTCTCGCGAAATTTTAGCGAAAACTTTTCCTTTAACCGCATCTACTCGTGCTTTTTGGCGCTTAATGTTCGCCCATTTACTATGTCCTGCCATGGTTCTAAATCAGTCGTTCATCACACTGTGTCGATACTCAAACCCTATCTAAAACGTGAGTGAGAAAGTTCATTTTTTAGTCTGGAGATACGAAAAACAAACTACCCGAATTGTTGCTAAACCTTGGTGCGATCGGTCAAAATTTCATAGCCATCCTGAGTGACCAGCACCGTGTGTTCAAATTGGGCAGATAGCGATCGATCGACCGTGACAACCGTCCATCGATCTGCCAGAACACGAGTATGCTTAGACCCCGCATTCACAATCGGTTCGATCGCCAGGGTCATACCGGCTTTCAGCTTGACGTTGGGAAGTTGATGGGTGCGAAAATTGAACACCGATGGTTCTTCGTGCAGATTACGTCCAACGCCATGTCCTGTATAGTCTTCAACAACCTGAAAGCCATTCGCTTCGACGTGATCCTGAATGGCTCCGGCAAGGTCTAACAAAAAAGCGCCTGCCTTGACCTGTTCGATGCCTTTGTAAAGTGCCTCTTCTGCCACCCGGATCAATTTTTCGGCAGCGGGCGAAACCCCACCGACGGCGATGGTGATACACGAATCGCCATGAAAACCTTCGTAATAGGCTCCCGTATCAACTTTGAGGACATCGCCTTTGCGAATGACTTTTTTGCGATTGGGAATCCCGTGGACGACTTCATTGTTGATGCTGGCACAGATCGAGCCTGGAAACCCGTGGTAGCCCTTGAAGCTAGGCGTTGCCCCCATCTCTCGAATGCGTTGTTCGGCATGGGCATCGAGGTCGGCTGTGGTCATGCCGGGTTCGACGATATGCGAAATTTCCTTAAGCACTGTTGCCACGATCGCAGCTGCCTGCCGCATAATTTCAATTTCGTGTGGCGATTTAATTTCAATCCCCAGACGTTGCTTTCGAGGGCGCGCCGTTTGAGTCGGTTGAAGCAGATTTGTAAGGAAATTCATGCGAGTTATCGTAGCCTGTCGAGAACCAATCTATTCTAGGCTATCGTAATTCTGTTTAGAAGCGGAAGTGGAGCGAGGTAGAGCAAAATGAACGATCGCCCTTTTATTGTGCAACCCGGTAGCAAAATCAAGCTGAAAGACTACAACCCAGACTACACGGGTGACTTTAAAGAGAAAACTCTAGCTCAGAGCAAATTACAAGCAGGGGTACAGCAGTTAGGAATTTATCAAGATATTCTCTACGCCCAAAATAACTATGCGTTGCTATTAATTTTTCAGGCAATGGATGCTGCCGGAAAAGATAGCACCATTAAGCATGTGATGTCGGGGGTAAATCCGCAAGGATGCCAGGTTTTTAGTTTTAAGTCACCCTCTACTGAAGAATTGGATCACGATTATTTATGGCGATCGTTTAAGGCATTGCCAGAACGTGGTCGAATTGGTATTTTCAATCGGTCATATTACGAAGAACTGTTGGTTGTGCGGGTGCATCCAGAAATTTTAAATGCGCAACAATTGCCACCACAAACAAAAGATAAAAAGATTTGGGATCGTCGATTTGAGGAAATTAATAATTTTGAAAAATACCTGGTTCAAAACGGTATTGTTGTACTTAAATTCTTTTTGAATGTGTCTAAAGACGAACAGAAAAAGCGGTTTTTAGAACGCATTGAAACCCCCGAAAAAAATTGGAAATTTTCGGCAGCAGATGTCCAGGAACGGGCTTTCTGGGACGACTATATGCAAGCCTATGAAACGGTTTTTAACCACACCAGTACCGCCTGGGCACCGTGGTATATCATCCCCGCAGATCATAAGTGGTTTACCCGCTTGGCAGTGGCAGATATTATTTGCGATCGCCTCAAATCGCTTAAGCTCAGCTATCCCACCGTTAGTGCCGAGCATTATCAAGACTTGCTGAAAGCAAAAGCCTTGTTAGAAGCAGAATGAATCATTCTCGGCGTAGAATCTTAGTGCCATCCTGCACTCTCACCCTGCTTGATGGAGGGCAACTTGGAGTGCTTGCCAGCTGCGGCTGGAGCAATCTGCGGCAGTCAGATCGGCGATCGCCAACCACTGAATCCCTTTCGGACCAATTTCAGGGTCACTGCTGCTCAGGTGGGTAGGGCGGGGTGCGACAGAACATTGGTAGACAATACTGAGGGTGTGCAACATCTTACCCTCCCCTTTCGGGAAAAAGTTTTCGATCACCGTCAGCAGGCGATCGACTTGAAATACTTCAATCCCTGTTTCTTCCCGGACTTCTCGTTGCAAGCCTGCCATCAGTGATTCACCAGGCTCTAACCCGCCCCCTGGCAAATCCCAACAGTCGGGTTCGGGTGGATCCATCTGATGAATCAATAACACATCGTCAGCATCGATCAACAACGCCAGAACGCTGACTCGTAATCGGGTGGTAGGCAACATAAGAGTTTAATGGATCGACTATAGCGCTTCGCGCTTCGATAAATTGCGGGTGTTGAGAGAGAGCCGCGCTCCGCGCGGCTCTCTCTCAACACCTGGTACTTCACGCCATTGAGCATGATTAAGCAATGCCTAAAACTCAATGCCTGCCTGGGCTTTTACTCCCTGTTCACGAAACGGATGCTTGACCATGGTCATTTCTGTCACCAGGTCAGCCTGTTCGATCAAGGCAGCCGGGGCACCTCGACCCGTCAAAATTACATGAGAGTCCACTGGCTTCTGCAATAGCCCTGCCAAAACTTGCTCGACTTGCAAGTAGTTGTGTTTCAACGCCACATTCACTTCATCCAGCAGCACCAGACGAAAATCGGGGTTTTGAATATAGCCTAAGGCAGTATCCCAGGCAGCTTGGGCTTTAGCGATATCGCGATCGCGATCTTGAGTCTCCCAGGTAAACCCTTCGCCCATGGCTTGAAATTCTAATTGAGGGGGTTGACCATTGGCGGCTACTGTCCAGGGACTGAGGGCAGCTTTTTCGGCAGGTTCCCAGGCACCTTTAATAAATTGGACGATCGCCACCCGATAGCCATGACCTAGCGATCGCATAACCATTCCCAGCGCTGCCGTGGTTTTCCCTTTACCATTGCCCGTATGAACAATGATCAACCCTTTTTCTTGATTGCGTTCTGCCAGCCGTTGGTCTTGTACTTCTTTACGGCGTTGCATTTTACGTTTATATTGCTCAGCCGATAGAGTCGATAGTTCCTCAATCGGTTGCGTAACTTCAGACGGTTCGAGGGAGTTTTTAGAGACGTTACTTTGCATCTGACTTTAGGTACAAGAGGTGGCAGAACTCCACAATACAAGATTTTCGGCATTGCCTGATCAGGCAGAGTGGAGAACAGAATGGTCAGCGGTTAAAACTCTTCTAGCTGCGCCATATCGCCTTGATAATGGTCGTTGATCCGTTGTGCTTTTTGCTTGAGGTGGGGCGGCACGTACGCCAAATTGACGGGTAAGCCATGAAAGATCAGGAATGTTGCCAATTGATCGGCTCGCAGGTAAATTCCACAGCGATGCAACCCTTGTAAGAGATCTTCAAAGGTTTGCCAGCGTGGACGAATTCGGGGCGATCGCCCTTCTCCAGGCTGAACATCTTCAAGAACTTGGATAGAACTAGAGACGGAAGAATTCATCGTAGATGCGTCTCAGATAGGGTGGACTTAGATATAGGTGAATAAAGGTGTATTAGCATCTTGACATAAAAATCTCTCTATGGATTGCCCATACATTTTTATTCTATCCAGGAAAAGAAAAAGCACACTTGCGGTTGAGAGTCATACCGATTTAATTAGCGATCGCACCAGATCCCGTAGGGGCGCATCGCGATGCGCCCTTACAGCAGATTGATATGCCGTGCAGTCTGTTTAAATTGGTATCAAATTCACCGATCGTACATCCGCACGAAATCATCCGTTGGGGATTGAAAACAGGGTTTTCAATCCCCAACGGATGATTTTATGGAACCGCTTTTACAGGGCTAGCAAATCATCTAAAGCATCTAGCGCTTCACAATCGGGGGCAGATTCAACCGGATTCACAGGTTGCTGGCGCGTAGAATCGACGGCAACCATATTGACGACATTGGCATGAGTCGCAGCGGGATAATTCGCCGCATGACTAGGATTCTGTGCCGGATGGCTGACGTCAACCCTTCGTCCCCGTCCTCCCAAATAGTCATCAGAATATCGACGAAATACGGCTTCTACGGCAGCCCGAACATTTTTCAAGCCCCATTCTTCAGCAATTAACTCAGCTTTTTCTAAGACATCTTGACTCAATCTTATTTTGTTGTCATACATAACTGAACCTCTCCGGGTAACGGAAACAAACCACGGACATTCGCAAACTGTGGGTCACTCATGACGGTAAACAGTTTGCGACCTGCCAGACGTTCGGCAATCAGGTGGGAGCCGCCCCCTGTGACTAAGAATTTGGTCACTCTAGGCATGTAAGGCGTGTATTGCGCCCGAATGGTTTGGAAGATGCCCTTAAACCAGGGGTCTAAATGCTCGTCGAGCCACGATGCCCAGGAAATTCCGGTATCTGCATAAACATGATTGGTTCGGAAGCCATCCATAATAATGCCCGTATCGACGGTAGTTCCCAGGGCATTGACCAGGCGCTTGTCAAAACTAATGGAGGTTGCCAGCTCGTAGGAGCCACCCCGATCCATGACATTTTCATCAATCACATCGCCTTCAGCATCGACAAGACGGGTTAACCAGGTGCCACCCCCAATATCAACCACAATGGTGTAGCCGCTATCGGGAATCAAGCCCTGCCGCTGTGCATAGCGATAAGCCCCCATGCCTTCTCGTTCGATCTCGACATTTTCCACATTGACGCGAAAGTAGATGCCATTCCGCTTTAACTCGTGCAGCCCCAGGAGTTGTTCTTCCAGGGCTTCTGCATGGCGGGCGGGGTTGGGCGTCGAAACATAGAGATTGACCGGAAACTCTGATGTCACTCCGTCAATCGGTTCTAAACAAGCATAGAGATGGAGTTTTGCCAGCTCAATTTTGTTTTCGACAACGGTTTGCTGTTGTCGTCTGTATTTGTAAGCCTGAGCGCCAAAGTGATAGCGGGTGCCATCGAGCAACTCAACCAGGGGCGACTGGTCGGTATAGCGAACGGCATCTCGACCCTGAGGCAGTTGATATCGAACAGAGCGAATGGCTTTGGGTTGACCGATGCCGTCATAAAACTTGAGGTCATAGTTGCCTGCATCCAGGGCAATCGTTCGGGTTGTTGCGATGGGGCTATCTAAGGGTGTTGTAGCTGCTTTACCTTTACTCGATCGCCCTTGTCTGATACCTGTAGTCATAGGTCTACCTCTGTTTCCGGGTGTGGAAATTTGTCCCCAGCTGGTACATTTGTACTGTATCACATTCGATTTGAAATGTGGATCTCTGGCATCGCAATTTCGGATCCTGGCTTTTAGGAGAGTGCGGCTCTGCCGCACTCTCCTAAAAGTTATTCACATTATTTTTGCAAGGATCCTCAGGCATTGCCTCAACCCGATTCCAACCGTGGGGAACCCGACCACCTGTCTTATCGCGCTTCGCACCTGCATAGATTACGGCTGTTGTGTGAGAGCCGCGCAGAGTGTGGCTCTCACACAACGCCGGGTACGTCGCACCCTTGAAAATAGTGATAACTCGATGGCGTCAGGCTATATTAAATCCACAATCCCAACGATGAGACGGCATTGTCAACGCTATTACAGCAATTTTCAATTGCATAAGCTACAGATTTTTTGTTGTGTGCCGCGCGAAGCGCGGCACACAACAAAAAATCTAAACAGATCCAGGCGCGAAGCGCTGTAGTTTAGAACGGCAATCCTTGCTGATGCCCAGAGGAAATTTATGAGCACGACCACTCAACTTCCAATCCCGGCACATTTTAACCCCGACAAGGTAAAAGAGGTTTGGCGAGTTCCGTATCAGGCGCTTGCAGCAGAGGCACAAGCCTGGGCACAACATTACAATTTACGCCCCGCTGTTGAAGATGAACGACGGGTTTGTTTGCTGGCGATCGATGTTCAAAACACGTTTTGTTTGCCAGACTTTGAGTTATTTGTGGGCGGGCGATCGGGCATAGGAGCTGTGGCAGATAATGTGCGTCTGTGCGAATTTATCTATCGCAATTTGGGCGCGATTACAGAAATAGCGCCGACCCTGGATACCCATACGGCGGCTCAAATTTTCCATGCCGTCTTTTGGGTCAATTCAGCAGGTGAGCATCCGCCAGCCATGACAATGATTTCGCCCGATCAGGTGGCATCCGGGGTTTGGCAGGCAAATCCTAAAGTTGCGCAAAATTTGGCGATCGCCCCTGAAGATTTACAAGCGTATGCACTGCACTATGTGCAGCAACTCAGTCAGGCCGGGAAATATTTATTGACCATTTGGCCCTACCACTCGATGCTGGGTGGCATTGGTCATGCGTTAGTGTCAGCGGTAGAAGAAGCGTGCTTTTTTCATAACCTGGCGCGTCAGAGTCAAACTCGGTTTGAGATCAAGGGAGGCAATCCATTAACCGAAAATTATTCGGTCTTGAAACCCGAAGTCTTGCTCGATCCAGAGGGAAAGGCGATCGCCCAAAAGAACACAGCGTTTATCAAAACATTACTGACCTTCGATGCCTTAATTATTGCCGGACAAGCCAAAAGCCATTGTGTTGCCTGGACAATTGATGATCTGCTGACGGAGATCAACGCGATTGACCCTAAATTAGCGCAAAAGGTCTATTTGCTGGAAGATTGCACGTCGCCCGTAGTAGTACCCGATGTGGTGGATTTTACAGACGCTGCCGATGCAGCATACAAACGGTTTGCGGTGGCGGGAATGCACATTGTGCAATCGACTCAGCCAATCGACACCTGGCCGGGTTGGTAGCCTAACGGATAGGATGAAGAGCCGATATAGCAGTCAAGGCGTTGATTAAGACAAAGGTTGTGTGAGAACCCGCGCTCCGCGCGGGTTCTCACACAACCTCCTAATTCAACTATCTCGACGGTTGCTGATACATTTTTTGGGAAAGTGCGGCTCCGCCGCACTTTCCCAAAACGTTGCGATGTTTAATTTTGTAAGGATCGCTAAGGCAATCCAAAGATCAGGGTGTAGATCAAAAAGCCTGAGATAATGCCATAGGAACACGATAAAAAGGCTTTGGAAGGGGCATGTTGATAAAGAAATGCCAAAATGCTGAGCGTTAGGGAAAGGACAAATTCGCCGATAGGAAACTGACGGTTGAAATAAAAATCTACCAAGATGAATAAAGCAGTAGTCCAGATGGTAAAGGTGAAGTAGAGATTAAATTCTGGCAACCGTTCTGGGGGTCTAAAGAGTTTAGTGAAGGTTGCAATATACGTAATCACAATTGGCGGCAATGCGATCGCCGCAAGGCTTTTAATGATCGCTTCTCCACCCACCGAAAAGGACTGAAGCACCGATGCCGCCAAAAAACCCACTAAAATGGCGATGGCAATGACGATCGCTACAATATTCAAAATCCCAAAGGATAACCAGCTTTTTCGAGTTTCTTTAGTCTCGTTCAGTGTTCTCGGCATAGTGAACCAACCCCATACTGCATCTCTAGTGCTGCACGCTCGGTTAAGACTGTTTTTCAACGTCTCGCGATCGGTCATCCACTTCAATAGAATTTAAATGTAGGATGTTGAGATGGGTTTTACCTCTCCCCAGAGATACAAAAGATTCAATAGAATACGACGGGTCATCTCAATCAGGACTTAGGCAAAATAAACAGTCTCACGGGTCAGACGTGCAGCTTCCGGCACGCACTTCCAACCCATGAGGTAGGTCATTGTTTCTGCTCATCTATGGCAGTCGAGGAGTTGATTAGGACAAGGTTTGTGTGAGAACCCGCGCTCCGCGCGGGTTCTCACACAAACCCCCTGATTGAACCATCTCGACGGTTGCTATAGCGATCATCCCGAAACTCATTCTGACAACTGCTGTGTCAGAGCCATCACATCCTTGAGAGGCATAGCCTTTGAGCAAGGATTTTTGCGGTAAATTAAGGATTTTTACCCCACACCTCACTCCTACACCGGATTCATACCAACTCCGTCAGAACCCATAACGAAACGTTTAAGCAGGGTAGCAACACTGACTCCAATTCCCTAAAATCTCCCTACGGATCTGACAATGAAGGGGTAGAAACAAAAATTTCCATAAGCATTTATTAATCCATCAGGTACACAGCCGTCATCTCTACTTCGGCGTAAGCTGATTTCTTTCTCTAAATCATCGATTATAGGCAACGCTGAGGGGCTACTCGTTGTTTCCAGACTGGGAGACCAGGAGGCAAAATGCTGGGCAATGGGCATATTGAGGCATAGTGTATCACCGCAGCGAAGAGTCAGGGGCATCAGCAGGATCGAGTCAGGTTCTAACCTCCTCTCTAAGATGGATGCAGGTCGGTTTTCGCGACGACGGAGTATATAAAACTTTTTATCTAATGTGAGTGTATTGCTATGGCAGATTTGCCATTCTCCCAAGAGCAGCAAGATTGGGTCAAAACGTCCACCGGGTTCGATGTCTCAACACATCTGCTCGCCAAGGTCTTTCCGTTTTATCTAGCCTTCAACCGCGATATGAATGTAGTGCACATTGGCAGTGCGTTACAAAAACTTCACCCCAATCTTGCGCCTGGCACCTCTATTGATAAATATTTTGAACTTCAGGTTCCTGACATTGCGTTTACATTTACGGATATTTGCCAAAACTTAGAATCTGAGCTGGTGCTAAAAGCACTGAGCCGTAACTTTTCCTATAAAGGGCAAGTGATTTGTTCGGTATCGCAAGACTTAATTTTCTTTTTAGGATCGCCCCTATCGCACGACTTAAATGCATTGACAGCATTGGGCATGAAGCTGTCGGATTTTTCGTTGCAAGATTCTGTTTCTGATCTTTTATTTTTGTTGCAAGCCCGAACGGCAACCCTGTCTGATGCCAAGCGGTTGGCAGAGCGCTTAACCGAACAACGAACTGAATTGCGCCGTGCCTTAGAACAAGCAGAGTTAGCTTTGACGGTGGTTGAGCAGGCAGCTGATGCGATCGAAATTTTGGATACAGATTGCAAAATTCTCTATGTCAACTCGGCGTTTGAAACGATTACAGGGTATTCCCGTGACGAGGTCATGGGCAAAACACCAGCAACATTGTTTCGGGCAGGGCAACATGAAGATGCCTTTTATGAAGAAATCTGGCAGGCTATTTCTTCGGGACAGGTGTGGCATGGGTACTACATTGGCAGACGAAAAAATCGTTCGTTTTACCATCAAGAAGCCACGCTGTTTCCAGTTCACAACCGTCAGGGACAAATTGCTAACTATGTCGCCATCAAACGCGATATCAGCGATCGTAAACGCACCCAAACCAAGTTAGAACATTCCCTATCGCTGCTAAAAGCCACCTTTGAAGCCACCGCCGACGGCATTTTAGTAACCGATATTCGGGGTAAGGTATTGCACTGCAATCAAAAATTTGTAGACCTCTGGCACATTCCTGAGCGTATCTTGGCATCGCGGGATAATCACCAGGTGATGCAATTTATTGCCCAATTATTGAAAGATCCCAAACGATTTTCGACCAAAAAAATCTTTGATATCTATGTTCGTCCCTATGGCGAAAGCTTTGACCTGCTAGAGCTAAAGGATGGTCGGGTATTAGAACGCTATTCATCGCCACAACGGTTGGATGATGTGGTAATTGGCTGGGTCTGGAGTTTTCGAGATATTACCGAACGGCAACGGACGCAAGAAAAGATGCGCTATCAAGCCTTGCATGATGCGTTGACGGGGTTGCCCAATCGGGTGTCGTTTAATGAGCAGTTGGCGATCGCCCTGACTCAGGCAGCCCAACACCATACCCAACTCGCCGTTTTATTTCTTGATTTAGATCGATTTAAGTTAATTAACGATACCCTGGGTCACGCGGCTGGGGATCTGCTGCTGCAACTATTATCGCAACGACTGAAGACGGGCTTGCGTGACAGCGATATCGTAGCGCGATGGGCAGGGGATGAATTTACCATGCTCTTACCCGACATTCGCAATATCGAAGAGGCAACCGCGATCGCCCAACGGATTTTAGAAGCCCTCAAACCTGATTTTGAAATCGAAGGTCATGCCCTGCGGGTCAGCAGCAGCATTGGCATCGCCATCTATCCAGAAGATGGCACCGATGCCGAAACCCTGTTAAAAAATGCCGATGCCGCGCTCTATCGCGCCAAAGAAGGCGGACGCAATGCCTATCATCTCTATACCTCCGCAATTAACTCTGCTGCATCAGAACGGTTAGCCCTGGAAAATCATTTGCATCGTGCGTTGGAACGACATGAATTTGTTTTGCATTATCAGCCGCAGGTCAACGTCATTACGGGCGAAGTGCATCAGGTAGAGGCCTTACTGCGATGGCAGCACCCCCAGTTGGGTTTAGTGCCACCCGATAAATTTATTCCCCTTGCCGAAGACATGGGGTTAATTGTTTCGATTGGAGAATGGGTGCTCCAAACGGCGTGCGCCCAAAATCGCTTGTGGCAAGATGCCGGACTGCCCACCATCAGTATTGCGGTCAATCTTTCTGCCCGACAGTTGCAACAAGGTTATCTGGCTGACCGAATTGCCCAGATTCTTCATCAAAGCCAACTCGATCCTAAACGTTTGGAGTTAGAAATTACAGAAAGCATTGCCATGCGAAATGTCAGTTCTACCCACAAAATTTTGCAAGATTTACATGACATGGGTGTGCTACTATCGCTCGATGATTTTGGCACAGGCTATTCTTCACTCAGTTACTTAAAGAACTTCCCACTCCACACGATTAAAATCGATCGTTCCTTTATTAAAGAATTAGCGATCGCTTCGAAAGATAGTGCCATTATTAGTGCGTTGATTGCATTAGGTAAAGGTCTAAATTTGCGAGTAGTTGCTGAAGGAGTAGAAACAAAACATCAACGAGAAATCTTAACTCGGTTGCAATGCGAAGTGATGCAAGGATTTTTGTTTAGCCGTCCCTTACCAGCTCAAAACATGACTCAGCTGCTCAAAATTCTGGCGTCAAAAAAATGCCTGACCGATGCAACCCTGCAAATCAAAACAGTTGGATTAGAAGGAGAAAGCGATCGCCCTTTAATCCTTTACTAAGGATCACAAAAGGATCACAAATTAATTAAAACCCGGACGTTTATTTTTGGTTTTATTAAATCCACAATCCTAAACAATGGCAATTCTCAGAAGTCCTTATCCAGACTCTTATGAACGATGAAAATAAGCGTCCTCCAAGCGTATGGCTCACCCAGATTTTGTTATTTCTGGGAATTCTACAAGTTTCGGTATACATAGGGGTTGACGTATTCCGTTGCACTTTTCAAAATGAAACGCGCTCCTGCCTATCGCCGTCCAGTACTTTATGGTTGGTGCTGGACGCTTGCGCTTTAGGATTTTTTATCGTTTCATTTTTAGGGCTTCAGCGAAAGAAACGTTATGGACAATGGCTAGGCGTTATCTTTTTAATCATGCTAGTCATAGGGGGTGTCATCAAAAGCCATTATTTTCAGCTAGTCTACACGTCTCTAACGCAAGGCGAGCCGTTACCCACCCCTCCTTATGACTGTTGGCAAAGAGAGGTAGGTCATATCGAACAGCGTTTTTGTGGGTATTCGAGTTACTTAGATTTCGTACTAAGGGGACTGCTGGATGTAGTGTTTCCCCAGATCTTAATCGGGTTTTTAGCCTTCCGATTAACATCAAGCCCCGCAGCAAACCGCTTTTTTAATCTTAAAGACTGAGGGATTTGATTTTGTCATGCTATGCGCTCAGCACCAGAATCGTAATGGGTTGAAACGCGGGTGGCACAGGTGTTTTTGGGAGAGAGCCGCGCGGAGCGCGGCTCTCTCCCAAAAACCGTAATCTGTATTTTTGCAATCACTGATTTTTCAGCTAGATAGCTTTTCAATCATGACTAAATGGGATTTATGGATGAGTTGAATTTTACTGGCAAAACTTAGTAAAAAAGCGTCAATCCCTAACTTGGTATTGTGGTTTGGATTGCGTTGATCAAAATCATAATCATCAAAAATCATCAACCCGTTCAGTTTAAGTAAATCCCAACTGAGAACCGCATCACTCAAGACATCTTGAGCAAAATGAGAGCCATCAATGTAGATTAAGTCATAGCTATTTAAAGGAAGCGATCGCAACGTTTCTGCGGATCTACCCACAATTTTTTTGACCTTTTCATACACCCCAACCTTCTTTAAGTTGAGGTCAAAGGTTGTCTCAATCGTTTGCAAATAATCGGCATGTAATCGGGCTTGGTGTTCGCTAGCGCCTTCAAACAAATCGATGCAGGTTAAGGTCGCAGACTCATGGGTGAGAACATTTTCGAGGAACCAACATGCCGATCGCCCTTCCCAACATCCCACTTCTAAAGCACTGAGTTGCTCTTTGCCCATCCAAGCGTGTAACTGGGTTTCTAAGATAGGAATATTGCGGCTAAACCAATCTTGAGAAAACTGCAATCCTTTTGCCAAATTGTCTTGTTCATATGCCATTCTTTCGAGCTGAAATTTTGCCTGCTCATCCTCAGGATTAAGTTCAAGTGCTGTTGTAAATTCCTGAATGGCTTGCTCAAAATTCCGTTGTTGTGCCAACGCCAACCCTATATTGCAATGCAATTTTCCTAATTCCGACGCGGGCAGATCGGGCGCTTCTTCTAACGCTTTTTGGAAATGCTGCACCGACTGATCAAAATCACCCTGGTCATATAAGGTAGTGCCCAAATCAGCATAGGCTTTGCCCAGGCGATATTGCAGGGTCAACAGATACTCCGGTTCCAGTACCGCATCTGCAAATGTCCATAGCTGATCTAAAGGATTGAAATTTAAGCCGGGGTCGGCAGTCAGATCAACGGGTGGAGAGAAAGCAAGATCTGTTAGCGATCGCCCAAACAAAGATTCCATAGTGCCATGTCAATATCGATGTATTCACCTTAACATCAAGCTCTCGCCAATCTTACGGGGTATAGACCGGGAATTTCGTCAGCCAAAAAATTACGTCCTAACCCGTCGCAACTGGATAGATTACAGGTATTGAGCGAGTCGCGCTCCACGCGACTCGCTCAATACCTTGTACTTGATACTATTGAAAATTGCTATAACTTGATGGCTGGAAGCGATCGCGTCACAATAAAAACAAATACGTAATTATCCAACAGCGTTTTACATGAACTCTGATTGCTCAGACTTGACCTCCCTTCGCTCTGCGTCTAGCTTGCTATCGGCTGTTCAGCCCGATCTAGGAACAGAGGCTGCGCTCGATTTTGATGTGGCGATCGCAGGGGGTAGCATCGTGGGCTTGACCCTGGCAGCGGCTTTAAAAAATTCAGGCTTAAAAATTGCGGTGATCGAAGCGTCTCCGATGGATGTGGGAGTGCAACGGCGACGGGCTTACCACATTACGTTGATGTCGAGTCAAATTCTCGAAGGGTTGGGTGTTTGGGCTGATGTTGTGTCTCAAAGCACGACGTTTCGACAAATTCGCCTGGCCGATGAACACCATCCTGCCGTTGTTAATCTGCGTCCAGACGATGTAGGGCGAGACGCATTGGGCTATGTGACCGAACATGGGGTTTTACTGAACGCCTTACAAACCGATTTACAAACTGCTGAAGCGGTCACCTGGCTCTGTCCGGCACAGGTCACTGCGGCGGTATATGATGATGCCGGTGTCACCCTCACCGTTGCCATGAAGGGTAGCCATTACTCCATCCGATCGCGTTTGTTGGTAGCTGCGGATGGGTCGCGATCGCCACTGCGCCAGCAAGCAGGCATTGGCACCCACGGTTGGCAATATTGGCAATCCTGTATTACTGCCGTGATTCGCCCAGAAAAATCCCATGAAAATATTGCACGGGAGCACTTTTGGGCAACGGGTCCCTTTGCCACTCTGCCATTGCCCGATAATCGTGCCCAAATTGTGTTAACGGCTCCTCATGCAGAAGCTAAAGCATTGATGGCAATCAGTGATGCCGAGTTTCTGGCAGAGCTTAACCGTCGCTATGATGGGCAGTTGGGGCAATTGGAATTGGTGAGCGATCGCCTCCTCTTTCCGGTGCAACTGATGCATAGCGATCGCTATACTCGGCACCGACTGGCACTGGTAGGAGATGCTGCCCACTGTTGCCACCCGGTCGGGGGGCAGGGGCTAAACATGGGCATTCGAGATGCGGCGGCACTGGCTCAGGTGTTACAAACTGCCCATCAACGCGGCGAAGATCTGGGAAGTCTGCGCGTTTTGAAACGTTATGAGCGATGGCGCAGTCTAGAAAATCTCACCATTTTAGGATTTACCGATCTGCTCGATCGCGTTTTTTCGAATCGGTGGCTGGGTTTGGTCACGCTCCGGCGGTTGGGCTTACGCGTTATGCGTCATGTTCGTCCCTTGCGCTGGGCAGCGTTACGACTGATGACGGGCTTGAGTGGGCGAATTCCGGCACTGGCACGACGATAGGGCTAATTTTGCCAGAGATCCACAAAACTACGATCCATTTAAGGGCGCGACGGCTTTGCCGTCGCGCCCTTAAATGGATCGGGTTGATTGAGTATGTTGTGGGGCGCGGAGCGCCTCACAACACCGTTTATTCAGTCAACGCTGGCGCACCGCTACATACCATCCCCAACCCCAGAGCGTGTTTTAAAACTCGCGAAGAGGGTTGTTTTTTCGTGTGCGAAGCGCACGAAAAAACAACGTTTAAACCAGACGCTAGTCAATGTTGATCGATGTGGGTCCGGAGCCGGACGATCCATTCGTCGTCACAGGCACCTTGCGATAGTCGGCATAGAGGCGATCGCGCCAGTTAAAAAATGGCTCAAACGTCCCAATATCAGACATACCCGCAACTCCTTTACCCTTCAGCGACTCTGGCATATCAAGATAGTTGCCCGATGGAAACTTGATATACATACTCAGTGCTGCCACAGAAAAATCTGCCAGCGTTGGCTGGTCGGTGACGAGGTAAGGTTGCTCTAGCAAAATAAAACAAAGTGCGGTCAAGTCACGTTTCATGGCTTCTTGGGCTGCCTTGATCGTATCGGGGCCCAAACCTACGCCCAAACTGAGAAATCCAAAGACTTCTCCAGGCACCGCACCCAGCAAACTTTTAAGGAAGTCAGGGGTAGAGGTGGGCAATGCAGCCGTTCGTAAATTCTTATCTTTGGCGATCGCCCCAGCCAGACACTTGCGAGCATTTAAGCCGATCGACTCATCCGCCCACTGCTCCATTAACAGGCAAAGCCCCCGCAATTTAGGGTCGGTGGGGATAACGGGTTTGTCTGGATATTTTTTGTCGAGATAATCGGCGATCGCAGTCGAGTCTGCGATGACTTCATTACCATCGCGCAAAACAGGAACCAGAGGTTGACCCGACAAGCGATAGACATCTACTTGCCCAATGCCGGGAGTTACTTCAATCTTGCGATAAGCCAGCCCTTTGTAATCGAGAATGAAACGAATCTTTTCGCAGTAATGAGACAGTTCAAATTGGTATAGCTCTAGCACGGCTTATCTCCTAAGCACCTTCAGACGCTTTCAGCTAAGCATAACAAGCGAATACGGGTTCCAGCAGCAATCCTGCGAACATCGCTACCTGCGCCTCAGCGCTATGCAGCTAGCAATGGGTCTAAAACCTGAGGCTGAAATGCTTATGTTACGGATGAGTCCCACACTCCACGGTTGAATGATGAGAAAAAGTCATAGGTCTGCCAAACAGCAGGAAATCTACCAAAGGTGTGAGGAGTTAAACCGCAACAGAACGTTATAGTTCCAAAGCAAACTTTACACAATCTTTACGTGTAAGGAGACAAAAATAATGAATCGTAACGTTTTAACTGCTCTCAAAGGATTAATGGTTGTTTTGGGCGCTAGTACAGCCAGCCTGCTGTACTTAGTTCCAGCCAAAGCCCAGGTGAATCCGTCTCCTACCATCTTTAGTGAACCCCCCTTTAATGGAGAAACGGGCAGTTCTACCCCATCGGACGTAGAAACTCCGATGTCGGACCCTCAAATCCCCATGGAAATGCCGACCTATCCAAGCACGACCCCTTCAGACACCACCTCTCCAGGAATGGGCAGCGGCATGGAAATGCAGACCTATCCAGACGCCACGACTCCGGATACGACGACTCCGGAGGGTGACACGGAGATGCTACCCAACCCAGACACCACCCCAAGTACCAATGCTCCGAGCAGTAGCCCGGAAGTACAGACCTACCCAGACGCCACGACTCCAGATACAACGGCTCCAGACATGGGCAACGGCATGGAAATGCCAACCTCTCCTAACACCACCACACCCGACATGATGACTCCAGGTATGGGTGGCGAAATGGAAATGCCGACCTCCCCAGATACAATGACTCCGGGTGCAGGCAATGAAATGCAAACACCAACAATGCCTGAAGATGGTACTCAACCGCAGAGCAGTGTCACCATCACTGATATCGCGTCTTCAAGCGACTCGTTTCAAACCTTGACTGCTGCCCTTCAAGCAACAGGGCTAGCAGATGCCCTGGCAGGACAGGGTTCGTTCACCGTTTTTGCACCGACGGATGAAGCATTTGAGGCACTTCCTCCTGGAACGGTAGAAGAATTGATGAAACCCGAAAACCGTGAAGCTCTGTCACAAATCCTGGCTTATCACGTTGTTTCGGGAACGGTTCTGTCGGCAGACCTGACCTCGGGTGAGGTACCGACCGAGGAAGGCAGCTCTGTGCTGATTCAAGTAGGCGACAACAATGAAGTAATGGTAAATGATGCAGCAGTGATCCAGCCTGATATCCGGGCAAGCAACGGTGTCATTCATGTGATCGATCGCGTCATCTTGCCACCTGACATGTAATGTTTCGTCATCCCTAAGGATCACAAACTAATTAAAACCCGGACGTTTATGTTTGGCAGCGCGGCGGAGCCGCGCTGCCAAACATTAATCTTCGGTCTTATTAAGGATCACACATTAATTAACCTGTAATTCTTTTTGAGAGAGCGGCGGAGCCGCCGCTCTCTCAAAAAGAATCGGGTTTTATTAAATCCGCAATCCTGAGGGTTTGAGAGGATCTGGCAGATCGTTTTACAAATGAAATCCGTCATTTCATCCCCCACGCGATCGCTCAACCCTGACTCATTAGCACTACAGCCTTACATCGTTTTCAGTTGCAGCTTCATCTTTAATGGGTATCCATGCAACTGAGGCTAAAACCAGATGTTTGTGAGCGTTTTACCTGAGGTAGAGCGCTCACAAACATTTAGAGGCATCGTCGTCTTTCCATGCTAGTTTTGATGAGCAGAGTTAGTCTGTAATGGGTCAGGACAGCTTCGACTACCCGTTGAGGTCGTTCAACACCCAGATTGCGATGAATTGCCTAGCAGGCATAGCCTATTTTTTTAGTATTTTCTGCTTATTCCCATGTCACAAGAGCTACTGCGATCGCTAGTTTGGATGGATTATCGGCTTGCCATTTTGGTTACGGTTGTGTTGCCATTAATTCTCTTAATCTGGGCATTTGTCCAGAAAATGGAATCAATGCAACGCCTACTCAGCATCTACTGGCGAGTGTCTAGCTTATTGATGATTACGGTTTACTTATTAATTGGCAATTTGCCGCTGAGCTTTGTTGCGTCACTCATTGCCCATGTGCTGATTCCCGTTAGCCTCTGGTTTTGGGTCGATCTCAATGAAGAAATCGATGATCAGCCAACCAATTCCTTAAAGCTAACCTTTACCTCCTGGCGCTGGGCGATCAGCATCTACACGGCACTCGGCGCGATCGCCCTGTTGCCCTTTATTCCCTGTGCCCTCTCCCAAGAAAAATATGGCACTGATTTCTGTCAGGTTTGGCGAGAAGCACCGTTGATGTATAAAGAATATTTCCACGCCAACACAACGACGGGTTTCCTGGCTTTTCTTGGCATTGTTGGTTTGGGGATCTATGTCATCTATCTGGCATATTTTGTCCTGGTACGCCTGTCTAAACAAGGACGCTCTGCCATTCAGCAGTAAAGTGCCCATCGAAAATCTATATCGTACAAATAATGCTTGAAAGCCTCGCTACGCGAGGCTTTCAAGCATTATTTGTACGATTAGCACGTTCAATAGGGAGTAGATCAGTATAGACTCTAAAAAATCTACAGAAATCTCTATAGCAATGGGCAAGTTGGCTAAGTACAGGGGATGCAAGGGGCACCGCCCCCTGCATGGGGGTTCCATCCCCACCCCCCGTACTTAAACCAAACGGGTACCGCTATAGACGTTACGAGCGTTTCATCTTATCGGAATGAGACGCTCATAACCGACCCATTTAGATCAACGTTTGGCGTTAGGTAATAGGTGTCAGGATGGTTGAACTCCCTCAAGATTTAGATCAGGCGATCGATCAGGCTCAAACTGCGGTAAAAGCGGCGATCGCAGATGGCTTGACTCGTCTACAGGTTGAGCTATTATTCCCAGAACTCAAAGTCATGCCCCTGGCACAGCGATTTGTCGAAGGGTTTGAGGAATGGGGGGAAACGCTGCGTGTTTTCTTTCCCGATCCAGGGTTTGCTGCCCTTGCCCGCCGCGAATGGGGCGAAAAACCTTACTCAATGCGAGGCATGGGCGAACTAAAAGGTGCCATTCAACCCAATGAACAACTGTTTTTGTTTGTCGAACCGTCATCTGTTGAGGTGAATCAAGTCGAACAACTTTGCCAAGAAGCAGGCGATCGCCCAGCCATCTTATTCTTACCCCGCATGGAAGATGTTGCTACGATTGGGATTGGCTATGCAGGGCGACAACTTAGAGAGCGCTTCCTCAACCAGATTGAGTCTTGCTATTACCTGAGACCCCTGGAAGGAGCCGCCGTGTTTCGCTGTTATCCGTCAGCATGGCAAGTATTGCTGGAAAAAGATGGCGTCTATGAAGTCGTCTCAGAGCAAGCGACCAAACCTGTCGGAGAAGCATTAGAACAAATTTTGCTGCGAGCCACAGGCAAAGACAATCCTCAAGCGGCTCAACCTATCGCTAATCCAGGTTTATTTAAAGGGTTAAAGCAGTTCCTCAAAGCCTTAAACCAGTAATCACCCTTCTCGAAGCCACTAATACCGTTTTCACATGAAGATGCGTCGAATTGAAGAGGGGGTGAAGGGGGCGTTGTTCCCTTCACCCTCTCTTAAAAAATTGCAGCCGTAGGATGGGTTAGCGTTAGCGTAACCCATCAAAACCAGGATCAACGTTGGGGTTGACGTCGTTCAACACCCAGCCATATCAAATTATTTATCAGTCAATCAGCCTGTCTTCGCTCGATGGTGTCAGGCTATGAGTGTTTTTACTGGACTTCAGTAAAGATACGTGTTGTGAGTTAAAAATATATGTCATGTAGATCGCCCTGTATGCCTACCTCTCAGCCATCTTTTTAGGGCACGGCTGGGGTTTGCACAGAGAGAATAAAGAGTTGGACGAAAGGAGGCGCAAGCCTTGTTCATCCAGCTCTTTAGCCATATTTAGGGCGATCGCATTACTATCTGCAAACGAGCAAATGTCAGGCTTCAAATCAGTCACTTCACCCGATCGGACGAGCATGGGTGGAGGACGTACAGATATTTTTATCAGAGCTATGCTAGTAAATGTATCCAAAGTATCAATTCTGCATAAGGATTTGATACGCGACCAAACGAGGTTTTTATGTTGTCTCTTTTAATTCACGGAATCACCTGGGGACAGGCTGAAACCGAATCTAATCCTGAAGAAGAACGAAGTCCCCGGCATCTAAAACAGTTTGAGTTATTTCCTTTTGACGATCAGCAATCCAACAAGTCATCTCGGCAATCGTTGCAAAAGGGACGCAAGCTCAATCAGACCTATTTCTTAGAACGTCGTAACTTTTTCTAACTGCCTAAATTCTAAGGAAAATTGATCTCGCATGGAACAACTACACGACTCTCCTCCCCCAGACCCTCTTCCACGGGTCGTTGTTCATCCGTTAAACATGACGAAGCCCTGGTTACACCAGGGCTTTTTCTTTGCCGTGCTCAGTTAGCAGCCCGTAACATAATCGCAATCTGCGTAAAATGAATGCGGTTCAAATCCTTTTGCTAGACTGAATGTAACGAGATTTTGCAAAGAAATCCCAATATTTTGTGAGAAAGGGTAACAAATTTTATGCCGCCAAGCACGCTTCTTCTGTCTAAAGAACTGCCCACCCTAGACTATGCGGCTACGGGCGATCGCTTCGACTCAACCTGGGAAGCTCCTCTCTCTACCCTGTTGGGTTTAGGACGCGCCGCTGGAGCAGACTTTGTTGAATTTTTCCTAGAGCGGGTCAACTACGTCAGTTGCTTGGCAGAAGACGATGCCATCACCAGCATTTCACCCAGTCTATCGACGGGCGCAGGGGTAAGAATCTTTCGTGGTAAGGCAGACTGTTACGTCAGCACCAATGACCTCTCCTTTAGCGGTCTGAAAGCGGCTCTGGAAAAGGGATTGTTAATCCTGGGGTTACACATTCCTGCACCCAATTCATTTGTCCCCGAAATTAACCTGGAACTGTTACGAGACTACGGCACGGCTCGCGGCAAAGAGGGGTGGCTCAGCCTATGCAGCTCTATGAAAGAAATGGGCGATGTGCTGCTGGGTGCTACCGATCAACTGCAACGCCAAGCCAGCCATGTGCAATCGCGCCGCGCTTCCTATTTTCGCGATTGGCAAGAAGTATTGGTAGCGGCTAGCGATGGCACCTTTGCCAGAGACATTCGCCTCAACCAGACGGTGGGCGTTAATCTACTTTGCGCCGATGGGGCAAACCGTTCCTCTATCAGCAAACGGGTCGGCAATACCAGCGATCCGGCATTCCTGCGTACCTGGAATTTTGCACCCGACGCTGCCGAAGTCGCTGAGTCTGCGGGCAAAATGCTCTACGCCGACTATGTAGAATCGGGCACTTACCCGATCATTATGGCAAACCACTTTGGCGGCGTAATTTTCCATGAAGCCTGTGGACATTTGTTAGAAACCACTCAAATCGAACGCAAAACCACGCCCTTTATTGACAAAAAAGGCGAAAAAATCGCCCATGAAAACCTCACGGCCTGGGATGAAGGCTTAACCGCCAATGCCTTTGGCAGCGTCGATATGGACGACGAAGGTATGCCCGTTCAACGCACCTTATTGATCGAAAATGGCATTTTGAAAAACTTCCTGGCAGATCGTGCCGGTTCTGTTCGGACTGGGCACCCCCGTACAGGTAGCGGTCGCCGCCAGGGCTATACCTTTGCAGCCGCCAGCCGGATGCGCAACACCTACATTGCGCCTGGTGAGTATTCGGTTGACGATCTATTCGCGTCCATTGATAAAGGCATTTATTGCAAAAAAATGGGAGGCGGTAGCGTCGGCGCGACAGGTGAATTCAACTTTGGTGTAGAAGAAGCCTACTTGATCGAAAACGGCAAAATCACCAAACCCCTCAAAGGTGCCATTTTGATTGGTGAAGCCAAGGAAATTATGAACAAAATTTCCATGTGCTCCCAAGATTTAGGATTAGCAGCTGGTTTCTGCGGCTCCGTCAGTGGCAGCATTTACGTCACCGTCGGACAACCTCATCTCAAAGTCGATTCCATCACCGTCGGTGGACGATAGTTAACAGCTAATAGCTAACAGCTATTAGCTAACAGCTATTAGCTAATCCCCATCCAAATTCTTGTAACTCCACTTCAAGATCTAAAACTATGCCTACCGTTGCTGAAATTTCTGCCAATACAGAAGCGATCGCCCATAAATTGGGGATTAAAAAATACGACATTTTCGGTTCATCGGTAGATGAAACCAGTGTGCAAGTAGACTCTGGTGAACCAAAGCAGGTCAAAGCCTCTAATCGTTCCAGTGTGATTGTGCGGGTGTGGAATGATGACCATACACTTGGCGTCACGTCAACCACCGATCTGGATCCAGTTGGATTAGAACTGGCACTAAAAACGGCATATGAAGCCAGTGCATTTGGGGCAAAAGAAAATGTCCCTGACTTTAGCCCCGAAGCTAAAGCACCGATTCCTGAAGCCAAGCATGGTAAAGAAGCACAAGCCCCTGTGAATCAGTTGATTCATACGTTGATTGATGCCGAAAAACGATTGCTAGACGCCCATACAGCGATCGCCAGCATCCCTTACAACGGGTTAGCCCAGCGAGACATCGACAAGTTCTATCTCAATAGCGACGGTGCCCTGCGTCAAGAAGCCCGTTCCTATGCCTCCATTTACCTCTATACCAAAACCGAGCAAGACGGCAAAAAGCCCCGCAGTGCCGGAGCCTTTAGAATGCACCGCAGTCTAGAGAATCTTGATATCGAAGCCTGCCTCAAAGAAGCTGCCGAAAAAACGATCAGCCATCTCAATTACGAAAAGATCAAAACTGGCAAATACTGTGTTGTTTTTGCACCTGAAGCATTTCTCAGTTTGATCGGTTCGTTTTCCAACTTGTTCAATGCTCAAAGCATTCTCGACAAACAAAGCCTATCTACCCCCGACTCATTGGGCACAGAAATTGCATCTCCCTTGCTCTCCCTGAGTGATGATGCACTGCACCCCGATAATATTGCCGAAGCCCGCTTTGATGGCGAAGGCACCCCCACCCGCCGAGTTCCCTTAATTGCCAACGGCGTCCTCAGCAGTTTTCTGCACAGTGCCGGAACTGCCAAACGACTCAGCGCCCAACCCACCGGACACGCCAATATCGGTGCAAAAGTTTCCGTTAGCTCCCACTTCTACCACGTTTTCCCCGGTGCTGCTGCCAGCCAAACCTTCAACCTCGATCAAGCCGAAAATGTGATTTTGATTGACGACCTCAACGCCCTTCATGCCGGAGTCAACGCCCTCCAGGGTTCCTTCTCCCTGCCCTTCGATGGCTGGCTCGTCAACAAAGGCGAAAAAATCAGCATCGACTCCGGCACGATCGCCGGAGATATCCTGCAAGTCCTCAAATCCATCATCTACGTCGAACCCGACGCCGAACTTACCCCCGGTGGCATCTGCCCCCGCATCTGGGTTGAAGGTCTATCGGTTACGGGTGAATAATTGAATTAAAGAGGGTGGGCAATGCCCACCCTCTTTAATACTCAAAGGAGCGGCGATCGCACATTCCCTGCCCAAAAAATAGGCGATCGCAGATTGAGATACGATCAAGGAAAAGTCACCTTAATAACGATTAGCCATAGGACATCCGTGAAACAGTTCAAAATTGTTATTGAAAAGCACAGCGATGGATACGTTGCTTATCCGATTGGCATCGTAGGAGCGGTTGTTGGGCAGGGAGAAACCTACGAAGAAGCCCTAGCGGATGTTAAGTCTGCGCTGGCTTGCTATGTTGAGACGTTTGGCAAAGAGATTTTATCAGACACACCATCCGTAGAAGTTTTCATTGCTGAAGCAGGGATTGCTGTTTAATGCCACGGTTTCCAGTTGATGCCCCCAAACGACGGGTGATAAAAACCTTTGAGATATTGGGCTTTCACATGATCCGTGAACGAGAACACATTGTAATGGCAAGAGATAATGCCGATGGCACCCAAACGCCTCTAGTGATGCCCAACCAAACTCAAATTAAAAGTGGGACGTTAAGAGCTATTTGTACGCAAGTTGGTATTTCTAGAGAAACTTTTCTGAGAGCTTACGATCAAAGCTAAAGTATTGTGGTTACACAATCTTTTCAGCAAGCGATCGC
Source organism: Calyptranema fuscum S582 (assembly GCF_055793305.1). Lineage (NCBI taxonomy): Bacteria > Bacillati > Cyanobacteriota > Cyanophyceae > Oculatellales > Oculatellaceae > Calyptranema > Calyptranema fuscum. Next base: position 169,625 of record NZ_JBSLYH010000004.1, read on the forward strand.
CCTCTCCCTCTACATCATCGGCGATCGCGATTAAACAGATTGAGCCTGATAGGATGCGTGATTTTGCATAGTATCCTATCAGGCTCAAAAGTTTTTAAGGACGACACATTCAATAAAACCTGGAAGATCATGATTGGAAGCGCGGCGTTGCCGCGCTTCCAATCATGATCTTTAGGGTCGTTTAATCCGTGATCCGAAGGCGTTGAAACAGAAAGGAATTATGCGCCGACTGCCTCTTTCGCTGCATACATCACTTCCAAAGTGATCTCAGCAAGACCGCGATCGCGTGCAAATTTTTCTGTATTCCGTTTCACTTTGCCGCGCACAAACCCTGGAACTTTGTTGAGTTCAGTCTGTGCTTCTTTATTCCAGTTCAGGTCAGAATCAGCAGAGATCCCTTTGGTAATGACTTCCTTGGTATCATGACCCCCAAAGATTTCCAGCAGGTGGTCTTCCATCCCCAGCGTAAAGGAGTTGTAGATCAAATCTACAATCTGGTTGGTTCCTTCGTAACCGACAAACGGCTTATAGCCAATTGGGAAGTTTTGAATGTGAATGGGAGACGCAATTACACCACATGGAATATCCAGGCGTTTGCCCACATGGCGTTCCATTTGGGTACCAAAGATGGCTGAGGGTTCAACACGGGCGATCGCATCACCAATGGCACCATTATCATCACTGATAATCACTTCATCGCAATACTCGCTCACTTGTTCCCGGAACCAATCGGCATCATATTTGCAATAGGTTCCTGCCCAAACAACATGGATGCCCATTTCCCGTGCCAAAATCTTCGTCAGGGCAGCCGCATGGGTGTTATCGCCAAATACAACGGCCTTCTTGCCGGTTAGGTTCTGACAGTCAATCGAACGTGAAAACCAGGCAGCCTGAGATACATAGAGTGTCTGGGTTTCAATGTACTCTTCGTAATTGGCATCGTTCCCCTGTTCATTCAACAATTGCTGAATGGCACGAATGCAACGCGCCGTTTCCACCACACCCATAGGTGTAATGTCTACGAACGGCATATCAAACTCGTCTTTCAAATAATTGGCAGCCATTAACCCCAGTTCGCGATAGGGAACCAGGTTAAACCAGGCGCGGGGCAAATTCTTCAGTTCATGCACTGACGCCCCTTCAGGGATGACCGAATTAACTTCGATCCCCAGGTCTGCCATCAGCCGCTTTAACTCGGTGCAGTCGTGCTGATTATGAAACCCTAGCGTCGAAATCCCCAGAATATTGACAGAGGGATGTTCTGTTTTTCCGGTGGGCAGTTCACCTTTCTTACGGGCTTTATCGATGTAGAACTGAATGATTTGATGTAACGTGCGATCGGCAGCTTGCAGTTCATTCACCCGATAGTGATTGACATCTGCCAACATGACATCGCCTTTGGCATCTATCTGTGCCCGATCGACAAAATTCTGCAAATCTTCTTGCAAAATGCTGGAGGTACAGGTCGGTGTTAAAACGATCAGATCAGGATGTTCTTCTCTATCCTTGCGCGTGATGTTGTCCACGACTTTTTCTTGAGAGCCGCGCGCCAACACGTTCCGGTCAACAACACTAGCAGTTACCGGAGTAAAATCCCGCTCCCGCTCTAGCATAGACCGCATGACGTTGAAGTAATCGTCACCAATCGGCGCGTGCATAATCGCATGGACGTTCTTAAAGGAACTGGCAATGCGCAGCGTACCAATGTGCGCCGGCCCTGCATACATCCAGTAAGCCAATTTCATAGGTATAGTTCTCCGTTGTGCTGAGTGGTCGTAAGGACCGATGAGGCAATCAGCTAGTTTAGCTATTGGTATTGGCTTTTAGCTATCGGGCTGTCGGCTTATGAGCTATATCTGGCACAGCTACTAGATTGACCCACTGAGTTTGACAGAGAGAATGGAGCAGTGCCCGCACTCTCGGTACCGATCAAAAGCGATGGAGTGAATACTAGGCTGGCAGCCAGTGAGTTAGGACGGGGTGTAGAGGTAAAACCTCTGACTAAGAACATGATGTCCCCACCCCTTGTCCTAAAGTTTGTTAGCTAGTGCTATGACAGCGATTAGCTTTTGTGAGGTCGAGGATCGTTTTTGATTCTCTCAAAGATGGAGCGGTTATGAGTATACACAATTCGCAGTTTTTAACTAAAATTGTCCGATAGCGATCGCCCAAACCCTTTCATATCAATCAATAGAACGCCAAATATCTGATTTTATAGAGAGCGGCGATCGCAACGATTCTTCACGCTTTTTGACAACTCTCAATCCATCAACAACGCTAGGAGCAACGCTTTGACCCTAAAGCAAATAGCCACTTGGGCACTCTGGGTAGGATTTCTCTTGTATGCGACGTTCCTGGCTCCACCCAATGATCCCAACACGTTCACCCTGATCCAAAATCTTTCTACGGGTCAATGGCAGGGCATTAATCCCCTCGTGATTGCTCTGTTTAATATCATGGGCGTGTTGCCGATGCTCTTCATCTCTCTAATGTTATTTGACGGCAGAGGGCAAAAAGTACCAGCCTGGATTTTTGCCACCAGCGCGTTCGCCGTAGGCGCATTCGCCATTCTTCCTTATCTGGCATTGCGACAACCCAACCCAACATTTGTCGGAGAGCCAACCGGGCTTCTCAAATGGCTGGGATCACGGTGGAATGGAGTCCTCATCACCTTATTGGCGATCGCGTGTCTGACCTATGGCATTCTGTTTGGCAATGGCACAGATTTCATTCAACAATGGCAAACAAGCCGCTTTATCCACGTCATGAGCCTGGATTTTTGCTTGCTCAACCTCATCTTTCCGGTATTGCTCCATGACGACATGGCACGTCGGCACCTGCAAGACTCCCGCATCTTCTGGGCAGTGGCACTTTTGCCAGTGATTGGACCTTGCCTCTATCTCATCTTGCGCCCCCCTATTCAACCCATCTCGTCTGCTCTAAACACTGATCCAAAATTGGATCCGCGCACAGAGCAGTAGGTAGTTTACAGCGTTTTGCGATTGAGTAAGCCATAGTTATTTTTGTGAGAGCCGCGCGGAGCGCGGCTCTCACAAAAATAACCTGGTTATAAGCGCTTGAAAATCGCTGTATCTTGACGCCAGTTCTTGTCACCACAGTGCACTGAGAAACAGACCGGGTAGCCCTAAAGACAAGGCAAGCAAGGCTGAGCCGTGTTTCTTCTCACAAGATCAAGATAAATCAAGGTGTTTGGGCAATCCGAATCGAATGCCCAGAGCGATCGCTATGCAACACATAGCGACCGTGCGGCAGTTCGACCACTATGCGATAACCCGGCGTGATTACTTGGGCACAAAATTCATCCGGTTGAGCGACGTCTAAACAAGCATCCGTCCAGTCCACCGCGTTGACCTGCTGCCAGTCAACGTCCCTCTCGGACACCCCGAAATCTGCCGCCAAGGCATCATAAACCCGCTGTTCTACATCCCCAGGCAACCGAACCGTAGCCGCATCAACAACGTCCGGAGGGGGAACAGAAGCCGCTTGACCATCGACCCCTGGCGTTACCTTGCATGAACTGATTACTACCAACAACAGCATGATCCAAAAGACTTTAGACCGAAGAAATATAAAGCACTTTCTCATGAGATCAACAGAGATTTAAGCTACTATTCCCAACCGTAAAAACACTTATCCAAAAAACTAGCGGATTTTCGTCTAAACCCAGTCCAAGTATATTTCCGCAAGGCATTTAAGGAGCGCTCCGATACACTACGTTCATAAGCTGTCAGAGGCTGATTTAAGCCGGTATTACTCAATCCTTCGCTTCAGCATTGCTATTAAGTTCGGTATGAAAATCCTACTCATTTGTTCTACAGGTGGTCATTTCCGTGCATTGCAGCAACTCAAACCGTTTTGGGACAGCTATGAACACTCTTGGGTAACTTTTCGTACCGGACCGAGCGAAGCAGCACTGAAAGGAGAAACCGTTCATTGGGCGTTCGGGCCGACCAATCGCAACATTCCCAACTTAATTCGTAATTTGTGGTTTGCCTGGAAAGTTATTACCCAAGAATGTCCTGATTTAGTCATTTCAACAGGGGCAGGTGTTGCCGTTCCCTTCATTATTCTGGCTAAGTTTTTTGGTAGCCAAACTGCGTTTGTTGAATCGATTACCCGTGCCGAAGAGTTGAGTCTATCTGCTCGTTTGGTACTGCCATTCTTAGATGTTCTTTATGTTCATTGGCCCCAGCTCAAGGTGCGCTATCCCAAGGCAGAACTGATTACCTCTTTATAATTATTTTTCTGGCATGATCCTATGATCCTCATTACAGTTGGCACAGAACAATTTCCGTTTAATCGCTTAATGCAGTGGGTTGACGCCCTGATAAACCAAGGCTTTTTGCGAGACGAGCAAGAAGAAATTATTATTCAATACGGCAGTTGCACCATCCTTCCAGCAGGTGCCAAAGTTTATCCGCTTTTACCCGAAGCAAAATTCCGTAGCCTCCTCTACAAAGCACGGTTGGTCATTGGGCATTGCGGCGAGGGAACCATCAATTTGTTAGAAGATATTGCAACCCCTTACATCTTGGTACCCCGTAGCCACCAGTATGGAGAACATGTCGATAACCACCAAATTGAGCTAGCTCTTGCCCTTGAGCGAACAGGTGTACCAATCGCCTGGTCACCCGGAGATTTGGTTCGCTTCATTGCCTCACCGACCAGATCAACTCTTTCAAATGTCCCGGCAAGTTCTATTAATAACCTGTGTCGAATGCTGGAACTGAGGTTTGGGCATAATGAGGTGCAAGAACACCTAGAAGTATTGTCTATAATGGGCTGACAAATGGGCAAAATCTAGGTTAGGTAATAGAGGAGATTATCATACATAGTCTCTTCTGTTACTTCCTGTAGCCCGTATCTCTCTAGAAAAATCATGACCCCGACCCCTGGAGATGTGGATTTTCAAGTCACATACCAAAATCAGATCTGTCTGATCCAGCTACCGTCCCTTTTTACCGTGACCGAAGCAGTCGCCTTTAAGAAGAAATTCCAGGAGATCTGCAAATCTGAGTCAGTGCCAACCCGGATGGTTTTAGACTTTGGTCAGACCAGTTTTATCGACAGTAGCGGCATTGGTGCATTGGTCAGTTGCCAGAAAGTTGCGAAATCTCTCGATATTGAACTGGTGTTGTGGAGTCCTTCTCCGCAGGTAGAAATGGTGCTATCACTCACCGGGTTAGATGAATTCTTTACCATTGATAAAAGCACTAAGGCTGTTTTACCTAGTGATGCAACAACTCATAAAGATGTTCCTATCATCACCCATCCCTCTGTGCGGTCGAGAGTGAAGCGCTTAGTTGACATTTTAGGAGCACTGGTCGGGTTAGGTATTACTGGATTTATTTTTATTCCCCTGGCGATCGCCATCAAACTAGACAGCCCCGGTCCTATTTTCTTTGGTCAGACCCGCTGTGGCTGGATGGGCAGACGCTTTAAGCTTTGGAAATTTCGCTCAATGGTGCCTAATGCGGGCGAACTGAAGCACTTGGTCGAAAACCAAGTTCAAGGTCCTATTTTCAAAAATGCCAACGACCCCCGAATTACAAAGGTGGGTCGCTTTTTGCGGCGTACGAGTTTAGATGAACTACCGCAATTTTGGAATGTTCTCAAAGGAGAAATGAGCCTTGTGGGAACTCGTCCGCCCACACCAGACGAAATCGACATTTACGAAGTACCGGAGTGGCGACGGTTGGATGTGAAACCGGGAATGACCGGAGAGTGGCAAGTTTATGGTCGTTCTAAAGTCACCTCTTTTGAGGAGGTCATTCGCTTAGATCTCCGGTATCAAGAGAATTGGAGCCTAATGTATGACTTCAAGCTGATTTTTCAGACAATTTGGGTCATCTTCCGAAAAGATAGCGGAGCATTCTAAGTAATACTGGTGTTGGGTGTTCTTCTTGGCATCAGTATGAGTTTGGCTCAGGTTTCAGAGGTGCTTCTTTAGTGGCAGAAGTGACATATCAGCGGTGCAACAGGCAGATTTTACGTCTTGCCTGCATTATGCTGGAAGCGAAGCTACCGCATCATAGTTTTGAAAACTATTCATATAGTTAGGACTGAAGACATGGAAGCAGAAGTAAAAGTAGTTCGACCTGCCGGAATTTTGGATAGTACAAAAGCTGGTCAATTTCGCTCTGAAATCAACGAGATCGTCAATGAGGGTGCAAAACTACTGCTCGTTGATCTGGGAGATGTAACTTTTATGGATAGCTCTGGGCTGGGTGCCTTAGTTATTGCTTTAAAGACAGTTAAATCGACGGGTGGGAATCTATATGTCTGTGCAGTTAATGAACAAATTAAAATTTTGTTTGAACTGACCAGCATGGATCAAGTTTTTGAAGTGTTTGCAAGTCAAGATGAATTCCAGCAGACTGTCTTATCCAGGCAGTAGTGTGATAGCCCCAGGGTCGCTAGTCACACAATTTATTTGAACGTCATTTGGAGTAACGAAACGTCATCGCTGAACGTATCAGACCCACTGGTGGCTCGGATCGAATCTAGAATTTCATCTAAGTTATAGTTGTCTTTAGCTAAAAGATTGACAAATGTGTCTAAGTTCCAGATTTGTCCACCGGGTTGACCAAGGTCATAAATTCCATCGCTAAAAATGTAGAGTTTACTACCCGATGGAATTTGTTGTCTACCACTGGTAAACATTGCATCGGATAACATGCCTACCGGCAAACCAGGGGTTCTAAACCGTTTGACTTGAACTGTATTATCGGGTGCAGGAGAGATTAGAATTGCAGGAGGGTGCCCTGCACTGGCATAGGTCAATTGCCGTTTCGATTGGTTATAAATTCCATACCAGATCGTGAAATATTTTTCATTCTGGTTATTCATTTGAAACGTTTCATTCAGGGCGCGCAATACATCATGAGGCTGGTAAAAATTGACATCCGGTAAGGATTGCGATCGCAATAGATTTAAAACCGAAATTGACGGTAGTGCCGACCCTAAGCCATGTCCAGAAACATCTAATAAATAGATCATGAGATAATCGGGATCAAGCCAATAGTAGTCAAAACAATCGCCTCCCAGCTGACGGGATGGAATAAAGCGAGAGTCAATACAAACTTTTCCGGTGATAGGTTCCGGTAGCAGCGATTGTACGTACATGGCTGCTTCTGCCAGTTCTGTTTCTAAAAGTTGTTTCTGAGTTTGCAAATCGCGGCTCAGTTGGTGCAACCGTAACCCAGCTCGAACTCTGGCTTGTAGTTCAGTAATTTCGATAGGCTTTGCCAAAAAGTCATCTGCCCCTGTATCAAGACCTTTGATTCGATCTTCTAAAGCGCCTCGAGATGTCAGCAAGATAAAAAAAGTGGTTGCAAGATCTGGATTTGCCTTAACTTGACGGCAAACCTCCAATCCATCAACCAGGGGCATCATCCAATCGCAAATGATCAGATCTGGATAAATAGCATTTGCCTTCTCAAGACCTTCCTCACCATTAACTGCAAGGTTGACCTCATATCCCTGCCCTTGCAGTGCTTTTTTAAGAACTAATCGAATTGTTGGATCATCATCAATGACTAGAACTTTTGGCATGAGAAAATTAGAATTAGAATTAGAGTTGTTTTTTAGATCCTGACACAGAGTTTAAGAACAGGCTTGCGATCCCTTTTAACCACTTTAACCGTTTTCTTAACTGATACCGTTCTCCTACTCTCTTTACAAGTTAGAGGATCTTCACCAGTTGAAATTCCCGAAACAGGCACGAATTAAAGTCAATACTGACCTTAGTGCTTTGGCTACAGTTTTGACATGGTTTGGTGAGCAGTTCGATCATTCCATGATGCCTTACTCTGCATGGCTACAGTGCCAATTAGCACTTGCAGAAGGTTTTACAAATGCAGTTCGCCATGCTCACCGAGATAAACCAGTAGAGACCCCCATAGAAATTGAGGTGACCTTGTCTCAACATGCTCTAGAGATGCGAATTTGGGATTGCGGCTCAGAATTTGATCTCGAACACTTGATTAGTACATTGTCGCCAGAAGTGGATAAAGAAGCAGAAGGAGGCAGGGGATTAAAATTGATGCGACAAATGGCTGATATCTTGACCTACACCCGCAGCGTAGATCAGCGGAACTGTCTGCTGATTGTGAAGTATTATGCTGAAAGTCAGGTTTCCTAGCCAAAAAATATCGACGGGCAGCGGGCACAAATTAGATAAACTCCGGACGTTCAGGATTATGGTATTGCTTAATCGCAGGATGGGTTTGGACGTGAAACCAAAGGTTTCACGTCCAAACCCATCCTCAAAATCAGCACCGCCAGTTAGCGCGGGGGTGAGCCTTTACCTCAGCTGCTTGGGGTGCGTTGCCAGGAATTGATGCATCATTTGCAACGTGTCTTTAAAGGCAGTAAACAAATGGATTGGGTTTTCCAGGTGGTGTTGACGTGCCTGCTCTTCTAATTCACTGGCGATCGCCTGTAGGGTCTTGGCACCAATGTTAGCACTAGCGCCTTTGAGATGATGGGCTGCGCGTTCGAGTTCGTGTAAATTTTGCTCTGCGATCGCCTGTTCCAATTCCGTAAGATGATTGGTGCTGTCTTTAACAAAAAGATGGAGCAATTCTAACTCAAAGTCGGGATTGCCGTCTGAAATTTGGTGCAGTTGCTCCCAATCAATGTCTAATTCCGCCTGAGTAGACCCATCCCATGCATTAGCAGAGGGCGGTGCGTTAGCAGGAGAGAGAGCCGTCGTTGTCTGTTCTAATGGTGGTATGGCGGAAGAACCAGGAGCGTTGGATAGGAGTTGACGCCAATGGGCAAGCGTGGCTGCTAAATGGTCTTTACTAACAGGTTTTTGTAAGTAATCATTCATTCCGGCTTTAAATGCCCTATCGCGATCGTCTGGCAATACGTTGGCAGTCATCGCAATAATGATGATGGGATGACGTTGGTCTATCCGTTGGCGTTCGATCCTGCGGATGGCTTGAGTCGTGCTATAGCCATCCAAAACTGGCATCTGACAATCCATCAAAATCATGTCGTAGTTCGTTTGAGCGATCGCAGATAGGGCTTCTTGTCCATTTTCAACCACATCTGCTTGATACCCTAAATGGGTTAATTGCTTTAAAACCACTTTTTGATTGACGATATTATCTTCTACCAGTAAGAGTTTGAATTCTGCAATAAAAGCCGTAGGGTCGGAGGTGAATGGATCGAGCGCTAATAGGTTTGGATCATGTTTATCTCTAGAGACGATAGATTTTGGGGCAACAAGCGTTGCAAAACATCCAAACATATCAACAGGATGAATTGGTTTCACTAAATCAGTGGAAAAAATTGTTTTTAGTTTTTGTTTTTCTGCTCCACTTTGATAAGGCGATCGCAGCAAAATCAGCGGAGTTTGACTAAAAGTAGGACAACTTTGCAGCTTTTTCCCCAGTTTGATCAGGTGCAGATCCGATGAATTAGCTTCAAGAATCACCCAATCATAAGCAAGCTCTAAGTTTTCATTTTTTCTAGCCTGATTTAGCGCTAAATCTACAGACCTAAAACGGTCAACCTGTATTCCCCAGCTTAGGGCATAGAAGGACAAAGTCTTATAAGTAATTTCAATATTACTAATTAATAAAACTTTGATATCTTGCAATCTTTCCAAAACCTGAATAGGCAAGCAGGGTTGGCTTTTTTGTTTGCCAAATTCTATCCAGAATCCAATATTTGAGCCTTTGCCAACTTCACTATCAACCCTAATTTGCCCCCCTAAAAGTTCTATTAACTGTTTAGAAATGGCTAAACCCAATCCGATGCCTCCATACTTTCGGGTATTGGAAGAATCAATCTGACAAAATGGCAAAAATATTTTTTCTAAATTAGCTGGAGCAATACCAATTCCTGTATCTGAAATGGAGAACAGCAATGTGACGTTTTCAGGCGTTTCTGACTCTACACTAATTTGAATTAAAATCTCACCCAGATCCGTAAATTTAATCGCGTTATCAATCAGGTTAATTAAAACTTGCTTGAGATGATTCAGGTCTCCACACAAGTTAACGGGAATATCGTGAGAGATTAAATAGGCAATTTCAAGGTGTTTGGCATAAGCCTGGGGTGCTAAAAAATCAATAATTTCCTTGAGGCAACTCTTGAGATCAAACTCCAAAATCTCAGGTTCTATTTCTTTGGCTTCTAATTTAGACCAGTCTAAGATGTTGTTGATCAGGGTTAATAAGTTTTTGCCACTCGCACAAATTGTTTCAACCAGATCTTTTTGCTCAAGTGTTAATCGACTATCTAATAACAGTTCTGCCATACCTAATACAGCATTCATAGGAGTACGAATCTCGTGGTTTACAGTCGCCAAGAATGTACTCTTCATCTGAGATGCTTTTTCTGCCTGTAGACGGGCTTGTTCTAGTTCTACATTTTTTTGGGTCAGTTGTTGGCGTTGTTGCACTTCTTGCTCTAGAAGATGCGATCTTTCTAATAAGCCACCGATGCCTCTGGCAATCACTAACAACGACGACTCTTCTGCGGCTGACCAATCGCGTAAACAGGTACAGTCATCCAGGCGAATAAATCCCCAAAAGCGATCGCCTATATAGATAGGAATAATGATCAAAGACAAAATGTCTTGTTCCTCTAACATCTCCCGTTCTGATTCGGGAAAATCTTGGATTAACCCTTTAATCACTCGGCCTTGAGACAAGGTTTTAAACCAACGATTGAGCAGGGGTGTATACACCGTATCGCAAGGATGATCTGGACTCTGTTTTGCCCCAGATAAATGATTTAACCACTCAAATCTCTGGATGGATTGACTTTCATTAATATCTGAGTCTATGTGATTTTCAAAAATATAAATACGACTGACATCAGCTGCATTTCCTAAGGCGCTTAAGGCATTGGCGATCGCATCGTGATAGTTAATTTGAATTAACAAATGGTGCGTGGCTTCTGCAACACCTTGAACTAACCGACTTTGACGCAGCAATAATGCTTCATTTTTTTTACGTTGTGTAATATCTTGAACTAAAACTAACACTTCATTGTCTGCACAGGGTGCAATTCGAGCTTCATAGTCGCCGATTGCATCACCGTTTTGCAGCTGATAATTAAAGATTTGAATATCGCTTGTTTTAAGAGCCTGATCAATGTAATACAAAGCAGAGGCTGAAACATCAGGTGGCAGCAGATCTACGAGATTTTTACCAATCACCTGATCGGGTGGCAAAATTGGATCAAAATATTTTGCCCCTCTACAATCTAAATACACCCCATCCTGACTCATCCTTAAGATCAAGTCTGGAACTGTAGTGGTCAGAGCATAACTAGTTTTTTGAAGACGCTGGATTTCTTGTTCTAAAACATAATTTACATCCTGAAGATGTTGATGTTGAATAATCTTGTGAATTGTGTGAGGTAAAAGGGTGAGATAGTTTCCTGGATCATCTTTTAATAAATAGTCATTGATCCCATGACCCATGGCATGAGCAATATTTTCTTCATCTCCATAATTAGCGATTAAAATAACAGGAATCTTTTGACCTAAAAAATCAAGTAGATCAATTACGGTTCCATCTGGTAGTTGATAGCTGCAAAGAATAATATCAACTGAATTAATAGTGGCGCTATCTAACGTTTTTTTTAATTCAGCAATTGAAGATACGGTTTGAAGTTCACAATTACAACTCTGAGCTGCGATCGCACGTTGAAGGGCAGCTAGATCTAACGACCTACTTTCGACTATGAAAATCTGGGTTTTGTCGTTTTTCATTGTTACTCAATGGTTTAAAAAATCATGCCTCATGTGATTCCCCAACAATCCAGGAAAACAGCACGAATAGGGACAACCCCATGAACCAGGGGGGTAAATGGAAAAAACCGATGATTGTGAGCGGTACGTGGAGAATGACTTGGTAGACCGCGATCGCCAGAAATAATACAAGCAGGAATAGCAAGACAGCCATGTTGGGGTCATCCTTCGTATTCACTATCAATTTCAATTTCTAACGTATCTTCATCGATCCGGATATAGAGCACATTCGGACGGCAGCACACCTGACAATCTTCAACATATGACTGTTGCATGCCACCACTGAAATCAACGAATGTTAGATTCGATTCGCCGCAGTAAGAACAACGATATTCACCTGTGTTTTGCATAGAAGAAACGATCAATGAAGAGAATAAATTGTGAATTCCAGTTCTGTTTGAGAGCGCGACGGCGGAGCTGTCGCGCTCTCAAAAAAATTACCCGTTAATTATTTATAAGCCTGAATAACTTGTAAACTACCGCCTGCATATAGGGTGCGATCGCACGTTTTGAACCCAGCCGTGGTTAATTCAGCCGTTAGATCCGTCTGAAGCAATTGCCACGCTGTTTCGGTTTCAAACAGCCAAAGAAATAGGGCTAAGCCAGGGAAGAATAGGGGATTGGTCGGGTTGTGAAAATCAACCAATGTAAAAATGCCACTGGGTTTCAGCACCCGATAGACTTCTCCCAAAATTTTTCGGCGTTGATCGGGTTCCATTTCGTGCAAGGCAACACTGGTATGAACCACATCAAATTGTTCAGCCGCAAAGGGCATGGCTTCTGCCCACCCTTCGACAAACGTAGCCTGGGGTACATTTTTGCTCGCTCGTTTTAGAGAGAGTGGCGACGCATCTAAGCCGATAATGGGATGCGATCGCTGTAGATCGTCATCTGAAAACCGCTGAACTAAAAACTGTGTTGCCTGACCACTGCCGCAGCAAAGATCTAACACCTGCATGGTGGGCTCAAGGGTGAGATTAGTTAATGCCAGTTGTCGAAAGCGCGTTTCACCACCGACTGCCAACGCCGATAAGCGGGCGATCGCATCGTAGAGCCATTGATAGCGATAACTGAGAGATCGTAAAAAAGTTGCCACGGCAGGAGTTGGGTAGTAGATGGGGTCAATAGGACGGGAGCAGGAGAGATCGCGTCTTCGTCTGGTAGTGCATACGCCTATTCTGGTTTTGCCAGATCAACGGTCGGGGCTTTGATTTGGCTGCGGCTGAGGGCGTTGCTAACGGCTTGTTGTTGATCTCGACGAGCAATCCATCGATGGTACGTGCGGTTGTGAATGGTGACGGAGTGTCCCATCATCTTAGCTGCCACCGTATCGGGCAAGCCAAAGTGAATGGTTCTAACCGCCCAGGCATGGCGCAAGTCGTAGGGAGAAAACGGAATATGATAGCGACGAAATTGATTGGTAACGTGTTGCCCAATCCGTTGCAGAGTCGTTTGGCTCAGATCTGTGCTGACGGGCGGAAGTTTCCCTTCTTTTAGATGAAATTGTTCAACCCATTCTGGATAAAAGGGCCAAACTTCGTGGTACCCGGTTTTAGTCGTAGCCAACACTTCAATGGTGGCTTCAGAATTATTTTGCTGGAAGGTAGAATACTCGCAAAAAAAGACTTCGTGGTTTCTCAACCCGTAGGTTGCCATCATGCCATAGACAAATTGCCACGCCGGATTGGGGATTTGTTGCCATGCAGCAATAATGGCTTCGTCGGAGGGTAAATCTCGAACTTGGGTAGCACTGGCGCTATAACTTCCCCAGAAGGCTTTCAGCTCTGTTGGCAGTTCAAGCTCTAAAAAATCTGACAGGGCAGATAGAGCAGTACAACAAACCTGACGACTACGAGAGTTTGCCGGTGTAGACTGAACAGCCGCATAAATGGCTTCGGGTAAGTTTAATTGGGGGTGAGTCTGGGCGATCGCCTCTAACTTGCGCAGATAAGGCGCATAGGATTTTTCCCAGGTTGTCTTTGCCGATGCCTGATCTTTAGTGCCTCGGGACTGGGTGCGAAACGATTGCTCAAATGCCTGGAGCTTTTCAGCCAAATCCATTTGATGCAACCGCCCACCCCCACCCGTCGGTAAGTATTTGCGCCAGTCAAACGTATTTTGGATCAGTTGGGCAGCAATAATTTTGGCTTCTTGCTCAGCCTGCTTTAATCCCGTAGGAGTAGCGGGTAAATTGAGGCTAATCCGCTGTTGGTATGCCCGCAACCGATGACTGTCAGGGCGAGGAGGCAACGTTCCGCGCAAACTGAGTTTTTCGCCTCGACGCTCTAACAGCAACCCTAAACGAGCCGCTTTTAAGCGCTGGTTCACTTGAGCAAGGCGAGCATCAATAGCAGATTGATCTGTCATGAAACCCTGAACAGCGATAAGTGAAACGATCGTTGATATAGCGCTGTGCTGGTTGATTCAGTCTGGTGTTGTGGGGCGCTCTGCGCCCCACAACACCGTTTCCGTACGTAACGAACTTGCACACCGTTATATATCCAATCTATAGCGCTTTGTCGGCGCTTAAACCCTGATTGTGGTTTACAACTCTCGTTTCGTCAGGGTTTCAAAAAATCTAGGCTCCATGCAATTGAGAATTGCTATAGTTTGGGAACGAGCGTTTTGCCGGATATGACCCTCTTGTTACGGAATTGAACTCCATGTAGAGGTGCTGTAGCAGAGAACGGTCAGCAAAGCGTTACAATTTCAAAAACTTTTGTTGCAGATATCCCGGTTCTTGCCGATGGAGAGACGCTACACTTCAGTATCATTGTTAAAATTGATAACGAATATTAAAAGCTAACGTTAAGGATTGTAGCCATATGGGGCGTGTTGGGGTTTTGTTACTCAATTTGGGCGGACCGGACCAACTCGATGATGTCCGTCCGTTCTTGTTCAATCTGTTTTCAGACCCCGAAATTATTCGATTACCGTTTCCCTGGCTGCAAAAACCTCTGGCTTGGATGATCTCGACCTCTAGAGCCGATAAGTCGAAGGAAAATTATAAACAAATTGGCGGCGGCTCGCCGCTGCGCCGCATTACGGAAGAGCAGGCTCAAGCATTGCAAGCCCAGCTGCAACATATGGGTCAAGATGCGCAAGTCTACATCGGAATGCGCTATTGGTATCCCTTTACCGAAGAGGCGATCGCCCGGATCAAGCGAGATGGGGTAGATGAGTTAGTCATTCTGCCGCTGTATCCTCAGTTTTCGATTAGCACCAGTGGCTCCAGCTTTCGTTTGCTAGAGCGCATTTGGAGTGAAGACGAGGGACTGCAAAAGGTAGACCACACGGTTATTCCATCCTGGTATCAGCAGACGGGCTATTTGCAGGCCATGAGCGATTTAATTGCTCAACAGCTAGACCAGTCTGCCAACCCCGATGACGTTCACATCTTTTTCAGCGCTCACGGTGTCCCCGTCAGCTATGTAGAAGAATCGGGTGATCCCTATCAACGGGAGATCGAGGAATGCACGGCACTGATCATGCGGACGCTCAATCGCCCCAATGCCCATACGCTGGCATACCAAAGTCGGGTGGGCCCGGTGGAATGGTTGAAACCCTATACCGAAGATGCGATCGCTGAACTGGCTGAACAGGGGATTAAGAACCTGCTAGTCGTTCCCATTAGCTTTGTTTCAGAGCACATCGAAACGCTCCAGGAAATCGATATTGAATACCGTGAGATTGCCGAAGAAGCCGGAATTCATCACTTCTACCGAGTTCCGGCACTGAATACGCACCCTATCTTTATTCAAGCGCTGGCAGACATGGTGGTGGATGCGCTCAAGTCTCCTAAACTGAGACTGGCTGATGTGATACAGCCCAGAGAAAACGTCAAGCTCTATCCTCAAGAACGATGGGAATGGGGAATGACCACCACAGCTGAGGTTTGGAATGGTCGGTTAGCCATGCTGGGCTTCCTGGCATTGTTGCTGGAACTGATTAGCGGACATGGTCCCCTACACTATGTTGGGTTGCTGTAGCCAGTCGCTCTGTAGACGCATCTCTACTGTTCGAGAAAGCTGAGAGAGTGCGCGCCTGTGGCGCGCACTCTCTCAGTATCAAGTGATTTATTCGGCAGCTTGAGCTGCAAGACCTACTTTCTCGTGGTAGAGACGGACAATTTTGGCGACGACTTCATCGATATTGAGATCATCGGTTTGAATCTCGATCGCATCTATAGCTTTACGCAGGGGTGCCATAGTGCGGGTGCTGTCTTTGAAATCTCGCTCGTAGATGGTGCGCTCCAATTCTTCTAAGCTAACGTCAGGTTGCCCTTGATTTTTCAGGTCTTGCTGACGACGACGGGCACGCTCTTGCACGGAGGCGGTCAAGAAAATTTTGAGTTCGGCATCGGGAAACACATGGGTGCCAATATCGCGGCCATCCAAAACAACGCCGCCCCGACGACCAAACTGTTGCTGCTGTTTGACCAATGCCTGTCTCACAGTAGGTTGTGCCGATACTGCCGAAACCTGTGCCGTCACCTCTAACCCTCGAATTGCCTGAGTAACCTCTTCTCCATCGAGCCAAATTTTGAAATCCGCAGGATCGTCATTCATCTCAATCTGGCACTGGCTGACCAATTCAGCGATCGCCGCTTCATCGTCAACAGCAATCCCCAACTGCAATACCTTCCAGGTCACGGCTCGATACATCGCCCCCGTATCGAGATACAACAACCCCAGTTTTTGGGCAACTTGACGCACAACGGTGGTTTTCCCGGCTCCGGCGGGTCCATCGATCGCCAAAATGGGTTTACGGTTGTGCAATACCAGATTGTCAATCAGCCGCGTTGAGCCTACCCGAGCCGCGATCGCCAATAATCCGACGTCATCAATTTGGTCTAACGGTTGCATGGTTTCTGGATGTACAAGTTCAATATATTCAGGTTGAATGGCAGGCATAGTGGCTAATTCGGATTTGACAGCGGAAATTAAATCGTGACTGAGATTATGTCCCTGACGGAGCATCTGGTTTGCCTTTTTTAAACTGCGATAGAGGACGGTAGCTTGCGATCGCTCTTCTGGCGATAGGTATTGATTACGAGAACTCAGTGCCAAACCATTGGCTTCTCGGACAATCGGACAAATGCGCAACTCAACCGGGACATTCAGATCGGCAATGACCCGTTGCAATACGGCAACCTGCTGCGCATCTTTTTGCCCAAAATAGGCGCGATCGGGCTGCACAATATTCAACAACTTCATTACCACCGTGGCAACCCCTTCAAAATGCCCCAACCGCGATCGCCCACATAATCCACTGATCATGGCTTTGGGTGGAATGATTTGGGTCAGGGAATTTTGGGTGGCAACATCGGAGGCGGAACCCGGTACAGTGCCGTATAACGCCGCCGGAGTCGGCGCAAAAATAACATCGACCCCTGCCTGCTCACACAAGGCTTGATCGTGCGCTAGGGGGCGCGGATAGCGCTGAAAATCTTCGTTGGGACCAAATTGCAGCGGATTGACGAAAATGCTGACGACGACCCAGTCATTTTCTTGTCGGGCACGTTGGATCAAACTTAAATGCCCTTGATGTAATGCCCCCATCGTCGGCACTAACCCAATGGCGATCGCCGACGGTTCAGAACCCGGTAAATGAGCAGAGGAATCTTCAGTCGCAGGGGCGATCGCCTGATCTCGTACAGACCGCTGCTGCCGGGACTTCGCCTGACTTAAATAGCATCTCAATCCAGCAACCGTGGCAAATACGCGCACCTGATCCCCCACTCAGTTCAAGCAGTCTTCCGCTTAGTAGTGTACAGAATTCCTGCCAAATCTGCCTTCATCAAGTGTCCACTCGCTGCACTGGACGCCATAAACATAAAATCCCCGACCGAAGTCGGGGATACACTTAATCAACGAGGTTCCACCTTTAGAGTTCCCACAAACCCAGCCAAGTTCACTACCAAACACAACCACGCTGGAAAAATATAATGAATGAGACGCCAAAATTTGCCAGGGGAGCTGTGGCATTGTGACAACTCCTCTGACAAACCCAACCGTTGATCGAATTTATATTCCGCCTACCCTGAAACTGAATGGATACTGCCGTCATTCCCTCTACCGCTTTTCTTACCGTACTTTTGTCGATTGGGCTGTTTTTCTTTATCCGGGCTTCTGCGAAGGATAGAACTCAGGTCGTTCAACTGACGTCAGATGCACCAGAGGCATCTTTATTCGAACAACTGCAAACCTATTTCACTCAGCGTTCCTATCGGCTGGCTGCCGTAGACGCTGCTCAAAACCAGGTGACCTATGAGGGCATGGTTCGCCCCAGTTTATTTTTAGCCGTGTTTTTAAGCCTGCTAGCCGCTGTTGGCATTCTCTGTCTGTCCTTGGTGTTATCGATGCTATTTCCTGCCGGAGCAACATTTTTTCCGGGCTTAATTTTAATTGCCCCTCTGGCTGGATTGTTTTATTGGAAAAAAGCAGGGCGACAAGAACGGGTGCTACTGCGCATTGAAACGGTGACAGATGAACAGGCGACGACCCAAAATTTACTCACCGTCACGGCTCATCGCGATGAATTGCTGGAACTTCAGCGAAGTTTGCCATTGCAATCGGTCGAGTGATGTTCTGTGAAATACTGGCTTCAGTGCATCCAACCGATCGCAAACCCGTCGGGAGAACCTGAGAACCAATGAGCCTACTTGCTCGCGTTAGACGTATCTTAAAGCACTGGAGCGAGGCTCAACCCCCTGAGTCCGCCGCATATAAACTTTGGCGACGACAATTTCTGCGAAAACGCTTGCAGCTCTCTTTACAAATTGCCATTTGCGCGTATCTAACCTTTACGGCGCTGAGACTCAGCCTTGCCGCATTGCAGATCCAACCCTGGGATCTGTCCTGGTTTTTGCTCGCCGGAACTACTCAGTTAGCCTTGCTTACCTGTCTTGTATTGCTGCGCACCCCCATGGGCAAACGGTTGCCGATGGGGGTGTTTTTGGGGGCATCCTGGTCAATTACCCTGATCGAGCAACTCTGGGCAACGCTGAGAGGCGAAGCTTTTACGGGAATTTTTTCCTGGACGTTGGTATTTTTGGCTCAGGCAACCTTAATGCCCCTGTCCTGGCGATTGCATCTGATTTCGCAATTGGGCGTCTTTGTTTATTATTGGGGGGTCAACCGCATCCTCAATCTGCCAAATCCGGCGGCAAATTTTTGGGATACGTCCCTGTGGCTATATCTGTTCTGGTTTTGTGCCATCAGCAACCTTTCGGTGTATATGTATGAACGGTTGCAACGGTCTGAATTTCATGCGCGCCAAGCCTTAGAGCTAGAGCAACGAAAGTCGGAGCGGCTGTTGTTAAACATTTTGCCGGAAGCTGTTGCTCGACAATTAAAACAAGAACATCGCACGATCGCCGAGCAGTTCCCGGAGGTGACGGTGTTATTTGCTGATATTGTTGGCTTTACGCAAATGTCGGCAGGGATTCCACCGGAAGAAATGGTGGGGTTGTTGAATCAAATTTTTTCTGCATTCGACCACCTGGCAGAACAATATGGGCTAGAAAAAATTAAAACAATTGGTGATGCCTATATGGTGGTGGGCGGGTTGCCCATGGAACAGGAAAACCATGTCGGGGCGATCGCCAATATGGCACTAGGCATGCAACGGGCGATCGCCCAGTTCAACAAGGAAAATCAGCAATCCTTTAGTATGCGGATTGGCATTCACACGGGTCCCGTTGTTGCCGGAGTGATTGGCATCAAAAAATTTATTTATGACCTCTGGGGCGACACCGTCAATATTGCCAGCCGCATGGAGTCTCATGGGTTACCCGATCAGATTCAGGTGACGACGGCTGTCTATGAACGGCTACAGCACGATTACCTGCTGGAAGAACGGGGGCTGATCGATATTAAAGGCAGAGGCAAAATGATGACCTACTTCCTGAAACGCAAAAAAGCAGCCCTGGTCAAGCAATAACCGTTCGTCATTGCTTAATAGCGGAACGGATGTGAGTGTGAAACCTCTGGTTTCACACTCACATCCGTCCCAAAAATCAGCAAGGTTGATTAAGAAATGTGGGCTGGGATTGAGATACGCTGCCTCTCAAACACTCAGCCATCAATAGATAGCACCACCTTCCCGACCATACCGCCGCGTTCAATCAGCCGATGTGCCTCTGCGGCTTCGGATAAGGGCAACACATGGGTGAGTTGGATCTTGAGCTTATCCTGGTCAATCAAATGGGCACTTTGTTGCAACATCTTGGCTTGCTCTGCCTGGGCATCGGCTAACCCTTTGAGCATGGGGGTCAGCATCAACTCAAAACTGATGCGTAAGTTGCGATCGCGTGCTACTTTCCAATCGGTTTCAGGATCCGCCGCCAACAACGTTACGACATCGCCATAGACCTTAGTTGCCGCAAAGGTTTGGGAGAAAATTTTCCCGCCTACTGTATCAAATGCCAGGTCTACACCTTCCCCATTCGTCCATTCCAGAGTTTTCTCAACAAAATCACTCTGGGTATAGAGAATTGCCTGATCCGCACCCCATCCATAAACCAGTTCTGCCTTTTCGGGGGTGCTGACCGTGGTACAGACATCTGCCCCAGCAATCTTGGCTAATTGAATGGCAATATGCCCTACACCTCCGGCACCCGCATGGATCAACACCTGCCGCCCTGCTTCCAGCCCTCCCCGGTCAAACAGTGCTTCCCAGGCAGTAATCAGCGCTAAGGGCACCGCTGCTGCTTCCTCAAAACTCAGGGAACGCGGCTTATGGGACACAAACCGTTCATTGACTACCGCATATTCGGCATAATTTCCGGAAGGTCCACCCAAGCCACCCGCACAGAAATAGACCTCTTCGCCAATGTGAAACTGGCGCACACCCGGAGCGATCGCTTCAACCACCCCTGCTCCATCACACCCCAAAATAGTAGGCGACTGATCCGGGAAAAACGTGCCTCGCTGCCGCAATTTTGTGTCGATCGGGTTAATGCCTGCGGCTTTGAGTCGGATCAGCAGATCGGTTTCCGTTTTTAGCTCTGGCTCAGCAACCTCCTGAAGGTGGAGGACATCCGGTGCGCCGGGAGCAGTCATCACAACAGCTTTCACAGTTTTATTCTCAAAGATTAGAGGTCAGACGTTAGGGATCATAACGTAGAGACACGATGAATCGCGTCTCTACATCAGGATAATTGGCAGGAAATCACATCTCTCCGGATCGGGACGAAGGCTAGTACACCAACTTAAAAGTTTTAGAGGGGGGGGTGGAGGTAAAAACCCCTCTTGGGGGCGCAGCCCCCAAACCCCCATGTTGCAAAATTTCGTGTTTGCAACACTAGGTATCACGCCTCACGGGTTCGGGGGCGAATTGTGTTTTTACAGACGCAGGAGTAAATTGCATTTCTGCCTGAGCAGGGGCTAACCGTTGGGTGGCATTTAAGGCATCCAAACCATCGACCAGGGCATGACAGAGAATCGGATCGGTTTCTCGACTCAGCATGACTCGGAAACAATCGACCAGTTCAGTCCGCATTTGTCGTTGCGATAGTGTATTGGGCGATCGCCCTGCTTTTACCGACATCCCTTTCACGTCAGCCGCCAATACCCAACGGGTTGCCTGCCGAATGGCAATCAATCGCTTCAACGGATCTGCCTGAGTCAGAGCATTCAGCAGCCGATCAAACCCTGTGATATCCGTCTCAGGAGCGGCTTGAGCAACATGCAATGCTAACGCCACAGCAACCCCCCATAAACCAAACTGAGCCAGGGTGAGCGCCAGGGCTAACCAAACGCTATCGGCGTCTGCCCATACTTGCAGCACCATATACACACTGAGACAGGATAGGCTGCCCGTGGCGATCGCCAGGGTTAATCCGCGATTGGCTCGATGCCAGAGGCTATGCCACAGCGGCAATGGCAAGGTCAGGCGCAAGCGTCGTTGCTGCACCATAAATACAGTCACGGCAATGCCCAAACCCAGGGCGATCGCCACCACCAACTGCCAATTCCACAACAAGAACATCAGCAATGCCAACCCGATGACACTGCGCTTCTCTTGTCGCAATCGCCGGAATGCCAGCCGATTAAACGATATAAAGTCAGAAACGTAGCGCTGACACTGTTTTACCAGTCGCCACCACCGCACGGAAGCCTGCGCCACAATACTCTCCCTCAGGATCTCGATGAAGCGAACAAGAAAATCCTATCGGAAAAGCAGCCTGATGAACCATTCTGGTAATTATCGTTCAAATTTGGTCAATAGCTATTAGCTATTAGCTGTTAGCTATAAGCTATTAGCTATGAGCTGTTAGCTGTTAGCTGTTAGCTGTTAGCTATTGGCTGTTAGCTGTTAGCTATGAGCTATGAGCTATTCCCCACTCCAATCTGGGCAACTCTCTCCACTTTGCCAGCCGTAAGGATGCAAGCCACAAATTAAGATGGTGCGGGTTGCTTTGCTGCACCCGTAGGCAATGCCGTGATAATTCGCGCACCCTAGGCAAGCTCTGGGACGTGAGGGTGTGACATCGCCAAAGCCGAGTTGCGATCGCAGAATATGTTGCTTACTTTGTTGTCGGTGCCATTTAGCATGAGCCGCTTTTCTAAAAAAGTAGTTGGCCTGGCTAAAGGGGTCTTGGGCGCTATCCATTTGGGTTTACCCCATATCGAAGATGATCTAACCCACTTGCCGCGATCGATCCAGTAATTCACACACCAAACAATCCACACACTTAAGGATCACAGATCAATTAACTTCTAATTCTTTTTTAGAGAGCAACGGCTCCGCTGTTGCTCTCTAAAAAAGAATTAGGTTTTATAAAATCTACAATCCTAAACAAACCTGAGCAAGCAAGGTCTAACGTCCTAAGCGTTGGCGTAAATCTGTTGCCAAAACTTCGCCAGTCGCTTCTACTAGTTTTCCCACGATCGGATGAATAACGACGCTGGCAACCATGCCTGATACCGCTGGCACATATCGGGCGAACCATTGCTGCACTCGTTTTAGACGAGTTGGGTCAGGCTTTTCGGCAGTGACCGCACCTTCTAGCTCTTGTACCCATTGTAAAGCAACCTCTTTATGGGCAGGTAAAGCCTCGGTTTCGACCTGGGTTTTCAGTTGTGCTAACAGCCTGACAAACTCCATCAGTTCAGCGTCTGTGGTGCCGGTATTGGGGGTCGTTTCAACCTGCTTTTGTTGATGCACATTAACCCCTAACCCGACCACATCGCCTGTGATAGAGCCGCCGATGCTAATGTTCAAACTATTGTTAGTAGGTAATTGTTCGCTCATACGATGATTAGCCTCGTTAAATTAATCCAAATTCAGGACAGCTAAAGTAATGCCAGGGAGCTGCTTCACTCTGGCTGTCATCGCTGCCATAGGCACTCACAGTCCATCGCCATAGATAGGTTTTGGTATCCAATAACCATTGCGTCACATCAACTTGAGTGGGGGTCACGTTTAAGTCTTGAACGACGGTTGACCAGCTCTGTTGGCTATCGTCGTAATACTGCAAGCTGACGCGATACCCCGCAGGCGTTCCACCCGTCGTCCCTGCTGCCCAACTCAACATAACGCCACCAGAACACGACAAACTTGTTCCGTCTTGTTCAGTTGTACCTGGAGTCAGAGCTTCGGGAGTTGAAGGTGGCTCTTGCTGCACCTGGATGCGGATAGTCTCGCGAACGGTTTGATCATTGCGACCCATAGCAACGAGGGTATAGCTGGTATCTTGGGTCGGACGGATGGGAATACACTGTCTGGTGCCAACGGCAACATCACCCATATCCTGGATATAGGCACGAGTGGCATTGGTGACGCTGTAACACAGTTCCGCATCTTGACCGATGCTGATGACTTGGGGCGTCGCCACAAATTCTGAGATTTGCGGGGGTTCTACAACACTCCCTGTACCGGATAAGGTAACGGTGCGACTGCTGCCTGCGGCATTGTGCGAAATCACTAACGTAGCAGTGCGATCGCCTGCTGCTGTCGGGCTAAACTGAATGGCAACCTGGCAGCGTTCATCTTCTGCCAGACGAGCGTTGCAATTGTTGGTCGCGATCGCAAAATCACCTTTTTGTTCGCCAGCGATCGTAATGGCACTCACACTCAGAGGCACCGCACCGGGGTTAGAAATCGTCACCGTACCCACGTCACTGCGATCGCCCACCGTTATCTCACCCCACGACAGGCGATCGCGATCGACCTGAATGGCTGACGTTGGCTGAGATGGTGGAGTGGTGCCACGCCCGCTCAAGGCAATATTCCAGACGCGTTCTGATGCGTTGGCAGTCGCTGTGGTGCCAATTGCCGATAAGACTAAATTGGCAACCCGATTGCCCTCACGGGTGGGCTGAAACGCAACCTGAACCGTACAGGTTCCGCCCGGAGCCAGGGTTGTTTCAGCACAATTGTCATCACTCCAAAAGTCATCTTTATGTTCTCCTAGCGGACTGATGGCTTTGATCTGAACGGGTTCGGCACTGGTATTTTTGACCGTAATGGATTTTGCCTCACTGCGCGTCCCTAGATTTTGATCTGGAAAGGCGATCGCACCCGGATCAAACTCCAACGTCACTTCACCCGCAACGGCTCGCCCGGTTCCCGATACCTCAATAATGGATTGGCTGTCTCCCGCTGCACTTTCTAGCATCACAGTAGCCTGACGATCGCCTGTCGCCTGGGGTGTAAAACTCAGGGTGACGGTGCAATCGTCTCGTGGCAGCAGGGGTGTAGCGGTGCAGTCATCTTGCACCTGAAAATCACGGGCGTTATCCCCCGTCAACGTCAACCGTTCAATATCCAGCGGGGTTGTGCCCAGATTCCGCAGCTCAACCGTTTCAGGTGTACTGCGGGTATTGATGTCCTGTTGGCTAAATTCCAGGCGATCGCGGCTGACTGAAATTTGGATATCGGGCGATCGCGGTGACAGCGAAGGACGCCACCACAGCAACAACAGGGCGATCAAACTGCCACCCCCTACAACAGACCCAAATATCAGCAGATTGCGCCAAAGATTGGGCGGCACATGAAACTCAGGTCGGGTCGGTAACCTAATCTCTGTCGCACCATCGGGTTGCACCAACGGCGGTAGCAAATTCAAATTATGCCGAGTCAGCGCAGCAGCCGTTTCTTCTGCCAGCGACTCTCGCAGATGCAATGCCTGGGTCAGTTGGGTTTGCGCAACAGCAACGTTATCTAACCCCAGTGCCCGTGTCCCTAACTGATGAAATGCCCAGGCGGCTGCCGATTCATTGCCCATCGCCTGTGCTGCCTGCAAGCTTCCGTGCAACACTTGCTCCCACGCACCCCACTGGTTGCTGAGCATGAGGATTGGGTCTAATGTCTGTCCCAGTTGCAATGCCGCAGACCATTGTTCGGTTGCAACAGCCTGTTTTGCCAGCTCCAACAGCAGGTTAGAACTCTGCAATAGAATATCGGGCGATTGGCTACTTGCCCAGTTGGTAAAGTAATGGAGGATGCGTTGACCCCATTCGCCCAGATTCCAGGCGTGTTGCAACGGTTGCAGCAAGTTCTCTGCCAATCCATAGCTATTGCCATCAGTTAACACCAGATTATGGCGCACTAAGTTTTGCAGAACAGGGGCAATATTGGGAATGGCAATCAATGCTCCCAGGTGGTGTGCCTGGACGGGTGCCCCGTTCAACACAGACAGCACCGCCAGCGATCGCCGTTCTTCATCGGGCAATTGTGCCGATAACCGCACGCTCAACTCTTCCATAGATGCGGTTTGCAGCAATGTTACCAGCGAGTCAAATGGACAGGTCTGTTCGCGCACCCATGCCGTTGCCTGAAGAATTCTCAGCGGATGACCTTTAACGAGTTGACAAACAGACTCTGCGGCAGACCGTTCTGCTGCCGTAAGCGATCGCCGTAATTCTCGCTCGACCAATGCCATCGCATCGGGTAACGATAACCCCGGCAAAGCGATCGCCTGATCGTCTTCCCACAATTGACGGGTCGGAGATGCCAACAAAAACGTCAAACTCGGCAGATTATTTGCCAGTTCTTCAATCTCTTCTCTTGCCCACTCGACATCATCCAGCAGCACCACAGCTTGCTTGCCGCGTAAGGCATAGCGAATTTCGGTATCGGTTGGCTTAACCGCAGCATCGCCCGGATAGTGCCAGAAGTCGTCGAAGAGGGTTTGCACCACATCAGCAACGGGTTGTCGGCGAATGCGACGATAGACCAAGCCATCGGTAAACAGGTCGGCAAACGCCGTGTGATACGCCAGCGATCGCAATAAAGCTGTTTTGCCCAATCCCGTTTCCCCGTAAACTTCAATCGGGGACGTGAGTTGCAACGCGCCTGTGACCTGTTCGATTTCACGCTTACGCCCCAGCAAATTCACCGGACGGCAATACAGCGAAGCGTCTGGTTTGGGGCGAGCGGTCAAGGCTGGCGGTTTCTTAGCCGTCAGGTCTACCTTGCCACCATAATTCGTAATTTGGATAATTTTGCTGCCGATAGCAATTTGCTGCCCCTGCACATTGCCCTGAATATGTGCCTCAATATTTGTGGCTGTATTTGTGGTTGTCGCACCGGCGATCGCAGAGGATAACTCAGCCGGGGATAGCGATGACCCCATCTCGGGTGGCTCAGTGATTGGATCTAAAACCAGATCTTGCTGCCAGAGAAAATCCGTTTTGCCCGTTTGCCGAGCGGTGATTTTAATCGTTTGGATCGAGGTAATGCCCAGTTGCGATAACCCTTGCTTCAGCAACGACATGACCCCTGCTTGTGCCAACGTCCGGGAAGATTCCAAAATCAGGTGCAAATCATGACCATGACGTTGCCCCGTAACGGTGATGCCTTTGGGCTGTAGCGAACGATTGATCAGAGCCGCGATCGCCTGGGCATCACCTTGTTTGGCTAATTCTAGATAGGTTTGAGGAATCATCTGATGAGCCATGATAATAACCCTGAGCCTTCGTCGATAGAAAATCGCGATCGCACTCCCACCGGGAATGTCACAGTACCAGGAGAAGGAAATAGTCTAGATTGCGGGGAATCGGTCTGAAAATCCTATTGCAAAAACTTTTCAGATTTACGAACCCCACCGTTGCACTATCACCAATGCGTCGTCTTTCGTGAGAACGCAAATCGCTATATATACTGATCTACAGAGAAATTCGGATGACTTCCCGGAACTTCAGACAGCTTTACAGGTGTCCTACTGCTTTTCGTTGTCCGTAGAAATTTATTGCGATAATTTAGCATTTGCATGGCTAAGCAGGACGGGGTGCCGGGGTTCCACCCCGGCACCCTGTTCTAGCCAGCCTTTCGGCTGCTAGACACATGAAAAAAGTCCCCAGAGATGGGGTCTCTGAGGAGGAGGTCGTTCTTTATTCATCAGTTGCTAACCGTACTTTTTCGCAAGATCTTCAAGATTAATCAGAATTAATACGGATCAATTTCAACTCGATTTCAACGCGATCGCCATGGTCGAGACGATTTTAAAGGGGCGTGGGTGCAACCCTTAAACCTGTGGATTTAATAATTTTATTGAATCCTTGCCGTTTAAGGTTTTTAAGATGAAAACTGTGGCATAATTTGGGCTCAAGAATTCATATTCAAATACCTAGTATTGCAAACACGAAATTTTGCAACATGGGGGTTTGGGGGCTGCGCCCCCAAGAGGGGGTTTTACCCCCTCCACCCCCTCTAAAACTTTTAAGTGGGTGTACTAGACTACGCCTGACCTGCGCAACGCCAAACGATTCACCATTGAGGAAACTTTTACTCACTCATCTTTGCCCTCTATGACATCAAACGCTGGAATTCGTTCAAATAAGCTATTGCTACTTGTGGGTATTAGTTTGTTTGGGCTTGTCATCCTCGATACCCACCAAGACTTAGTTGCAGCTCATGGGTTAAACGCCGTCGAAATTCCTCAAGCGAATTCCTCCCAACCCACGTTTAATACATCGACGCAGACACCTACGGCAAATCCAAACTCTTATTCTTCAACGACCTCCGCACGTCAACCCGACCTCGCCATTAATACAGGCGTTGTCAGCGCCAATGAAGACCCTCAAGTTGCTGACATTACCTCCACGGATATCGCCGTAAATGAATGGCAAGGTGCTTCTTTTCCGGTGGAAAATTTTCAGTCTTACACCTCGCCGTTTGGATATCGCCGCTCTCCAACAGGTGGCTATAGCCAGGAATTTCACTATGGGCTGGATATGGCAGCGCCCGAAGGCAGCTATATTCGGAATTGGTGGTCGGGTCGGGTTGTAGAAGTGTCGGACAATAGCAACTGTGGCACGTCGGTCGTAGTGGAATCTGGAAACTGGACGCATATCTATTGCCATATGCGTGGACATGTCGAATCCGATGCCAATGGTCCGTTTCTGATTGACCGCGAAGGGGGCTTACAGATCCGGGAAGGGCAAGAAGTTTTAGCAGGCGATCGCATTGGGCGGGTCGGTATGACTGGTCGCACCACAGGCCCTCACCTGCATTGGGGATTGAAATTTAATGGCAACTGGGTTGATCCGGCATTGGTCTTAAGAGCCATGTATGCAGGGCAACAAAATGCTTATCGTCCTGGCGATAACACTCCAGTTCAGTAAGATCAATACGTAATACCGTTTCCATGTGAAGATGCGCCTGATTGGAAGAGGGGGTGAAGGGGGCGTTGCCCCCTTCGTGGGGGTTTCACCCCCACACCCCCTCTTAAAAAGTTGCAGCTTCATATTTGATTGGTATAAGGATTGTAGATTTCATAAATCCGCAGATTTATGGCAGCGCGGCGTCGCCGTGCTGCCATAAATAACCTGGCTTAGCTCATTTCTCATTCGCTCATTTTTCACAGGAGCACTAAGTGTGCTGGAATTTTTCAGCTCTATCCTGTCACTGTTTCTCAGCACAGGAGAGGTCAAACCCTTGCACGAAGTCAATTGGGGCAACTGGTTAGATGCCACCTGGGTAAAATCGCTGGGGCAACCCGAACGTGCGATCGAACCGACTGCTACCGCGATCGTGCAACGGCACGTAGAGGCAGTAGCCGCCGCAGGCATGTCAGTCCCAGAGCAGGGCATTTGGATTCAGACGCAAGATCAGATTCTTGCCGAACATCAAGGTGCAGCATTGCTGTCGGCTGCCTCGTTGAGCAAAATTCCCACGACGCTGGTAGCACTAGCCACCTGGGAACCGGATCATCAATTTATTACTCTGGTCAGTGCTACCGGATCGATTCAAGCTGGCGTTCTGCAAGGGAATTTAGTAGTTCAAGCTGGGGGCGATCCCTTCTTTGTCTGGGAAGAAGCGATCGCCCTTGCCAATGCTTTAGAGCAAATGGGAATTCGCCGCATCACCGGGGATCTGCTCGTGACTGAGAATTTTGTGATGAATTTTCAATCGGATCCCCTGATATCTGGCAATCTCTTGAAGCAGGGGATCAATGCGACTGAGTGGAATGCTGAGGCGGCTACTCAATATCAAACCTTACCTCCAGGCACCCCCCAACCTCGTATCAGCATCGAGGGAACCGTGCGCGTGCTATCTCAGGCAGAAGCGGCTAACACCAGTGCCAAACCGATTTTGCGCCATCGATCGCTGCCAATGGTAGATATTCTTCGCTCGATGAATATCTACAGCAATAACCTCATGTCAGACATGATGGCAAACTCGGTCGGGGGAGCAAATGTGGTTGCCACCAAAGCAGCGCAACTGGCGGGGGTGCCCGCTGAAGAGATTCACTTGATCAACGGCTCTGGATTGGGGGAGGAAAATCGCATCACCCCCAGAGCGATCGCTGCTATGCTCATCGCCCTGCAACGATACGTTCAACCCCATCAATTAACCGTGGCAGATTTATTTCCAGTGATTGGTCGCGATCGCGGTACTCTGGGCGGTCGCATGCTGCCTACAGGGGCGGCAGTTAAAACAGGAACGTTAGACAGGGTGAGTGCCCTGGCCGGTGTGATCCCCACTCGCGATCGCGGTCTTGTCTGGTTTTCAATTATTAATGTAGGCACTGCCGACCTGGAATTGTTACATGCCCAACAAGATCTGTTAATCCAGGGCTTAATTCAAGATTGGGGCGTCACCGACCCAGCAACGGTTGGGCTGGCAAGCAGCGATCGCACGCAGATCGAGGGCACTCAGCTAGGCGCAGCCAGCCGCAATGAAATCTTGCCGTAGGCTCTGCCTTCTATAGCAGTATGCAAGTTCGTTAAGTACAGAAACGGTGTTGTGGGGCGCTCCGCGCCCCACAACACCGTACTGAATCAACCTGCACAGCGCTACATAGCCGTCGAAGGGTTGATTAAGACAAAGGGTGTGGGGGCTTGCGCCCCCAGTCAGGGGTTCCACCCCTGCACCCCGTTCAACCAGCCTCTCGGCTGCTATATTACTCAGGAATGATCTCTGACACCACTCTGCCGCCGCTAACGACCACCGTCTGGTCATCCAGCCGTCCAAAGGCACGCGGACCACGCACATGCAAAAATGGCTGCACTTGCCGATAATCAACATTGCCCTCGGCTTGTACTTGCTGCGTCGGAATATTCCACGTCAGGCGATCGGAATTGAGCTGCGATTGGTTGCGTTGCGAAACAGCACGAACATTTTGGGTAAAGGTGGCAATCCGGCGCTTTAAATCCATGCGTGCCTGATTGGAGTTAATCACGACCTGCTGTTGTTGCTGATTGACCGTCACAGGTTGATTAGCCACTAAAACATCTTGCTCTAAATTCCAGATTAAGGAATTGCCTCTAATTTGCAGCGGGGGATCGCTCATGGCAATTTGAGCATCTTGCCGCAGAGTAGCAACTTTGGTTTTGAGATTGACATCTGCCCGGTTTGCGACTGCCGTATCGGTAATGCGGTTACCCCGAAGTCGCGCCACTTGCACCAGGCGATCGCTCAACACCTTTTCTTCATCGATAAACCAGGTAAGTTTTTCCCCTTGCAGCCTCATCGCCGGATTTTGAGAAATCATTACCACACGACCCGTAATTTCTGCGCGTCGCTCTTTACTGAACAGTTGCAACTGCCGACCCGACAGCCGCAGCTGTGGATGGGTACCCACGACATGATTGCGAACGGTCAAAACCCCCTCCGCTGGCACCCATTCCATTTCATCTCCGCGTAAGACTGCCTTGCTTTTTAGATCGGTTGCCACAACCTGACCCCGCAATACAATCCTTTCTCCGTCTTGCTGAATCTCTCCTTGCTGCGCCTGCACTTGAAGGATTGCTTTGCCATCTTCAAACAACTCCCCTTTCGGGTTAGTTACCTGGGCAATTTTTTGATCCTGGCTATAGACCACACGTTCAGCATGAACATTCCACAGCGTGGCACCGTTGTCACCGGCTTGTTTGAGGGTGAGGTTATTAAAAACTAAACTGCTTTCAATTTCTTGAGTAGGCTCGCTGTCATCCGTTGCACTGTCGGTAGTGCGCTCCCCACCCCGGCACCCCGACAAACTAACCAACAACGAAACCGTAGCTAGCAGTATGGCTAACGCTTTCGGTAAATAAATTCGTGAACCTCGGAGACTTTGCATGAACTTTTTCAGCGACCTTAGTTGGGATCGATGCTTCCGCATAGAGGTGGTCTATGTGCCACACTAGCATCTACGCAAAAACATTATCTTAATCTAGGGTTCGTCGGGATCATCCATCAAGCCAATGCCTGAAAGAGGTCGGTAGGTATAGTTTTGCCGAGGCATTTTCTGGATATCTTCTTTAATCGAATCCAGATCAATATATCGATCTGCCACATTGATCAAGCTGTCGCTCGTCATCGACCGCAGACTCACCACTTCTACCCGTGCGCCCCGATAGCTGACGGCATTCACAGCGTAAGCCAGATCTCCATCGCCACTGACCAGCACAGCAGTGTCATAGGACGACACCAGTGCCATCATATCCACAGCAATTTCAACATCTAAATTGGCTTTTTTAGAACCATCTGGCAGTTGCACCAGGTCTTTTGCAATCACCCGGTAGCCATTACGACGCATCCAGAGCAAAAAGCCCTGTTGCTTTTCGTTGGTGCGATCGACGCCCGTATAGAAAAAGGAACGCAACAGTCTAGACCCGCAGGTCAACCGGCACAGTAGTTTTGTATAGTCAATTTCGATGCCCAATTGCAGCGCTGCATAAAACAGATTGGAACCATCAATAAAAATCGCAACTCTACCTCGATTTTCTAAAACCTGTTCGGGGGTGAACATGTCTTCGTTGTCTACTTGATTAAACATAGTTTTATACCTCAACGTTGTTATGAAAGAGTCATCCAGGGTTTTTATGGAATCTTGTTTAGAGCTTTAGTTAGGTTGAATCGGGGCGAATCAGGTGAAAAAAATAGCCGTCGATTTGCAGTGACCGAGTTAAACGGGAGCGATCGGCTCTAATCGTTTGAAAATAGGCTGGGGATCACCCAAATATTGATTACCCGGTAGAGTTCCCCACTGCGAATGGGAAACGAACAATGCAACGTGATTTATTGTTGTTTCGTCATTAAAGTCAATATCAAACCCAAGCTGACGGTAGATAGCAGTGCTGATATCGGGAATGATGGGAGACAAAAGATACGCAGACAACCTGACAGATTCTAAAACTGAGTAGAGCACTTGTTCAACATCGGCTTGTTTGCCCTGTTTATACAGTGACCAGGGAGCTGTCTCATCGAGAAACTTATTGCTTGCCCGCACCAGTGACAGAATGGCGTCACACGCCTGACTAAAGGCAAGGGCATCATAGGCTTGGGTCACTTGCTGCCCTAACAGCGTTCCTTTGGATTTAAGAATGATATCAGGTGCAATCGTCTCGGCTGAGACGGGGGGAACACGGCGATCGCAGTATTTGATAGCCATGGGTATGGTGCGATTTAGAAGATTACCTAAATCATTTGCCAGATCTGCATTCAGAATATGAATGAAACGGGTTTCGTTAAAATCGCCATCTCGCCCAAACTCAATTTCTTTGAGGAAATAGTAACGAACCGCATCCGCCCCATACTGCTCGACTAAATCGACGGGATCAATTGTATTGCCTAGACTTTTTCCCATTTTCTGTCCGTCTTTGGTCAGAAAACCGTGCCCAAAGACGCGACCTGGCAGCGGTAGATCTGCCGACATCAGCATAGCAAGCCAATAGACCGCATGGAAACGCAGAATATCTTTGCCAATGAGATGCAATTGAATCGGCCACCAATGGGCTAGGGCATTTTCTAGGGTGGGTTCGACATCAGGATCTAAAAGAGCCGTAACATAACCCAGAAGAGCATCAAACCAAACATAGAGGGTATGGTTGGCATCGGTGGGGACAGCAAACCCCCAGTCTAAGTTAATCCGAGAGATCGAAAAGTCTTGTAGCCCTTGGCTAACAAAACTCAACACCTCATTGCGGCGACTTTCAGGTTGGATAAACGTTGGATTGTCTTGATAAAAGGTTTCTAAAGAATGTTGATAGTGGGACAGACGAAAAAAGTAATTTTGCTCGTCTCGCCATTCCACCTCTTTATTGGTATGGATAGAGCAGCGATGTCCCTCTAATAGCTCTCGTTCTTCTTTGAACTCTTCACAAGAGACGCAATACCAACCTTTTTGTTCCCCTAAGTAAATATCACCCTTTTGCCAAACCCGCTGAAAGAACTCTCGGACAATACTCTCATGGCGAGGAGACGTCGTACGACTAAAGCGATCGTAGCTAATATTGAGCTGTTTCCAGAGGGATTGAAACCCTGCTACAACCTGATCGCAGTGATCTTGAGGCGATCGCCCCAGATCGGCTGCTGCCCGTTGTATTTTTTGCCCGTGCTCATCGGTTCCGGTAATCAGGAGCACTGATTTACCCTGAAGCCTTTGAAATCGCGCGATCGCATCCGCAGCTATGGTCGTGTAAGCACTGCCCATATGGGGCAAGTCATTCACGTAATATAGAGGCGTTGTTAATGCAAATGAGTCTTTTCCCGTAGCAATACGATCCATGAGAATACTAATAATTAACCCCCACTACTTATCTATAGCTTGAAGACAAAAGGGGTTAATCCCTATCTCGTCCTAAAGTAAGCACAGCCTATCTGAACCGGACTAACCGATTGAGATGAGGCAGCGTCATACTATTTACAAAGCAATACTATGTTTAGCGTGTTTATGTGTTCTGCTTGGCTTGTTTGATTGGTTTGTTTGTTTGATTTGCTATAGAAGTATCCGGAAAATTTGAACGTAAATACTAACTATAGTAATCATTAACTCTCCCGAAAAGAGGCTGAAAATCTTAAATGATTATAATTACTGAGATACCTATTCATGAATCTAAAATCTATTAATCAAATCTTAATGTTTAGTCATTGAACCATAGATTTCTTTAAATCAGAACCTATGCAAAAGATGACAGTAAGACTTAATCAGCAAGCCCTGCGGGCTTCCCCGTTCAACTTTCCAGACCGATTCTCAGTGAGATATAGCCGTTCTAAATCCGTTCTAAATGAGTTTTAAGATGGGCGCGTTGGCAGAGGCACACCCCGGCGGGGTGTGCCTCTGCCAACCCATTTGGAATTGCGATATTAGATTATCTTTTCGCACCCACCAGAATTACTGTTCTATCGTTTGCTATCCAGATTTTTCCTGGTTCTAACTCAGGTTGGGTTGACTCCAACACAAAATCGATCAGAATCAGGATTTCTGCCGCTGTTTGCCTATAGTTGCCAAAAGGATTGGGCAAAGACCGCTGACTCTAACTTAAGTAGGAGAGCGATGGCTCCAGTGCCTTACTCTGGAAGCATGGTGAAACAGCACGGGTGATGTAAATTAATGTAAAAGACTATTTGGGTTTCAGAATGGGGGGTTTTAGTTTGCTCAAAACAAGATGTCATACGCGTTGGGAGCAACTGAGGGAGCAATTGAGAGGGAGACTATATCAGCGTCAGAGGTTATCTGTATGACTCTTGTCAACCCGCTACTGATTTCGCAACATCTCCTATCCTCTTTTGGAACGCGGGCATTTTTCCATCATCAAGACCGGATTCCCGATAGCAGTCGGGTATTGTTGATTAGCAATCATCGCAGCTTTTTAGATGCTCCCCTATTGATGGCAACGATTGATCAATCTGTACGATTTGCCTGCCATCACTATATGGCGAATGTGCCCTTACTACGGGAATTTGTCACCCGTCTGGGCTGTTTTCCGTTGGATGCGCCCAATCAGCGGCAACAACACTTTTTTCATCAAGCCGTTAGACTGTTGCAGAACCGTGAGATTGTTGGCATTTTCCCGGAAGGGGCACAGACCATGGTCAGTCTTACCTCGCCCAGCCAGGTAGGCGTGTTCCAGCGGGGGTTTGCGCATCTGGCATTGCGATCGCACGTTGAGGATCTCGCCATCTTACCCGTGGCGATCGCATCTCAGGAAGAAATTTCTCACTCCCTTTTTCCGGTCAAACTGCTCAGCTGGTTTGATGCCTCTGAGCCATTGTTTGACCAATCGGGCTGGCATCCGTTAGTGGTCTACCAGCGGGTAAATGTATTAGTGGGGCGTCCGATCTGGATTACCCAGGCGCACCGTCAGAGCTATCAGGGGAAACAAGCCAGAAGCATTATTACAGAACTGACAGAGCAGTGTCATAGTGAAATTTGTGACCTACTCCGCCAGGGTTTTTAAGATTGCAAACCACCATGCCTCCATCCTCTGCTAACGTTTATTTTCGGACGCCCAATAAAACTAGACATGAACTTCCCTTATTTGTGTTTCTCCCTGGAATGGATGGCACAGGCAGCCTGTTGCATAAACAAACGGAAGGATTAGAACGGTCCTTTGATGTACGCTGTTTGGCGATCGCACCCGATGATTTAACCGATTGGGACAACCTCACAGATCAGGTCACAGCCTTGATCAGAACGGAATTGGATGGCGACTTTCAACGCACCGTCTATCTATGTGGCGAATCGTTTGGCGGTTGTCTGGCATTGAAGCTGGTGTTGCGATCGCCAGATTTGTTTCATCGTCTGATTTTGATCAACCCGGCATCATCGTTTAACCGACGGCTATGGATGAGCTGGGGATCGTATTTAACTCAGGTGTTGCCTGAACCCATTTATCAGTTATCGTGCATTTCGTTGTTGCCCTTGTTAGCCGCGCTAGATCGCATTGAAGCCAATGACCGTCAAGCCCTGTTGACTGCCATGCAATCTGTCTCTTACCGCAGCTCGGTCTGGCGAATTGCCCTGTTGCGCGAGTTTGAGGTCAATGAGCGACAACTGCAACAGATCACCCAACCGACATTAGTGATTGCCAGTGAGTGCGATCGCCTATTGCCGTCGGTGTCTGAAGCCCGATATCTGGTCAGCAAATTACCCAACGCCCGCACCCACACGTTGCCGGTCAGTGGTCACGCCTGCCTGTTAGAAGGTGATATCAACTTGCATGAAATCTTACAGAGAGTCGCGTTTGTCGAACCTCTGGCACCGCGATCGCAGGTGTCTGAATTGATGGGCTGATCGGCTGAATCAACCTGCAATGTATTGAGAGGGGGCGACGGCTCTGCCGTCGCCCCCTCTCACATCTCCAAGTTCCTAAATCGGCAGGCAGACCCGAAAGATCGTCTGTCCGGGGATACTTTCGACTTCGATCTGCCCACTGTGACGGTCGATAATTTTTTTGCTGATATCCAGCCCTAAGCCACTGCCTTCTCCGGGCGGTTTTGTGGTGAAAAAGGGATCAAAAATTTTGGCTTGAATGTCCGCCGGGATGCCACATCCAGAGTCTGTAATTTGCACGATCGCCTGATCCTGTTGCAGAAATGTGGCGATCGCCAAGGTTCCCTGACCCTGCATGGCTTGAATAGAATTTTGGATGAGATTCGTCCAGACCTGGTTGAGTTCATCGGGATAACAGAGGATTTTAGGCAACGGTTGGTAGTCGCGGATGACGTCGATGCCTTGCTTGATCTGGTTATGGCATAGGGTCAACACAGTTTCCAAGCCGTCCGTCAGATCTGCCAATACCCGTTCGCCGCTGTGGTCATAGCGGGCATAACTCTTGAGCGCAAACACAACTTTAGAAGCCCGTTCGACCGCCGTCGAAATATTTTGGCTATTGCCTTTGAGTCGCGCCAGATTGTAAGCCACTTGTAATATCAAATCAGCATGGTCGTCTTGGAGTAATCCAATAAAAGGGTCAATTTCGTCGTGAATCCCCATATCAACCAGGGTATCGGCAATATTCCATGCCCCCTCAATCTGATGGGCTTGCAGGTGATCGCTGAGCGATCGCTTTAATTGTCGCCTTTCTCGCGAACTCGGCGTTTTTAACAGATCAATTTGCATCACCCGATCAACCAGGGTAAAAAATCGGATCTGTTCAGCCTCAGGCAGAATCTGAAACAGTTTGGGTAGCTGACCGAGTGATTCTTCTAGCGCTTTGATCGTATTGCCATTCGAGGCACGAATTGCCCCCAGTGGGGTGTTGATTTCGTGAGCAATGCCCGCAATTAAATGCCCCAACGCCGCCATTTTTTCAGACTGGATCAGTTCTGCCTGGGTTGCTTGCAGTTGTTGCAGAGCGGCTTCGAGTTCTTGATTGGCTTGTCGCAACGCTTCTTCAGCTTGTTTGCGTTCGGTAATGTCATTGGAAAGGGATAGCAAACATTCTTCCCCATGCAGACTAATAATTTCCAGCGATAGCAATGCCGTCCGGGTTTCGTTTTTCTTAGTGCGATATTCAAATTCATGGTTGCGCACCACCCCTTCGGTCGATAAGACATGGAAGACGCGATCGCGATCGTGTGGATCCATCCATAAGTCGAGTTCAATCGCCGTGCGCCCAATAATTTCTTCTTTTTTATAGCCTGTCACCTGACAAAAACTTTCGTTGACTTCGATGTGACGACCATCTTTGAGGCTGGTGATGGTGACCGCACTGGGGCTGGAGTTAAACGCTTTAGAAAATTTTTCTTCTGAAAGTCGCAGTGCCAACTCGGCTTGTTTGCGATCGCTGATATCGCGGATCATAAACAGCGCTTCTTTCTCACCACTCACGACCACCCGCACTTCTTCATACTGCAATTTGCCATGCACCCAGTTTTGTTGCTCATACAGCTGGCTTTTGCGAGTGCTGAGTGCCTGATTGAGGTGATACAAATGTCGCTGGACAACTTCTGCGGGCAAAAAATCCTGGATGTGCCTGCCAATGGGGTGGTAGTCCGGTGGCAGTAAATCGTTAAGCTCCTTGGTTTTGACGTAGCCTAAATAAAACCCATCGCTGTTCATGCGAAACATTAGATCGGGGATGGCTGTCAAAATGGCGCGGTTTTGCGCTTCGCTTTCCAATAGTGCGGCTTCTGCTTTGATCCGTTCGGCTTCGTTGTGCTTGCGATCGCTAATATTTTGCACAATCCCTTCGTAATACAGCAGGTTGCCATTGGCATCACAAATTTTCCAGGCAGTTTCGGCAATCCAAATCGTGCTACCGTCTTGGCGGTAAATTTGCGATTCAAAGTTTGAAACTTTGCCCACTTGCGCCATTGAGGCGGCAAATTCGGCGCGGCGGTTAGCGTCTACATAGAGGCGATTGTAGAAATTGGGTTGGGATAGGAGTAACTCTTCTAACGAGTGATAGCCATACATGTGCACCAGAGCAGGGTTGGCATCTAAATATTTGCCATCCATGTCGGTTTGAAAAATGCCATCGACGGCATTTTCGAAGATACTGCGATAGCGCTCTTCAAAGGGATAGGAGAGAGGTTGAGGTGGGCGATCGCGGATGTCTGAGGACTCATTCATAGGCTAAGCATTCCAGCCCAAGGCTTGGCTAATTTGCGCGGCGAGTTTGAGCGGGCGAAACGGTTTAGCAAAAACAGCTGCCACCGCCAGTTCTGAGAAACTATTTCGCTCTGCCGATTGAGCTTTGGCAGTAACAAAAATCACGGGAATTGCCTGGGTGACAGGGTTGTTTTTTAAGTGCTGTAAGGTCGTTCGCCCATCCATATCTGGCATCATCATATCCAGCAAAATCGCATCTGGTCGATGATGGGCTGCCATCGTCAAGCCTTCGTGACCCGAACATGCCGTTAAAACCGTCCAACCTGCGCCCATTTCTAGACCCAATTGGGCGATCGCCCGCACATCCTCTTCATCATCCACAATTAAAATTGATTTATTCATGAGCGTTTCAACCATCAAGCAGTCTTTTCATCCCAACATGTGCGATGCACAATAGAACGTTTCCAACATCCCCTAACAGGGTAACGTTCAATCGGGAAGAACTCGGATAGATCCGCCATCTTGCTGATGGGGAATAGGTGTTGATCAGGGATGGGGATTCATGGAAGGGGTTGACGAGGGTAGGGATGAATAAATATAGGGCAACTGAACGGTAACAGTTGTTCCGTGATTTACAGTACTGCTGACCTGGATTTGTCCTTGGAGCGCATCAACACAGCGTTTGACGATAGACAAACCCAGCCCCGTTCCTGGCAGTCCAACGGCATTGCTGGCTCGATAAAAACTTTCAAACAGACGATGTTGTTCAGACTCAGGAATACCAATGCCTGCATCTTGAACCTGAAACAGAAAAACGTCATCCTGACGGATTAAATCGACCTGAATTGTTCCGCCCTGGGGCGAATATTTGATTGCATTGGATAGCAAATTGCTACAAATAGAGCGGATCAAATTGATATCAGTGACCGCATGATTAAGTTCACCATGACAGGTCAAAATAATGCGATGGCTATCGACAATGCCCTGACGAATATCTTCAACTAAATCCTGACAAAATATAGCTAAGTCTAATAAAGCAGGTTCGCATTTCAACTCACTCGCCTGAACTCGGCTGAGGTTCAGCACATCGTCAATTAAATAAATCAGTTGATCGTTGGCAAATTCAATCCGCTCAAACCATCGTTTACACTTTTCATCGATCGAGTTTTCTAAACTTTTTTGCAAAAGTTCTGAAGCCGTGCGGATGATGGTTAATGGATTGCGAAATTCATGGGAAACCATCTCAACAAAACTGGATTTGAGACCATTTAATTCTTGTTCGCGTTCTAATGCCTGACGAAAGCGTTCTTCACTTTGTTTGCGTTGAATTAATAGTTGTTGCCGCTCGATCGCAAACCGAAAAATTTGGATCAAACGTTGTAACGTCACTTGATCTTTAACAATGTAATCTTGGGCACCTTCAACCACCGCTTGTAGCGCTAATTCTTCATCATCTAGCCCCGTTAAGACGACCACTGAGACATCAGGAATGGCTGCCCGAAATTGTTTTAATGTTTCGATGCCGCGTGAGTCGGGTAACCCCAAATCGAGTAAAACCAGGTCAAAGGGGCGATCGCTTTCATAGGCTTGATACGTGGCGATCGCCTCTTCCAGGGTTTCAGCAGTCACAATCTGCCATTCTTGCGTAGCCAGACGGGTAAACCCTTGGCTCAAAAGCCTGGCATCAGCAAGATTATCTTCTACCAATAAAACTTGAATTGATTGATTCTGCATAACCCGTTCAGTCAGAAAATGTCCGATTTCATCTCACCAGCCCCAGTTGTTTAATAAACCTCTGGCAAATTAAGTGGTTGGGGTTCGTTGGGTGGAGGCAAAGCCCCCGCCCAACGAACTTGAAAGAGATCGAATAGGCAGGATCGCGTGCCGTACCCATCACCTTCAGGTTGGAGAAGAAAGCAGCTTGATTAAGGTGTAATGTCCTGCGTAGAGGCGCGGCATACCCTACAAGAAGCAGGTCTGCCGAATGTTGCGCCATATAAGCCCCATAAGTAGAGGGCTGAATGCGCCAATAAGCCCTAGAAGTAGAGGGCTGAAGGTGCCAATGCGAGATATGAGACCCCCCGTAGAGGAGATACGACCGCTACACTCCTGTACTTTATCAATCTGTATGTCGTTATAGGGGTATAGATCATTGGCATTGACGACGACGACCCCTGAAAATTACCCACCTATGGGAAACATACCCCCCAGGTTCATGGCAACTTAACCACCGCCAACCAAAAATCATGAATTAAATGAATCACCTGGATAAACTGTTGAATATCCACAGGCTTCGTGATGTAACAATTGGCATTGAGTTGATAGGAACGTAGGATATCGGCTTCATCGGCAGATGTGGTCAAAACCACCACCGGGATCAGTCGCAGATGGGGATCTGTTTTAATCGCCTCTAATACTTCTCGCCCATCCATTCCGGGCAAATTGAGGTCTAGGAGAACCAAGTCGGGGCGGGGTCTATCGGCATACCCACCGACTTGGTGTAAACACTCCATCGCCGTTTCGCCATCCTCGACCCAATGAATCCGATTGATAATTTTACTGTCTT
Organism: Calyptranema fuscum S582; assembly: GCF_055793305.1. Taxonomy (NCBI): domain Bacteria; kingdom Bacillati; phylum Cyanobacteriota; class Cyanophyceae; order Oculatellales; family Oculatellaceae; genus Calyptranema; species Calyptranema fuscum. The sequence continues at coordinate 210,701 of NZ_JBSLYH010000004.1, forward strand.
GCAAATTTCGAATGGTCAGCTTCGCATCACTGGGAGAGTCTTCTACTAATAGAATTTCAATAGGACGCATGGTTGGGCGATCGCTCCAAATTTATAGTGAATGGGATGGAAACGTAAAGTAAAAGGTGGTACCCACGCCCTGCTGTGATTCTGCCCAAATATTACCCCCATGACGTTCAACAATTTTTTTACAAATAGCCAGCCCTATCCCGGTTCCGGGGAATTTGCGCTGACTATGCAAGCGTCGAAAAATATCAAAAATGCGTCCTAAATACTGAGATTTGATCCCAATTCCATTATCCTGCACCGAAAATAGCCAACAGTCTGACGGTAGAGAATCGGAGTGAGGCTGAGCCGGAGTTGCGGCTTCAGATTGGCAAACCGCACTGATGTGAATCTGGGGTGTCTCTTCACACCGAAATTTGATGGCATTGCCAATTAGATTTTGAAACAGTTGCAGCAGTTGGGTGCGGTCAGCCATTAACGTCGGCAGAGGATCCATCGTGATCACAGCCTGACTTTCTGCGATCGCCGTGTGGAGATTATCTAAAACATCGGACAGCAGAGTATTAAAGTCAATCGGAGTTAACACCAGCGGACGACTGCCCACGCGTGAATAGGACAGCAAATCCTGAATCAGCGATCGCATCCGTTGCGCCCCATCAATGATGAACCCCATATATTCCTGCGCCCGTGCGTCTGACAGCACCGCACCATAATCCTGGCTGAGCAGTTGGGTATAGCCGCTGATCGCCCGCAGCGGTTCTTGCAAATCGTGAGAAGCAATATAGGCAAACTGCTCTAACTCTCGGTTAGACCGTTGCAGTTCTTCATTCAGCTGTTCGAGTTGGGCTTCGGCTTGTTTGCGTTCGGTAATATCCAACACGGTGCCAATGATCTGAATGATGTCACCAGCGGCATCGTAGACCATCTCGCCACGTGCCGTGACATAAATCCAGGAGCCATTGGGTCGGTAAATGCGGTACTCAACATCGTAAGACTGACCCGTGGCGATCGCCAGCTTGACCGTTTGATCAAAGCGTTCCCAATCTTCGGCATGGATGTAGTGCTGCAACTCATCATACGTGGGGGTACCGAGTGCCGGATCACGTCCAAAAATACGAAACACTTCATCTGACCAAATCACCTGCCCGGTTAGCAGGTCAAATTCCCAACTGCCCAGTTTGCCAATGCGCTGAGCTGTTTTGAGATGCAGATCCCGTTTCTGCAACAGTTGTTCAGATTGCTTGCGATCCGTAATGTTAATGTGACAGCCAATCATTCGCAACGGCTGCCCCGCTTCATCCCATTCGATCACCTGCCCCGAACAAATCACCCAAACGGTCGAACCATCTTTATGGTGATATCGCACCTCGTTATAGTATGGAATCTCACCGTAGCTCTTGGCGTGACGCTCAAAACAATCGAGGACTCCCGGTAAATCTTCCGCAAAAATCAAGCTTTGCCAGCTTTCTGGCAGGTTAGGCAGTTCGCTATCTTCATAGCCAAACATCCGCTTGAAGCCAGGACTCAAGTATTCCCAGTTGCTAGAAATATCCCAATCCCAATAGCCTGCCAAAACGATATCTAAAATATGTTCTAGTAGTTTGAGTTCGTTGCGAACTTGCTCGGTTTGCAACCGCTCGGCTTCCGCTTGCTTGCGATCGCTAATTTCAAAAATCACACCCATCATGCGAACGGGCTGGTCTTGGGCAAAGGTGGCTCGCCCCAACCCCAAAACCCAATGGAGGCTGCCATCAGGATGGATAATGCGATATTCGTAACGAAAGTCTTCCTTCCGAGTAATAGCAGTTTGAATAGCAACTTCCACAAACGGGAGATCATCGGGATGAACCCGATCTGACCAGTCTTGATAGGTACGGCTGGGGGTGCCAGGAGCGTAGCCAAACAAGATCTCATGCTCTGGTGTCCAAATGATTTCGCCGGTGAGCATATTCCAATCCCACACGCCCATTTGAGTCGCATCCAGGGCAAGGGATAAGCGCTCAGATGATTGGCGTAACGCGTCCTCGATCTGTTTGCGATCGCTGATATCGATATGAGTGCCCAGCATCCGCAAGGGATTGCCTGCCTCATCCCAGGCAATAATTTTGCCGAGTGACAGAATCCATTTCCACTCTCCGGTGCGAGTGCGCTGGCGAAACTCTACCGCGTAATCTGAGATTTCACCGCTAACATAGGCGCGATAGATATTGGCAACTGATGCATGATCATCCGGGTGGAGGCGATCGATCCAGTTGGCATTCGTCTCCTGAAAGTCGGCGGGGTCATAGCCCAACATCAGCGCATATTCATCGTTGACAATGGCTTCACCCGTTTGAATATTAAGGTCATACAGCCCCTGGTGGGTTGCTTTTAAGGCAAGGCGCAGGCGTTCTTCGCTGTCTTTGAAATCTAACTCTGCCTGCTGCCGTCGCAACACATTCGTGAGAATATTGGCAAAGATTCTGAGTAGCCGTAGCCCGTTGTCTGACCAGGTTTGAGGACAGCGATAGGACGCAAAACCCACCAGCCCAAACGTATTGCCCTGATCTCTCAGCGGAATCACCAGAGAGGCTTTGATACCAAACTGATGAAAGCTGTGCTGATCGATTACAGCGGCGGGCGGCAGGTCATCTACATCAGGAATACAGACACTTTCTCCCTGACGCAGCAGTGTCGTTGCCCAGGGAAACAGGTCTACGGGCACGTTTTGCAGCGTTTGGAGTTGGGGCGATAGTCCCTCTGCCACCCATTCGTGGGTCATGCTATGAAAGAGTGGATTGTCTGAATAGCGAAAGATGTAGCTAGTATCCACCTGCATAAATTCGCCAATCTTTTGAAGCGCCTGATTAATGCCCTCTGTGACGTCATGGGGAGAGAGTTGAATAAAGTGGCTGGATAGATTGGCGACGAGTCGATCAAATTCCACCTGCAATTGCATCGCTTGCTCGGTCATCTGACGCTCGGTGACATCCTGCACCGTGCCGATTGAGCGGCTGGGTTGCCCCATGTCGTCATAAAAGGTCTGACACTGTTCCTCGACATATTTAATTCGACCGTCGCTCATCAACAGCCGATGGATCATCTTGTAGGGCGTGCGATTGACTAAGGAATCGCTATAGGCTTGATGGACGGCGGCTCGGTCGTCAGGATGAACGGTGTCTAAAAAGGCTTCATAGGTTGCCCCAAACTCTTGGGGAACAATTTCAAAGATGTGATAGATTTCAGCCGACCACAGCGTTGTGTTGGTGCGCAAATCTAGCTCCCAACTGCCAATCTGGGCGATCCGTTGGGCTTCTTTGAGCCGCTCTTCGCTGGCTTTTTGTGCCTGTTCTGCCTGTTTTCGTTCGGTGATATCGGTCAGCGTGCCGACATACCCTGTAATCTGTCCACTCGCATCCAATTCAGCGATCGCCTGCCCAAACACCCATGAAACAGAACCATCAGGTCGCTGAAAGCGATATTCCATTTGAAAGGGACTGTTTTCTTGAGCGGCGCGATACCACTCTGTTGTAACGCGATCGCGATCGTCAGGATGTAGCCCCTTCACCCAACCCGCCCCCACAGTATCGGTAAGGGATAACCCCGAAATTTGCATCCAGCGATCGTTGACATAAAAGCAATTACCCGCCGCATCCGTGCGAAAAATGCCGACCGGAGCCGCTTTTGCCAGGGACGCATAACGTTGTTCGCTCTCATAGGCAGCGATTTCTGCTAACTTGCGATCGGTAATGTCATATTGAATGCCATCCCAGACAATATCTCCATCATTTCGCACCCTGGGCGACGACTCAATATGCATCCAGCGCACCTGATTGCCGATGACCATTCGCCCCTCCCAGGTAAACCGGGTGAGGTGATCTCTGGCGTGTTGATTGAGCTGAATAAATTCGTCGAGTTCATCCGGATGAATCACCGTAAAGGCTAACGCAGGATTTTGCATCACCGCTGCCGGATCTAGCTGGTTCATCTCACCCCAGCGCGGGCTGATGTACTCAAATTTCACGGCTCCGTCAGCGCTCATGCAAAACTTGTAGACCCCCATGGGGATGTAAGTCACCAGGTTGTTATATTGCTCGTAGCTATGCCGCAGGGCAGCTTCAGTGCGTTGGCGATCGCGTTCCGTTCTTAATGCCCCAATGCCATAGCTGAGGTCATCGGCTAACTCGATCAGCAATTGAACTTCTTCGTTGTGAAACACACCGACATCAACCGCATAGATATTAAAAACCCCCAACATCTCGCCATGATTGATTAATGGCAAGGCGATCGAGGCACGATATCCGTGTTGTAGCGCCAGGGCACGCCACGGCAAATAGTCGGGTTCAGTTTGCAGATCGTGCACAATACAGGGTTTGCCTGAGCGAATGGCTTTGCCCGTGGGACCCCGCCCCCACTCGCTATCTGCCCATGTGATGTAGAGCGTATTCAGATAGTCGGCTCCCTGTCCCGCATAGGCAATGGGTTGCACCGTTTTGCCGTCGTCCTGTTGCACCTCACCGATCCATGCCAATCGATAACCCCCGATCTCGATCATCAGCTGGCACAGGGTTTGCAGTAAGGGTATCTCCTCCTTCGCCCGGCTTAAGGCGCGATTGCACGCACTCAGCAGCTGGAGCGATCGCTCTAAGCGTTTGACTGAAGGATCTGACTCATCCGACGTTGGGGGATCTGGCGGCATGGTTTATACAGAATTGCGATCGTCATCTTCAATTTTGCACTTAGGAATAGGAATTAAATAACGTCGATGATTTGTTGTAGGGGTGAACGGCCGTTCGCCCCTACAAACGATTCAATCGTCGATCTGATTTAATCCACGATCTTTAGAGAGGTAGCATGACATAAAACGTACTCCCTTCCCCTAAAACGCTGTCTGCCCAAATCTTGCCCCCGTGCTGTTGCACAATATTGCGACAGATCGAAAGCCCCAGCCCCGACCCACCCTTTTGCCGAGAATCGGAGGCATCGACCTGCTGAAACCGTTCGAAGATGAACTGCAACTTATCCGCAGGAATACCCCGCCCCTGGTCTTTGACCGTAATCAACAGAACCGTAGAAGCGGGGAGAGATGCCGGATCGGCAGCGGGTGAAGGCACAGGTGATTGACGATTTTCTGGCTCGACTGCCTCAGCCATTAAGCGCGCGCTCATCCACACCCGACTGCCTGCCTTTGAGAACTTGATTGCATTGCTCAATAGATTGGTCAGGACTTGCAAAATGCGATCGGGATCTGCCACCACCTCCAGATCACTGGGCTCTGTAATCAGTTGAATCTGGGCATGATCTGCCATTGCCTGCATGGCTTCGGTCGATTGTGTCAATAAGTTATCGACCTGACAGTTGACCTTTTGCATGAAGATCTTGCCTGACTTCATGCGCTCTAAATCGAGAATATTATTGACCAAGCGAATCAAACGTTCGGTGTTATTAATCGCGATACTGAGGACGCCTTCACCCCGATCGGTCAACGTTCCTAACTGCCCAGAATGAAGTAAATCGAGGGCACCCATTAGCGATGTCAAAGGAGTACGCAATTCGTGACTCACCAGGGAGATGAACTCGTTTTCTAAGCGTTTTCGTTCAGTAATATCGTTGACGATATTAAGCGTACAGGCGACGCCATCCAATTCGATCCATTCAATTGAGAGTAAAACGATCTTAAGTTCACCCGCTTTTGTGCGAAATTCACACTCCTGATTGTGTAACACTCCTTTTTCTAACAGGATCTGGACAGCACTTTCATAAACATCCTGAGTCACTCCTAATTGCAGCTCGGCAGCCGGATAGCCAATAATTTCGTCCAGCGGATACCCACTCATGCGCAAAAAAGCAGGGTTGACATCCAAAAACCGTCCGTCCGATAAGGTGGCGATCGCAATAGGGTTTGGGCTAGAGCGAAAGGCTTTGGTAAACTTTTCTTCTGCCTGTTTTCGTTCTTGAATTTCTTGTTGCAGTTGGGTATTTTGGCGTTGCAATTGGGTTTGCAAGCGACGAATTGTCAGATGGGTTTCCACCCGTGCTAAGACTTCTTCGACCTGAAATGGCTTGGTAATGTAATCCACTCCGCCCACTGAAAAGCCTTTGATCTTATCCAGCACATCACCCAGCGCACTGATAAAGATCACAGGAATGTCGCAGCTCTGCGGATTTGCCTTGAGGCGTTGGCAAATTTCGTAGCCATTCATTTCTGGTAAATTAATGTCTAACAAGATCAAATCGGGCGGTTCAGCCTGCACCCCCATCAATGCCATCTTGCCATTGATGACGCTGCGGACTTCGTATCCTTGTTCGCTCAGCATCGCGGACAGAAGACGTAAATTATCGGGCGTATCATCGACAATGAGAACGTTGCCTTTGAAGTCAGTCATCGGGTCAAACTTAACGATACACGGATTGAATCGGTTGGGTAAGCATCGAGCAAAGCTCGACGCTTACCCAACTCCTTAATGTTCACTACTTTTCATCTGCCGCACTGCCATCAAATACTGATTTAAGAAGGGTAAACCGCCGATCGCAGGTAAGACATAACGAGCGGTACACAATACCCCCAACGCGGCGGCTGTGGGTGCATCAAAGTAGGGTTGATAAAACCAGATCAGGGCAGCATCACGGGTGCCAACACCGGCGAACGTGAGCGGCAACAATCCAGCGAGAATTGCCAGGGGTGATAGGGCAAGGTTCGCAAGAAACGGTGTCCAGGCTTTGAGCGCCAGGATGAAAAACCAGATTTGTAGCAGATGCAGAAACCAGATAAACACAGAGAGGGACGTGATCCCCAGAAGTTGCCGTTGATCTGCCCAGAAATAAGCGTGCATGTCATTCCAGGAGACTTGCAATTGCTTAAGTTTAAGCTTGAACTTGGCAGGGGCGATCGCCCCTGCGGCGATAAAAAACACCTGGGCAAATTTCTTAGACCCCAGCAGCAGTAAGCCCAGCAGCAACCCCGACCCGACACAAACGGTCATCAGCCAAAACAAGCCATCTTTTTGCGGATAGACCAACAAGCCAAACACGCACCACAGCAGCAGCGACAACATATCACAGGACTTTTCAAACACCACCAGTGATAGGGATAAGGCACCGTTGAGATGACCCTTTTCGCGCATAAAATACGCCTTGGCAATGTCGCCCATTTTAGACGGCAATACCATATTCAGCACACTGGCAGCGAGAATCAGCCGATTGGCTTCAGCAAAGCCCAACCCCTTGCCGCCGGGCATCAACTGCTGCAAGCGCCATGAGGTCAGTAAGGTCAGCGGCACTACCATCCCCAAACTGACCATCATCCACACCAGATCACAATTGCGAAAGACCTGCACTAATCCCTGAACGTCGATCTTCCAGTAGATCACAACCAGAATGGTGAGGCTAATCCCTATAGAAATCAATCGTTTCATCATCTGCCTGTTTGATGTGCCTGTTTATAGCTGACGCTGAAGTTTTAAGGGCTGATTAGGGGCAAGCGTGTGAACGTGATCCGTTAAATCCAGCCAGGGTTGCAGTTGTCCGGGTTGAAACGTGCGGCTCATGACGACATAGATAGAAGTCTGGTCACACCCAATGCCTGCGCCAACCACCCCAGCCCACGACGGCGATCGCAGTTCATCGGTCACCTGCCAGCGATCGCCCGTCCAGCGTAACTGTCGTTCGAAGCTAAAGGGAGTCGGCTTTTTGCCCGTAATCAACAGTTTTTGTAACAGCTTACGGATCAGATTAGGGAAAAAGCGCCCCACGGTGAACATGACCACTCGCAAAATCATCAAATTCAACGGTGTCATCTGCTTTTGCTTTGCCCAGCCCAGTTGCCCGCGAATCGTGATCTCATCCGCACTGACATATACCGGATAGGTGCCCACCAGATGCCCCACCGCATTTTTTAGCTTACCTGCGGCATTAACTTGTAGCGAAAACTGCGTATCCGACGCAATTAACTGTCCCTGTCGAAATAGCTTGAACACACCGCCCTTGTTGAGAGCCAGATACAGCACCGTGTCGTGCCGCCGATCGATCACCATGCCAGCCTGTTGCAAATACACCTGCCCTTGCGGTTGCGGCGTCAGAGGTGGGCGATCGCAGACAAAATCACGCCAGGTTAGCAGATAGTTCCAGGTGTGGTGTCCAATGATGTGATCATCGGCGTAGCAAGGAGCCAGCCCATTGGCTAACCCTATGAGAAAGCGATCGCTCATATTCAAAGCTTGCGGCATCCATTTTCCTACCAACTCAAACCCATGGGGAAAAAAGTTGTAGGTATTGCGACTGGTATATTCGCCGCCATAAGACCCATCAGGATGAATAAACAACGCTGCCAGATCAACAGCTTTAACGATCGCCGCCCGTAAGCGTTCTTCCGGTCGCATTTCATAGATCTGCGCCAAACAATCGATCGTCAGCGTATGGTAGCCCGGATCGCAGCCCTCATATTCTTGAAACCAGCCTTCTGCATCTTGCCAGGCCAATACCCGCTCTAGCCGTTGGGCGATCGCGTCCTGCCACTTCGACACACCCAATAGCCGCGACACCCGTTCTAAACACAGCGCAATTAACGCTTGATGATTGGTCAACCGTCCGCTTTCGTGATGATGTGCCAACCAGTCTGCCCGCTTTTCAAAAAATGCCAGGGCGCGATCGCTCTGTAACCCCAATAGGCGATAGCTTTCAACACAGGCAAGCAGTGAGAACGCTGCCGCTCCCCCTGCCCGTTCAAACGGAAAATAATCATCACAAGAGCCATCGGCATGGGCACTCCGCGCCGCATAAAGAATCCCTGCCTCCACCCAATCGCGGATCACGGGTTGCTGATAGTAAGGATTGTCTGCGATCGCCGTGTCATACGCTAACGCCAGCGGATAGACAAACTCCTGCGCCATGCCACTGGGAAAATCGATGATTTTGTAATGCCAAAAATTGCGATCGAAACAGCCATAGGTAGGGCTATGGGGATTGCGATCGAGCAACGTCAGCAGTTTAGGAATTTGAGCCAGAGCTTCGCGGGCAAACAGATCTCGGGTCATACACACAGCAACAGGACAGCAGGGGAGAGAATTTTGAGTGGGTAGTGAACTGAGATTATCTCATACCCCAAAACTAGAATTGTGAGCTTCCCTATTTAGCGGCGAGCAAATTTCTAGTCAAAAAATTCTCCGCTGGTTCCGACCCCGCTTACCCAGCCTACGTCCTGAACGAAATCGAAGGGCAACCCAACGAGTCAAGACGCAGCCCATCCTGTTCGGGGCATTCAATGGTGTAGACCTAAAAATATACAGAAGAATTCTGCCTATCCAGCCCAAATTAACTATTACGCGGAAATCTTCTGTCAAT